>NZ_CP022527.1:1800000-2100000 GCF_002237445.1 Neisseria sp. KEM232
GCGATAGTGCTGCTCGATGGCATCGGCGATGGCGGCGTTTTCGCCATCGAGGCGGGCGTAGTATTTGCCCATTGTGCCTTGCAGCTCGGGGAACTCGCCCACCATTTCGGTAACGAGGTCGGCTTTGGCGAGGCGGGCGGCGCGTTCGGCTTCGGCGCGGTTGGCGCCCAATTGGTCGGCGGTGTGGGCGGCGATGCTTTGCAGCCGCTCGATGCGCTCGGCCTGCGAGCCGATTTTGTTGTGGTACACCACGTTTGAGAGCTTGGGCAAACGGCTTTCGAGCGTGTTTTTCTGGTCTTGTTTGTAGAAAAATTCGGCGTCAGACAGGCGCGCGCGCAAAACGCGTTCGTTGCCGTGGATGATGTGCGAGGGGTCGGCAGCTTCGAGATTGGACACCAGCAAAAAGCGGTTCATCAATTTGCCGTTTGCGTCCAAAAGCGGGAAATATTTTTGGTTTTGCTGCATGGTGAGAATCAGGCATTCCTGCGGCACTTCGAGAAAATGCGCTTCAAAACCGGCTTCCAGCACCACCGGCCATTCCACCAGCGCGGTAACTTCGTCGAGCAGGGCTTCGTCGGCGGCTGCCGTGGCATTCAGACGGCCTGCGTGTTGGTTTAAGGCCGTCTGGATCGCGGCTTTTCGGGTAGCGAATGAGGCGATGACTTTGCCCTGCTCGCGCATTTGCTCGGCGTATGAGTCGGCGTTTTGAATCGTAATCAGGCCGTCTGAAAGGAAGCGGTGTCCCACAGTGGTATTGCCGCTTTGCAAACCCAATACATTGGCGGGCACGACGTTTGCGCCGTGCAGAATCACCAGGCCGTGCACGGGGCGCACGAAGGTGTGCGTGCTGCTGCCCCAGCGCATCACTTTGGGAATCGGCAGCTTTTTCACCGCCTGATTGATGATGTCTTCCAAAAGCTCAGAGAGCGGCTTGCCCGCTTGGGTGAACTCGTGGGCGTACACGTCCTGCTTGCCGTCGTGGATGATTTTCAGGCTGCCGATGTCGGCGCCGCAGGAGCGGGCGAAGCCTTCAAGCGCTTTGGTCGGTGCGCCGTCTTTCATCGCGTTGGCGACGGCGGGGCCTTTTTTCACAACGTGTTGGTCGTCCTGCACGGCTTTGACGTTTGACACCTGCACGGCCAAACGGCGCGGCGAGGCGTAGGCGGTATATTGCACATTACCTTGAATCAGTTGCGCTTTTTCCAAGCCTTCGGCCACAGCGGCGGCGAAATGGTTGCCCAGATTGTTGAGGGCTTTGGGCGGGAGTTCTTCGGTAAGGAGTTCGATTAAGAGGGTTTGGGTCATTTTTTGCTTTCTGTTTTCCGGCCGTGCGGGCGGCGGGGTTTTGCTGTTTTGACGGGTTCGGATGATGCGTTCAGACGGCCTTTGCGGTGCGAAGGCCGTCTGAAAAGACGGTTTGCCCTTGCGTTTTGAGCCGCGTGCGTGGCAGAGCCACACACCCTACGCAGGCCGTCTGAAAAGGGTTTTGCGTGCTGCGTTTGTTTTTCAGACGGCCTTTGAAGGGCAGGTTATGAGACCGTCTGAAAGTCATTCCGGCGCGGGCATTTTGCGGCTGAGGGCAGCGTAGTAGCCTTGTTTTTCCAGCAGTTCGGCATGGCTGCCCTGTTCGATGATGCGGCCGCCGTCCATGACGATGATGCGGTCGGCCTGTTCGACGGTGGACAGGCGGTGGGCGACGATGATGCTGGTGCGGTTGCTCATCAGGCGTTCGAGTGCCTGTTGCACGAGGCGTTCGGATTCGTTGTCGAGTGCGCTGGTGGCTTCGTCAAGCAGCAGTATGGGGGCGTCTTTCAGGATGGCGCGGGCGATGGAGACGCGCTGGCGCTGGCCGCCGGAGAGCTGGTTGCCGTTGGCGCCGACGGGGGTGTGCCAGCCCTGCGGCTGCCGTTGCGCGAAGTCCCACAGGTTGGCGGCTTTGAGGGCGGTTTCCACTTCGGCTTCCGTGGCGTCGGGGCGGCCGTAAAGCACGTTATTATACAAGGTATCGTCAAACAGAAATACGTCTTGGGAGACGAGGGCGAACTGGCGGCGCAGGCTCTCGAGGGTGAGTTCTTCTATGTCGGTGCCGTCGAGGAGGATGCGGCCGGATTCGGCTTCGACAAAGCGGGGCAGGAGGTTGACGGCGGTGGTTTTGCCGCTGCCGGAGCTGCCGACGAGGGCGGTTTTTTCGCCGGGTGCGATGTCGAGGCAGAAGTCGTCGAGGGCTTTTTTGTCCTGTCCGGCGTAGCGCACGTTGATGTGGTCGAATTTCAGACGGCCTTGGGCGCGGTCTATGGTTTTGCTGCCGCCGTCGGCTTCGTCGGGGATGTCGAGAAATTCGCAGACGTTGTCGGCGGCGATAAACATGGCCTGCATGGGGATGCCGACATTGGCGAGGTTTTTGATCGGGGCGACCATTTGCAGCATGGCGATGATGAAGGCCATGAATTCGCCGATGGTGGTGGTGCCGCTGCGGCTCTGCCACAGGGCGATGAAGATGACGACGGCCAGCGCGACGGAGGCGATGAATTCGCTGACGGGCGAGCGGGCGGAGGAGGCTTGGGCGATTTTTTTGTTGATGCGTACGATGTTGTCGTTTACGGCGGCGAAGCGGTCAAGCGCGTTTTGGTAGCCGCCGAACATTTTGACGATGCGGTGTCCCTGATGCAGCTCGTTGATGACGGAGGTCAGCTCGGAGAGGGTGAGCTGGGCACCGATTTGCGGGGCTTTCAGGCGTTTACGGTAATAGGAAGAGAGCCAAAGCAGCAGGGGAAACATCAACACCACCACCAGGCTGAGCTGCCAGTTGAGATAGAGCAGCACGAACACCAGGCCGGCGACAATCAGGCTGTCGCGGCAGACGGTAACGAACACGCCCGATGCGTTGGAAACGGCGATGCCCGCCTGCACGAGAAAACGGCCGGACAGGTTGCCCGAAGGTTCTTCCTGCTGCACTTTCGACGACAGTTTCAGCATTTTGGCGAACATATCGCGGCGCAGGTGCGCTATTGCTTCCACGCCCACCCACGAGAGCAGGTAGTCGCTGACAAAGCGCCCCAGCCCGCGCAGGGTAACAAGAAAAATCAGAAACGCAGGCACCGCCCAAACTTTGTATTCCGAGCCCCAGATAAAATGGTTCATCCGGTTTTTCAAATCCGCAAGCGCCGCATACCAGTGACCGGCTTCGCCTGCTGCGGGCGCGGCTTCGGGCGCGACAAAACCTTGGTTGACAAGGGGCGCGATAAAGGCGGCCAGATAGCTTTCCGTGCCAGCAACGACGACGATGGCGAGAAATGCCCAGAAAATACGCATTTTGTAGGGCAGCATATAGCCGAGCAGCCGTCTGAGATTCTGTGTGTCTTGCTTGTTGAACAGGCTGAAAGATTTTTCGGTCATGGGGCGGAATGCTCTGTTTGGATTGGCAGGCAGCGGCTGCGGTTTTACGGTAACGGCGTTTTCAGACGGCCTTTGGCGGCAGGCTGAGGCCGTCTGAAAAGCGTCAGGCTGCCTGAAGCATGTGCATGATCAGGCGGATAAGCGTGTCTTTTTGTTTGGGGTCGGACTCGGCCACCAGCAGCGTGAGTGCAGCCAGGCCGGTGTCGTTGATGACGGTTTCGCCGCGCGTGTTAAACAAACGCCCGTTGCGGTGCAGGAAATCGGCAAACAAAAATGCGCCGCTGCGTTTGTTGCCGTCTGAAAACGGATGGTTTTTGACGACGAAATACAGAAGGTGCGCGGCTTTGCTTTCGATGCTGGGATACGCGGGTTCGCCAAATACCGTTTGCTCGAGATTACCGAGTAGGGCTTCAAGGCCGCCGTCGCGCTCGCGGGCGAACAGTTCGGTGGCTTCACCGCGCGTGATTAACTGCTGCTTGAACTGTGCCAGCGCGGCGCGGGCTTCGCCGACAGTGGGCAGCGTGCCGCCCGCCTGGGCTTTGGGTTCGCTCAACAAGCCTTCGTCGTATTGCTGCAGCCAGAGAAAGGTTTGTGCATAGCGGCCGATAATATCAACCAGCCCGCGCCCGCTTTCGACGGTCAGCTCGGGCGAAGCGGCGGTTTTGCGGATAAGGGCGACGGCCTGCTCCAGCTCGGCGGCGTTTTGCTGCAAACGGCTTTGGTTGAGCGCGTAGCCTTTGAGCAGGTAGTCTTTCAGGCGGGCGGTTGCCCAGCGGCGGAAGGCCACGCCCTGCGGGGATTTCACCCGATAGCCGACAGAGATGATCATATCCAAGTTGTAATGATCAATCTCGCGTTTCACCGAGCGCGAGCCTTCTTGGCGAACTATCCGGAATTTCCGGATAGTTGGTTCTTTCTCCAATTCGCCTTCGGCAAAAGTATTGCCGATATGCTCGTTTATGGTGCGGACGTCTTTACCAAAAAGCTGCGCCATCTGCGCCTGCGACAGCCACACGGTTTCTTGGCCGAAACGCACTTCCACCTGCGTTTGGCCGTCTGAAGTCTGATAGATTTCGATGGGATTGTTCATGGTTCCAGCTTTTTTCAGGCAGCCTGAAAGCCGTTCGGGAAAATCCGCCGTTTAGAAACACCGGCAGCCAAAACAGCCGCGCCGTTTTATGCTTTCAGACGGCCTTGCTGCACATCAAAGGCCGTCTGAAAGCGCAGCTTCAACGAAGTTAAAACCCTTTCAGGCTGCTTTTTCCTGCGTTTTCAACAACGGGAAACCGAGCTTCTCGCGCCCTTCCACATATTTTTGCGCCACGCTGCGGCTTAGGGCACGGATGCGGCCGATGTAGGTGGCGCGTTCGGTTACGGAAATCGCGCCGCGCGCGTCCAGCAGGTTAAAGGTATGGCCGGCTTTGAGCACCAGCTCGTAAGCAGGCAGGGCAAGCGATGCGTCTTCCAGCGCAAGCAGGCGTTTGGCTTGAGCTTCGTAGCCGTTGAATTGGTCAAGCAGCCAGGCGGCGTCGCTGTATTCGAAGTTGTAGGTGGATTGTTCGACTTCGTTTTGGTGGTACACGTCGCCGTAGGTAAGTTTGTCGCCTGTGGGCGTAATCGTCCAAACCAAGTCGTACACGTTTTCCACGCCTTGCAGATACATGGCCAGGCGTTCGATGCCGTAGGTGATTTCGCCGAGCACGGGGGCGCAGTCGATGCCGCCTACTTGCTGGAAATAGGTGAACTGGGTTACTTCCATGCCGTTGAGCCATACTTCCCAGCCCAAGCCCCATGCGCCGAGTGTGGGGTTTTCCCAGTCGTCTTCAACGAAGCGGATGTCGTGCACGGTGGGGTCGATGCCCAGCTCTTTCAGGCTGCCCAGATACAAATCTTGGATGTCGGCGGGCGCGGGTTTGAGCGCGACTTGGAACTGGTAATAGTGTTGCAGGCGATTGGGGTTGTCGCCGTAGCGGCCGTCTTTGGGGCGGCGGCTGGGCTGCACATAGGCAACGTTCCACGGCTCGGGGCCGAGCGCGCGCAGGCAGGTAGCAGGGTGGGATGTGCCCGCGCCCACTTCCATGTCAAAAGGCTGAATGATGGCGCAGCCTTGGGCGGCCCAATAGTTTTGTAGTTTGAAGATGATTTGTTGGAAAGTCAGCATGGCGGAAAGTTGTGTGATTCGCAGAAAAGCGGGCATTTTACTGTTTAGGCGGGGCTTTGGATAGCTTGGTGCGGACATTGCCTTTATAATGGCGAAAATTTTTGTTTGTCTTTTGTAAAAGGAATGTGATGAGCAGCAATCAGCAGAAAGAACAGAAAATCGGTTTGTGGCTGGTCGGCGGCGCGGCGGGTTTGTCGGTGCTGACCGTTTTGTTTTTGTCAGTGTGGGGTTGGGAAACCGGCCGCATAGAAGGCTCGCCCGATTACGGCCGCGCCGCGTCGGAAGCGTCCGCACCGGCACAGATGCCGCAGGAACTTGAGGGAAGCGCCCCCGTTTTGGGCAGCGGTATCCCCGATGCCGTGGCGGTTGAAGAAACCGTTATCGAAATTTCCGCACCGCAAACCGAAGCGGCCGCTTCGGCCGCACCTGCCGCCGGGGCAGCGCCGCAGGACGGGCAGGACGAAGCGAAAATCGTCACGGCCAACGGCGCGGTGAAATTCTACTTTGCCAGCGGCAAGGACGATGTCGCACCGGGCGCGCAGCAGGCGTTGAAAGACGTGCTGGTGGCCGCGCTGGCGGGTAAAAAAGTAGTGGTGTCCGGCTATCACGACAACACCGGCAACGCCGCCTTCAACGAAGAATTGTCCAAACGCCGCGCACTGGCCGTGCGCTCCGTGCTGCAAGGCTTCGGCGTACCCGAGAAACAAATCGAGCTGCGCAAACCGGCCGATGCCGACGCAGGCATCGGAGCGGAGGCGCGCCGCGTCGAAGTGTTCGTCGAATAATTCCCGCACGGAAAAGGCCGTCTGAAAGCGCCGCGCCGGCGAGAGGCTTTCAGACGGCCTTTCGTTCCCCGCGCATGCGCAACGGGCGCGGCGGATGTGTTTTAACTTCGTTGAAACCCCGCTTTCAGACGGCCTGCGCTTTAAACGTCGAGGCCGTCTGAAAACGGCAAAAGCGGTGTTCAGACGGCCTTTATCGTAGGAGGCGACCGCACCTTTTGCGTCATCAGCGCTGTCTGCAAGCTTTCGGACGCGATGCCCGCACCGTCCAAATAAAAGGAAAACCCGATGAATGCTTCTTTCCACACCTTCCCCACCGCCGAAGCCGCCGCCCGCGCCCTGTCAAAAGCCGTGGCGCAAGATTTGCGCGCGGCTCTGGCGGCAAAAGGAAACGCCGTGCTGGCCGTATCGGGCGGACGCTCGCCCCTTGCCTTTTTCCGTGCCCTGTCGCAGGAAGATTTGGACTGGAAAAACGTTGCCGTCACGCTGGCCGACGAGCGCCTTGTGCCCACTGCCCATGCCGACAGCAACACGCGTCTGGTGCGGGAAAACCTGCTGCAAAACCGCGCCACCGAAGCGCAGTGGATAGCGCTGGTGGCCGACGGCGACACCGTGCCGCCGCCCGCCGAAGCCGTGGCGGCCGCGCTGCGTCTTTACCGCCGCGCCGACGTGCTGGTGCTCGGCATGGGCGGCGACGGCCACACCGCCTCGCTGTTTCCCGACGCGCCGCAGCTTTCAGACGGCCTCTCGCCCGATTACCCGCAGCCGCTGCTGCACGTTTCCCCGCCTGCCGCGCCGCATGAGCGTATTTCGCTGGCGCTGGCGGAAATCGCCCGTGTGCCGCGCGTCTATCTGGCGATTGCCGGTGCGGACAAGCTGGCGGTGTACCGCCGCGCCGAGGCCGAAGCTTCGGCGGCTCTCCCCGTCGGACTTGCCGCAGCGGCCGCGCCTTCCTTCGCCGTGTATTATGCGGCCGATGTCTGAGCCGCCGTTTGCGCGAACCATGTTTCAATTTTATTCAAACCCCGTTTTCAGACGGCCTCAGGCCGTCTGAAAACGGCAATAAACCAAAAGGGAAAACAAAGGAAAATAAAGTGTTGAACCAAATCAGCCTGTCGCTCTCCGCCCTGTCGGGTGCGGAGCGCAAAGTTGCCGAATGTGCGCTGGCCGACCCCAAATGGTTTGTCCATGCGGCCGTGGCCGACATCGCCCGCCGCTCGGGCGTCAGCCAGCCCACCGTGATCCGCTTCTGCCGCAGCATGGGTTTCAAAGGGCTGCCCGAATTCAAAATCGCCCTGTCCGCCGACATGGGCAACGAGGGTATGCCCTTCGTTCACGAAGAGCTCAACGCGCAGGACGACATGGCCGCCGTGATGGAAAAAGTGCTCGGCAATACTGCCGCCGCCATCTTGGGCGCGCGCCGCTTTCTTGACGAAGCCGAGTTGGAACGCGCCGTGTCGCTCTTGGTGCACGCGCGGCGCATCGAGTTTTACGGCGTCGGCAATTCCGGCATCGTCGCGCAGGACGCGCAGCACAAATTCTTCCGCTTCGGCATCTCCACCGTCGCCTATTCCGACCTGCACATCCAGCTGATGGCGGCGGCCGTGTTGAGCGATCAGGACGTGGTAGTGGTGATTTCCAAATCGGGCACGCCCTCCGGCCTGCTTGACGTGGCGGCGGCCGCCAAAGCCAACGGCGCCGCCGTGATCGCCGTCACCCGCGCCGGTTCGCCGCTAGCCGAATTGGCCGACTGCGTGCTCAACGTGTTCACACAGGAAGACAGCGAACGCTACACACCGATGGTGTCGCGCCTGCTGCAACTGACCGTCATCGACATCCTCGCCATCGGCCTCGCCCTGCGCCTGGGCGAAACCGCCAGCCTGCAACTGGAAAAAGGCAAACGCAGCCTGCAAGGGCGGCATGTGGACGCGGGCAGGGGCAAAAGTCAAGAGGCCGTCTGAAAACGCCGAAACGAAAAAGGCCGTCTGAAAACCCCGTTTCGGGTTTTCAGACGGCCTATTGTTGTGCACGGCGGATTCGATGCTTTCAGACGGCCTGCGGCTTGTTTTTTGAGGCCGTTCCCGCCTTCGCGGGAATGACGTTTCTGAAACCCGTCGGAACAACAGCGTTCCCTCTCCCGCGCTTGCGGCGCAGGGGAGGGAGTTTGGTGCGCGCGGGGTTTTCGGTTCCAACCGCCGCACGTTCAGTCGGCAAACGGTTTCTGCTGCCAGTAAAAGCGTTTGGGCTGCCATTGGCGTGCGCTCAGGGTTTGGCCGCCGCTGTCGAACAGCCATGCGCCTTGTCGGTCGGTGCGCAGCAGGTGTGCGCCGTGGGCGGACAGGCGGGTTTGCACTTCGCGGGCGGGGTGGCCGTAGGGATTGCCGAAGCCTGCCGAGGCGACGGCGTAATCGGGCGATACGGCGTTGACAAACGCGCCCGACGACGAGCCTTTGCTGCCGTGGTGTCCCAACACCAACACCTGCGAGCGCAGGGCGTCGCCGTAGCGGCGTACCAGTTCGGCCTCACCGCGCGTGTCCAAGTCGCCCGTTACCAGCACCGCCGTTTCCCCCGCCAGCACGCGCAGCACGCAGCTTTGACCGTTGTCGCCCGCGCCGCCCGCGCCCGTGTCCAAAAGCTCGAAGCGCACGCCGTCCCATTCCCATGCCGTTTCCTCGCGGCAGCTTTGCGCCTGCGGGTAAAACTCCGGCTGTCCGGCCAGCACGGCGCGCGGGCGCAGGGCGGCTGTGAGCAGCGGCGCGCCGCCGTCGTGGTCGGCATCGTGGTGCGACAAAAGCAGCACGTCCGGCCGCCGCACGCCGAGCGCGCGCAGGACGGGCAGGGTCTGCATCTGCGCCGCACCCTCCGTGCCCGTATCGAACAGGAGGACGTGCGAGGCCGTCTGAAAATACACCGACAAACCCTGTCCGACATCGATCACGACGGTTTTCAGACGGCCTTGTTCGGGCGGCGCGGGGCGGTAGAAGACAAAGCCCGCCAGCACCAGCGCCGCCCACGGCCGCAAGCCCGCGCCGCGCGGCAGCAGCCACACGCAGGCCGCCGCAGCCGCCAGCGCGGACAGCGGCCACGGCGCGGCGGCCACGCCCCATTCGGGCGCGTAATCCGCCAGCCAAGCCAGCGTCTGCAAAGTCTGTTCGCCCAGCCATGATGCCGCGTATTGCAGCGGGTAAAACGGCAGCAGCGACGCCGCCAACGCCAGCGGCACCAGCACCCAGGAAAACCACGGAATCATCGGCGCGTTTGCCAGCGGCGAGGCAAGGGGCAGGGCGGCAAACAGCCAGCCCGTTGCCACCGACGAGGCCAGCGTCGCCGCCCACTGCCCGCGCAGGGCGGCAAGCGGCCAAGAACGCCTGCCCGTGCGCCACGAGTCCGCCCACAGCAGAGACGCCACCAAACCGAAGGACAGCCAGCTTCCCACCGCGAGTGCCGCCGAGGGGTCGAGCAGCAAAACCAAAGCCAGCGCAAACCACCAGCCGCGCCAGGCCGAAGCCGCGCCGCCCGCCGCCCACGCGGCCGCCACCGCCGCCACCATCAGCAGCGAGCGCAGCGTCGGCACGGCAAAACCCGCCAGCGCCGTGTAAAACAAGGCCGCCGCCACGCCCGCCGCCAGCAGCCAAACCTTCGGCCGGCGCGGCGCAACGGGCAGTACGAGCAGCAGCCTTTTTGCCAGCCATGCCGCCAGCAGCGCCACCATCGACACGTGCAGCCCCGACACGCTTACCAGATGGTTCAGCCCCAGCGGGCGGAAAGCCTGCCACCATTCGCCGCGCAACGCGTCCTGTTCGCCGACGGCCAACGCCCGCATCAGTGCCGCGCCGTCGGCCGTTTCCTGCGGCATCCGCCGCCAGCTTGCGCTGACGGCTGCGCGCAGGCGCAGGAGGCCGTCTGAAAGGCCGTCTGCAAACCCCAGCGCCTGCCGATCGGCACCCGCCGTCGCCAGCGCGTCGATGCCGTTGGCCAGCGCCCATGCCTCGCGGCCGAAACCGCGCGCGTTGTTCTCGCCGACGGGGGCGCGCATCCGCAGGTTCAGCCGCCACACGCTGCCTGCAGGCCAGTCGCGGCGGCGGTAGTCGGCCAGCTGCACGCGGTAGCTTCGTCCGTCGTCCGCCACCGCTTCGGCGCTAAAGCGCACCCGCCGCCCGTCGTCCTGCGCCAGCCCCGTCACGCGCACCGCCGCCGCCAGCGTCTCGCCCTGTTTTTCAGACGGCCACCGCTGCGCCAACGCCAGCTCCGTGCGCCACACGCCGTAAGCCGCGCCGACAAGCAGCAGCAAAAGCAGCAAACCCGCGCGTTTCCACCGCAGCAGAGCCGCCGCCGCGCAGCAGAAAGCCGCCGCCCACGCAGCGGGCGGCGGCACAAAGGGCAGGGCGAACGACAGCAGTACGCCGGTGGCGAAAGCGGGCAGTAGGTAAAAGGGCACGGCGGCTCCTGTCGGCTTGGCTTGATGGTTGGGAAAAGGCCGTTCCTGCCTGTGCGTAAATGAGGTTTCCGGAACGGTGGCGGGATAAATTTTCCGATAGCGGCACGTTTCGGGATGCCGGTGTTGTTGAGGCCGTCTGAAAGCGCGGATCGGGTTTTCAGACGGCCTTTGTGGGTGTGTGCCACATCAGGCGCGCGTTCTTTGCCGTTTGAGAGGCCGTCTGAAACCGTCCCAAAGCCGTTTCGGCTTTGCCGAAGCTGTGCTTTCGGAAACGCCGTCACCGCGTTTGTGTCCCGAGGGAGTGTCGGCGGGAGCGGCTTTTGGGGTTTTCAGACGGCCTTTGAGGTTCTGAAACTGCGTGCGTCGCGGGCGGCACACCCTGCGCCATACGGGTCGGGCCGGTTTTTTAACAGTCCGCAAACAAATCATTCAGCCCTTCGGAGATGGTCGGGTGGGTGAAGATTTGGTTTTTCAGGTAGGCGGCGGGGACGCGGAAATCCATTGCCATTTTGATTTGGTTGATGATTTCGTGCGCTTCGGCGCAGAACAGGGTTACGCCGAGGATTTCGCCGCTGTGCGCGTCCACCACGGCTTTGAGCAGGCCGTCGGTTTGGTTGAGCACTTTGGCTTTCGTGATCGCGTCGGCTTTCAGTTTCAACACTTTCACGTCGCGCCCCGACTGCTGCGCGGCGGTTTCGGTTAGGCCGATGTGGGCGAGCGGCGGCTCGGTGAAGGTGGCGGTCGGGAACGGGGCGCGGTCGGCGCGGTGGCGTTTGCCGTCGCCGAAAAGCTGTTCGCGCACGATGCGGTAGTCGTCCAGCGAGATGTAGGTGAACATCGGGCTGCCCGCCACGTCGCCCATCGCCCAAATGTAGTCTTTGCCCTGCACGCGCAGGTAGTCGTCAACGAGAATGAAGCCGCGCGGATCGGTTTCGATGCCCGCGTTCGCCAGTCCCAGGCCCTGCGTGTTCGGCACGCGGCCTACGCCCACCAGCACCGCATCGGCGGTAAATTCGCCTTGCGAGGTGATGACGCTGGTGTCCGCCGCGTTGTCGCGGATGTCTTCTATCTTCACGCTTTGTAACACTTTGATTCCCTTGCTGTTTAACACGCGCAGCATTTCTTCGGCGATATCGCGGTCTTCGCGCGGCAGGAAGGTGTCGCCGCCGTCGAGAATCGTGATTTCGCTGCCGAAAGCGCGGAACATAAAGGCGAATTCCAGGCCGATGTAGCCGCCGCCGATGATGACGAGGCGGCGCGGATGCTCGTTCAGCGCGAGCACGCCGGTGCTGTCGAGCACGCGCGGGCTGTCTTCGCCTGCCACGCCCAAACGGCGCGGTGTTGCGCCGGTGTTGATGAAAATGCGTTCGGCGGTGATCGTTTGTTCGCTGCCGTCTGCGCCAGTGAGTTTGACCGTGCGATCGTCGATAAACTCGGCGCGGGCGTTGATGACGGTAACGTTGTCCAGATTGTCCAATTTGGCGAAATTGGCGGCACGCAGTTTGGGAATCAGGGTGTTTTTCGCGTTCATCGCCGCGTCAAACACGGCGGCTTTGTCGGCGTTATGCCCGCGCTGCTCGCCTTCGACAATCAGTTTTTTGCTGGGAATGCAGCCGATGTTGATGCAGGTGCCGCCGTACATCTGCGCCGACTGCTCGACCAACACGACCTGCTGCCCGTGTTTCGCCAAATCCGCCGCCAGCGTTTTGCCTGCCTTGCCGAAGCCGATGATGAGGTTTTGTGTGTGCATAATGTTGTCTCCGTTGAATAAAAATGATGGGTCTGTTGGGATGTCCGGCTGAAAACTGCAGCCGGTTTTTGCAGGTTTTGTAGCGCCCTGCGGCGCACGTGTTCTTTGCCGTTTGATAGGTCGTCTGAAATCTTCCCGATGCCGTTTCGGCTTTGCCGAAGCTGCGCTTTTAGAAACGCCATCTCCGCGTTTTTGCCTCGAAGGGGTGCCGGAGGGAGCGGCTTTGGGTTTTCAGACGGCCTGCGTTTGTTTTTCAGCAAGCGATGGCAGGCTTTTCAATCCGCTTCTTCGTCGTATTCCTCCTGCGTGGCCAGACGGATGCCGCTTTTTTGCAACTCGGCAAGGAGGGCGGGGGGCGGGTTGAGGTTTTCGAGGCCGGTGATGCGTTTGAGATGGGGCAGGCGGGGGAGGTCTGCGGCGGCGGCTTGGGTGATGGGGAGCATTTGGTCGCAGCCGGGGTCGTAATACGGCCACAGTTCGGCGTAAAGCGGGGAGCAGCCGTCTTCGATATGGAGTTCTTCTACGGTGGCGAGCATCTCGGGCGGGATGTCGAGCCGGGTGAAGTAGTCGAGGATTTCGGGCACGGGGGCGTAGCCGTCGGTGTCGCGGCTGATGACGCGCGTTTCGCAGTCTGCGGCGAAGCGGTCGAAGTTGAGGCGGGGGGCGAGGGTGTTTTGCCGGTACATCAGTTCGTCGATTACGGCGAGTTTGAGGGCGGTGTCGCGGAACGGGGTTTGCGGCGGCGCGGCTTTGGCGGCTTTGGCGGGTTTGGACGGTTTGGCGGCAGGCAGTAGGCCGCGCAGGGCGGCGGCGGCGGGGGTGTCGGGGGCGGCTTCGGCGAGCAGGCGGATGTTTTCGCGTACGGGGCGGCTGCGTTTGAGCCATTTGATGAGGCCGGGTCGGGTGTCGGCGGTGTCATCCGCGCCGTTTTCCGTCAAATCGAATTCTTCCAACACTTGCTGTTGCAGGATTTCGGTTTGCGCGGCATCGCATTGCGGCAGGGCAGCTTTCAGGATGGCGGCGGCGTTTTGGTAGGGGTAGCTGTCGGTGTCGCCGTCGCCGAACATTTGGCTGAGGCAGTAGTCCTGCCGGTTTTGCGCGCCAAGGGCAAGCAGGGCGGCGAAGGCGGCGATGGGGTCGGGGGCTTGTTCGAGGTAGCTTTCAAAGAAGCTGCTGTATTGTTCGGGAAAGCGTTGCAGGTAGGGGCGGACGAGGGCGGCGGCAGGAATGAAATTTTCAGGCTGGTCGTGGGTGCTGTGGTGGAAGTAGAGGTCGAGCAGGCTGCCGAGCCAGTTTGCGGCGCGGCTTTCGGGCGGCAGCGGGGCGGCGGTGGCAGCGGCGAGGTGTTCGGCAAGTTGCGCGCCATATTGGGCGAGGACTTCGCCGGTTTGGCGGGTGTTGTCATAGCGTTCGGCGATGAATTTGCGTTGGGCAAACAGGGCGGCGAATTCGTCCAAGCCCTGCCATTGTTGCCACTGCTGCGCGGCGGCCTGTTGGAGGATGGGGAACAGGAAGGTGTAGTAGTGGCGCAAATCGGCTATCGGGTGCTGCTCGAAGTATTTGAGCCATTCGCGGCGCACGGCTTTGCGGGATGCGGGGTCTTGTTGGAGTTGGGCGAGGTTGCGGCCGAGCATGGAGGCCAGGGGGTTGGGCTCGGGCGGGGGTGTGCCGCTGTGGCCGTCTGAAAGTTTGGCGGCGGGGTTGGTTTTTTTGCGGAAGAAGGAGAACATGGCGGGCTGGCTTTTTGCGTGAGGTGGTAAAGTCGGGCGGGGTGGTTCGGGCGGCTTTGGGCTGTATGGCGGGAAACGCGTGCGGTGTGGCAGATTTATCCGGCAGCGCATCCAGACCGCGTGCGTCGCTTGCGCCACACCCTGACTTAGCGGCGGAGGCCGTCTGAAAAACGTTTTTCAGACGGCCTTTGCTGTTTCAGACGGCCTTTTTCTTTTTTGCGGGGGCGGGTTTGCTTTTGCCGGTTTCGGCGGCGGGTTTGTCGGAGATGCCGAGGCGGCGCAGGGTGTCGTTCAGGACATGGGTGTTGCCGCCGGCGGCACGCCCTTGTTTGAAGGTTTCGCGGGCTTCGTCTTTGCGGCCGAGTGTCCACAGGACTTCGCCCAGGTGGGCGGCAACTTCGGCTTCGGGGTGTTCTTTGAAGGCGTATTGCAGGTAGGGTAGGGCGGCTTCGGGGTCGCCTTTGAGGAAGTAGGCCCAGCCGAGGCTGTCGTTAATGGCGGGCTCTTCGGGCAGTTGTTCGAAGGCGGCGCTGATGAGGGGGAAGGCTTCTTCGATTTGGGGGGCGGGCAGGGTGAGCAGGGTGTAGCCGAGGGCGTTTTGCGCGTTGGGGTTGCCGGGGGAGAGCTCGAGGTAGCGGCGCAGGTCGGCGACGGCTTTGGCGGGTTGGCCGAGGCGGTCGCTGTAGATCATGGCGCGCTGGTAGAGGATGCTGCCGAGCATTTCGGCATTGCCGGGCTGTTTGGCTGTGCGCTCGTAGAGGCGGTTGAGTTCGGCGAGCGCCTGTTTGGCGTTGCTGCTGTGGCCGAGGACGACGAGTTCAAGACCGGTGAGGTGACCCGTGTCGAAGAAGCGGCCCTGGCGGGCGGTCATGCTGCGGGCGCGGCGGACTTCGGCGGCGGCCTGCGGCCATTTTTGTTCTTCGGCATAAAGCGAGGCGGCAAGAACGGCTTTGTCGAAGGCGTAGTCGGGGGAGTGGATTTTGTCGAGCCAGCCATGTGCTTCGGTGTAGCGTTTGTTATCGGCGTTGCGCATGACGGCGATGACGGCGGCACGACTTTGCTGCTCCTGTGTGCCGGTTTGGTAGGCTTTGGTGAGGTAGGTGAGGATTTCGTCGAGCGGGGCTTGGCGTCCGGCGGACAGGAGGGCGGCTTGGATGTAGAGGTCGGCGTTGGGGCGTTTGTCGATGAGTTCGCGCAGGAGTTTGCCGGCCTCTTCTTTTTTGTTGGCGAAGATGAGGGCTTCGACTTGGAGTTCCTGCCAGACGGGGGAGAGTTTGGCGGTGTCGGTTTCGGCGAAGAAGCGGTTGATGATGTCGGGTTTGCGCTGACCGATCAGGCGCATGGTGAGGTAGGTGGGGGGGAGGATGTCGCTGTCGAGCGCGGCCAGGCGCTGCAGTGCCTGCACGGAGGCGTCGGTTTTGTCGTTGAGGGCGCTGAGGATGGCGTCGGCGATGACGGCGTCCGGTTTGTCGGGATAGGCTTTGGCGCGGTTGTGGACGGGTTCTTCCATGAGTTTGGCCACGGCGGGGTTTTGTGCGGCGGTTTGGGCGGTGAGCAGGAAGATGCGGCTGCGCTGGCTTTCGTCGGCGCCTTCGAGGGCGGCGTCGAAGCCGTCGCGGGCGTTGGCATAGTGGCCGCGCACCATGTCGCGCATCCAGGTGATGCGTTTGAGGGCGGGGCCGGGGACGGGTTCGATTTTCAGCCAGCGCTGGTAGATTTGTTCGGCCTGTTCGTAAGCGCCGAGGCCGACGGCCATGTCCATTGCGCGTTCGGCTACTTCGGGGTCGCGGGTGCGTTCGAGCATGACGAGATAGGTACCCAGGGCGGTGGCGGGGTCGCCTTTGTGCAGGGCGATTTCGGCGCCGAAGAGGGTGAAGGCGTCGTTGGTACGTTTGACGACGGCTTCGCGGCGGGCGGCTTCAGCGGCGTCGATGGTGATGTGGCGGTGGCTGCCGACTTTGGTAACGGGGCGGCTGCCTGTACCGGCGGCATGGAGCGCGGGAGCGGCGAGTGTCAGCAGGAGGGCGAGGGCGGCGGGGCGCAGGCGGGATTTTTTGTCGGACATGGTGTTCTCGGTGGATGCAAAGGGGCGGGGTGGTGGTGCGGGCTTTGCCGCAGCGGTGTTTTAACTTCGTTGAAACTTCGCTTTCAGACGGCCTGTAACGGGAAAGGAGCTACTTTAACATACGGCGGAATGAATTTTATAGTGATTGGCTTGCAGAGAGCGGTTTGCCGTTTGCGGCGGGCGGATGTGAAAACTGCGCCGGAAAGTGCAAAGGTACTTTCCGGCGCAGTTTGCGGTTGCTGCGGATGCGGCGTCAGTCGAGCTTGCCGTGGCAGTGTTTGTATTTCAGGCCGCTGCCGCAGGGGCAGGGGTCGTTGCGGTGGACGACGATACCGCGCGCGGCCAGCGCTTCGGGGGTGTAGCTGCTGCTGTCGGCATTCGGATCGAAGGCTTCGGCGGCCAGCCCGCTGCGTGACTGCGACAGCACTTCTTCCATATCGGGCGCGTCGGCTTGGAAGGCGTGGGCGTTCAGATCGGCCAAGTCGGCAGGTTCGCTCTCCTGCGCCAGCGGCTCGTCCATACGAACCTGTACGGAAGCCAGTATCGAGGCGATTTGGTATTTAATGCCGTTCCACAGGTTTTGGAACATTTCGAAGGCTTCGCGTTTGTATTCCTGCTTGGGGTTTTTCTGGGCGTAGCCGCGCAGGTGGATACCGTGGCGCAGGTAGTCCATGGCAGAGAGGTGGTCGCGCCACTGGGTATCGATGACTTGCAGCATGACGTTGCGCTCGTACTGGCGCATTTCGTTTTCGTCGACGAGGGCGGTTTTGTCGCTGTAATCCTGTTCCATTTGCGAGAGCAGACGCTCTTTCACGTCTTGGTTGTCGAGCGTGTTGTCTTCTTTCAGCCAGCCCTGAATGTCGGCGTGCAGGCGGAAATCGGCAGCGAGTCGGGCTTCCAGGCCGGGCAGATCCCATTGTTCTTCCATGCTGTCGGGCGGCATATGGGTATCGACCAGCGAGGAAACGGTTTCGGTGCGGAATTCTTTGCCCAGATCGCTGATGCTGTCGGATGCGAGGATGTCGTTGCGCTGGAAGTAGATGACTTTGCGCTGGTCGTTGGCGATGTCGTCGTATTCCAAAACCTGTTTGCGCATATCGAAGTTGCGTCCTTCGACTTTGCGCTGCGCGCCTTCGATCTGGCGGGTAAGCATGCCCGCTTCGATGGCTACGCCGCGCTCGGGTGCGAGGCGGTTGAGGATGGCGGCGGCGCGGTCGAGGGCGAAGAGGCGCAGGAGCGGGTCTTCAAACGAGAGGTAGAAGCGGCTGGAACCGGGGTCGCCCTGACGTCCGGCGCGGCCGCGCAGCTGGTTGTCGATGCGGCGGCTTTCGTGGCGTTCGGTGCCGATGATGTGCAGGCCGCCCGCTTCCATGACTTTGTCGTGTTCTTCCTGCCAGCCGTTTTCCAAGGCGGAAATTTTGGCGGCTTTTTCTTCTTCGCTCAGGCTCTCGTCGGCTCGAATGGCGTCGGACTGGTGTTTGACGTTGCCGCCGAGCACGATGTCGGTACCGCGTCCGGCCATATTGGTGGCGACGGTAATCGCGCCGACTTTGCCCGCCTGCGCCACAATCAGCGCTTCGCGCTGGTGTTCTTTGGCGTTCAGAACGTTGTGCGGAATGCCCTGTTGGCGCAGCAGGGTGGAAACGAGTTCGGAATTTTCGATGCTGGTGGTGCCGACGAGTACGGGTTGGCCGCGGTTGAAGCATTCGATGATGTCTTTGACGACGGCTTCGTATTTCTCTTCCGACGAGCGGAAAATCTGGTCGTTGAAGTCTTTGCGCTGAATCGGGCGGTTGGTCGGGATGATGACGGTTTCCAGATTGTAGATACTTTGGAATTCGAAGGCTTCGGTGTCGGCCGTGCCGGTCATGCCGGAGAGTTTGGTGTAGAGGCGGAAGTAGTTTTGGAAGGTAATCGAAGCGAGGGTTTGGTTTTCGCGTTTGATTTCCACGCCTTCTTTGGCTTCGACAGCCTGATGCAGGCCGTCCGACCAGCGGCGGCCGGACATCAGACGGCCTGTGAATTCGTCGACGATGACGATTTCGCCGTCCTGAATCACATAGTGCTGGTCTTTGTGGAACAGGGAATGCGCGCGCAGGGCGGCCATCAGGTGGTGCATCAGGGAGATATTGGATACGGCGTAGAGCGAATCGCCTTCGGCCAGCAGACCCATGCGCGTCAGGATGGTTTCGGCGTGTTCGTGGCCGGTTTCGCTGAGCAGGACGCTGTGGTTTTTCTCGTCAACCCAGTAATCGCCTTCGCCTTCTTCGGTTTCCTGACGGAACAGCTGCGGGGGGACTTGGTTCATGATTTCGTACAGGCTGACGTTGTCGTCGGCCTGGCCGGAGATAATCAGCGGCGTGCGTGCTTCGTCGATGAGGATGGAGTCCACTTCGTCCACGACGGCGAAATTCAGTTCGCGTTGCACTTTGTCGTATTGGTTGACGACCATATTGTCGCGCAGGTAGTCGAAACCGAACTCGTTGTTGGTGCCGTAGGTGATGTCGGCGCCGTATGCAGTTTGGCGTTGGAAGGGGTCGAGATCGCTGATGATGACGCCGACTTCGAGGCCGAGGAAGTTGTAGAGCGGGCGCATGGTTGCCGCGTCGCGCTGTGCCAGGTAGTCGTTGACGGTGACGACGTGCACGCCTTTGCCCGAAAGGGCGTTCAGATACACGGGCAGGGTGGCCACCAGGGTTTTGCCCTCACCGGTACGCATTTCGGCGATTTTGCCGTAGTGCAGCACCATGCCGCCGATCAGCTGGACGTCGAAATGGCGCATGCCGAGCACGCGCCTGGAAGCTTCGCGGCAGACGGCGAAGGCTTCGGGCAGAATGTCGTCCAAATTTGCGCCATCGGCGATGCGCTGTTTGAATTCGGCGGTTTTGCCTTGCAGCGCGGCATCGTCGAGCGCCTGGATGCCTGCTTCCAATTCGTTGATTTTTGCTACGGTTTTCCGGTATTGCTTCAGCAGACGGTCATTGCGGCTGCCGAATACTTTTTTCGCTAGTTGGGTAAGCATGGATTTCTGAACCTGTTTTTAGAGGCGGTAACGGCGCATTTTAACACAGGCCGTCTGAAATAAATAATCCGCCCGCATGGGGTGCGGGCGGTTACGGATGCTTTGTTTTTCGTGGAAACGGGGCTTGGTTGGCCTGCGGCGGTGTTTCGCTTTCAGACGGCCTTTTCCGTTTTGCGGCGTGAGGCCGTCTGAAAGGTTCAGACGGCCTTTTGTCATTTTGTTTGTTCCGTTGCGGCTGGGGCGACGGTAAACGCGGCCTGTATCAGTCCAGCCAGTTCCAGTTCGAGTCTGTCGCCGCCGTTCAGACGGCCGACGCCCGCCGGTGTGCCGGTAAACACCAGATCGCCGCGGCGCAGGCCGTAGGTTTGTGCGAGATGGCAGAGAATTTCGGGCAGGCTGTAAATCATCAGGGTCGTGTCGCCCTGCTGGCGCAGGATGCCGTTTTGCCGGAAGGAGAAGCGGGTGTGCAGCGGGTCGGGCAGGCGGCTGGCAGGCAGGAAGTCCGATACGCAGGCCGCGCCTTTGAAGCCTTTGGCTTTTGTCCACGGCAGGCCTTTGCTTTTCGCTTCGGCTTGTATGTCGCGGGCGGTGAGGTCGAGGCCGACGGCGTAGCCTTCGATCAGGGTGAGGGCGTCGTTTTCGTTTAAGTTGTCGGCGTTGCTGCCGATCAGCAGCACCAGCTCGGCTTCGTAATGCACGTCGGCGCTGTATGCGGGCAGGCGGATTTGCGCGCCGCTGCGCAGGAGGGCGGAATTGGGTTTGAGGAAAACCAGCGGTTCGGTCGGGGTTTCGTTTTGCAGCTCGGCGATGTGGTCTACATAGTTGCGGCCGATGCAGTAGATGTTGTTGGAGCGGACGGAGCGGGAGTCGAGCAGGATGTCGGTCATGGCGTTTCCTTTTGTTTGCGGACGGGGCGGAAGGTTTGTTTCAGACGGTCTTTTATCGGGCGCTTTGCTTTTTCAGACGGCCTGAGGCCGTCTGAAAAGGCGTGTGGCGGGCGGATTGTAGCGTGTTTGCCGGACAAAAAAACGGCATACCGTTTTTGCGGTATGCCGTGGCAGGGTGCAGGGTTGCTGCTTGTTTGGCAGTGGTTTGCAGCGGCGGTTTGTTCCGCCTTAGTCCTCTTGCGCCCCGAGTTGGAGGTAGTTGGCCAAACCTGTTTTGGCGATGAGTTCCTGCTGGGTTTCGAGCCAGTCGATGTGCTCTTCGTTGATGTTTTTGTGTTTTTCCAGCAATGCGCGGCTGACGTAGTCCTGATGCTCTTCGCACACGGCGATGGCGGCGGAGAGTGCGGCGTGTTTTTCGTTTTCTTTCGCCAGGTCGCATTTGATGATTTCTTCGGTGTTTTCGCCGATGAGCAGCTTGCCCAGCTCTTGCAGGTTGGGCAGGCCTTCAAGCAGGAGGATGCGCTCGATCAGGTCGTCGGCCGATTTCATTTCGCGGATCGACTGTTTGTAGAAGTGTTCCGACAGTTCTTCCAAACCCCAGTTTTTCAGGATGCGGGCGTGGAGGAAATATTGGTTGATGGTTACCAGCAGGAGGCCGAGGTTTTTATTCAGCTCGCGGATAACGGTGCGTTCGCCTTGCATGTTTCTTTCCTTGTTCGGTTGCCGAGGGCTTTACAGCTGGCTTTGGGTGTAGTTTTCCAAGCCCATCAGGTCGATCAGGCGCAGCTGCTGTTCCAGCCAGTGGGCGTGGTCTTCTTCGGTGTCGGCAAGCTGTTTGACCATGATGTCGCGGGTAACGTAGTCCTGTTTTTCCTCGCACAGTTTGATGCCTTTTTTCAGAGCGGCGCGCACTTCGAATTCGGTGTTCAGGTCGGCTTTGAGCATGGAGGGCAGGTCGCTGCCGATATTGAGTGCGGAAGGCACCATTTTCGGTGTGCCGCCCAGCATCAGGATGCGGCGGATAAACTGTTCGGCGTGCTCGGTTTCTTCAACCATTTCGTGGCCGAGGCGCTCGAAAAGTTTGTTGTAGCCCCATTCGGCATACATGCGGGAATGGATGAAGTATTGGTCGCGCGCGGCCAATTCGCCCGCCAGAAGTTCGTTCATATAGTCGATGACTGCTTTGTCGCCTTGCATAATTTTGTTTCCTTGTTTGTTCGGATTAAAAAAAACGGTGTGGTTTGGGTTTGGCAGAAGGTTTGTGTTCCGCCTTGTTTCGGGCGGCGTTTTTTTGAATGGGCGCATTCTAGCAGCGCCAAAACGCAATGCAACTTTCCTTTTAAAATACAAACAATTATCAAGAGAAAGGCAAAGGGATGAAGAAGGCCGTCTGAAAGTATTGTTTTGTTTCCTTTGGGGTTTTAATCCGTTTGATTTTAATAAAAGCTCTCAATAAATTTTGTTATTTACATAGTTTAACCAAATACAAAAAAGCGCCCGCGCAACAGCCTTTTGCGCACGGTAAAAATCCGACCCTGCGGCGGCAAAGTGCTATAATCCGCCGCTTTTCCATTCCGTAAACAAAAGTACAAGAACCCATGAAACAAATCCGCAACATCGCCATCATCGCCCACGTTGACCACGGCAAAACCACGCTGGTTGACCAGCTCTTGCGCCAGTCCGGCACCTTCCGCGCCAACCAGCAGGTGGACGAGCGCGTGATGGACAGCAACGATCTCGAAAAAGAACGCGGCATTACCATTCTCGCCAAAAACACCGCCATCGAATACGAAGGCTACCACATCAACATCGTCGATACCCCCGGACACGCCGACTTCGGCGGCGAAGTGGAGCGCGTATTGGGCATGGTCGACTGCGTGGTTTTGCTGGTTGACGCCCAAGAAGGCCCGATGCCGCAAACCCGCTTCGTAACCAAAAAAGCGCTGGCACTGGGCTTAAAACCGATTGTTGTGATTAACAAAATCGACAAACCCACCGCCCGCGCCTCGTGGGTAATCGACCAGACATTTGATTTGTTTGACAATCTCGGCGCCACCGAAGAGCAGCTTGATTTTCCGATTGTTTATGCCTCCGGCCTTTCCGGTTTTGCCAAGCTCGACGAAAACGACGACAGCAGCGACATGCGCCCGCTGTTCGACACCATCCTGAAACACACCCCCGCCCCCAGCGGCGATGCCGACGCCCCCCTGCAACTGCAAATCTCCCAGCTCGACTACGATAACTACACCGGCCGCCTCGGCATCGGCCGCATTCTCAACGGCCGCATCAAGCCCGGCCAGGTCGTCGCCGTGATGAACCACGAAACCCAAGTCGCACAAGGCCGCATCAACCAGTTGCTCGGCTTTAAAGGCCTGGAGCGCGTGCCGCTGGAAGAAGCCGAAGCCGGCGACATCGTAATTATTTCCGGCATCGAAGACATCGGCATCGGCGTAACCATTGCCGACCGCGACAACCCCGTCGGCCTGCCGATGCTGAGCGTGGACGAACCCACCCTGACCATGGACTTTATGGTCAACACCAGCCCGCTGGCCGGCACCGAAGGCAAATTCGTAACCAGCCGCCAAATCCGCGACCGCCTGCAAAAAGAGCTGCTCACCAACGTCGCCCTGCGCGTGGAAGACACCGCCGATGCCGACGTATTCCGCGTATCCGGCCGGGGCGAGCTGCACCTCACCATCCTGCTGGAAAACATGCGCCGCGAAGGCTACGAACTGGCCGTCGGCAAACCGCGCGTCGTGTTCCGCGAAATCGACGGCCAAAAATGCGAGCCCTATGAAAACCTGACCGTTGACGTACCCGACGACAACCAGGGCGCAGTGATGGAAGAACTCGGCCGCCGCCGTGGCGAGCTCACCAATATGGAAAGCGACGGCAACGGCCGCACCCGCCTCGAATACCACATTCCCGCCCGCGGCCTGATCGGCTTCCAAGGCGAATTTATGACCATGACGCGCGGCGTCGGCCTGATGAGCCATGTGTTCGACGATTACGCGCCCGTGAAACCCGATATGCCCGGCCGCCACAACGGCGTACTGATTTCCCAAGAGCAAGGCGAAGCCGTCGCTTATGCCTTATGGAATTTGGAAGACCGCGGCCGTATGTTCGTGTCGCCCAACGATAAAATCTACGAAGGCATGATTATCGGCATCCACAGCCGCGACAACGATTTGGTGGTTAACCCGCTCAAAGGTAAAAAACTCACCAATATCCGCGCCAGCGGCACCGACGAAGCCGTTCGCCTCACCACGCCCATCAAACTCACGCTGGAGAGCGCGGTGGAGTTTATCGACGACGACGAACTGGTGGAAATCACGCCGCAGTCCATCCGCCTGCGCAAACGCTACCTGAGCGAAATCGAACGCCGCCGCCACTTTAAAAAACTGGACTAATCCGTCGGCAAAAAGGCCGTCTGAAAGCGCAGCATCTGCCCTCTTTCAGACGGCCTTCCGACTGGCAAACGGCAAAAGGCCGTCTGAAAACCCTGACTAGAGGTTTTCAGACGGCCTTTTTTGCTGCGGAATCGGAATCCTCAGCCTTCGGCAAAATTCCGGCCGCGAAAAACGCGCTGCGGATTGCCGCGTTCGACGCGGTAAAGCGTTTGGTGTGCCTCGCGTCCGTGTTGCGCCAGCTCGGTTTGCCGCTTCTCGGCCAGCTTCAGGGCGATGAGTTCCAGCGCGCGTTTTTTATTGGCGTGCTGGCTGCGCCCGTTCTCCACGCGCACGCTGATGCCGCTGGCGGTGTGCGTGGCGCGCACGGCCGACTCGGTTTTGTTGACATGCTGGCCGCCCTTGCCGCCCGCGCGGCAGGTTTGGAAGACAATGCCGCTTTCAGACGGCCTCTCCGGCAAATCGGGCAGCCTGAACACGCCGATATACCAGTTTTTGCGCGGATGGCGCGGCCGCACGGGGCTGTCGCACACCCATTGCAGCGTGCCCTGCCAGCGCCGCGCGGTTTCGTCGGCAAGGCAGCCTGAAAGGCGGACAAGGGCGGAGAGAATGCCGTGCTTGTCGGCGGTTTCTTCCAACACTTCGGCCTGCACGCCGGCCTGCCCGGCTTCGCGCAGGATTTGCGCCAGCACGAAACGGGCAAAGATACGGCACTCGGCCGGGCCTTGGGCAGTGGAAATTTGCAGAATAACAGTCATGGTTTTCTCCTTTCAGACGGCCTCTGTGTGATGCGGATAACCGGTTGCACGAAAACATATTCCAGCCATTCTTCCGACGGCGGCAGGGCGAAGCCTTGCAGTGTCAGCAGGCCGTTTGAAAAACGGTATGCCGCAACTGCTTCTAGCGGCTCAATGCGGCTTTCGGCAATCGTGCGCGAACATTCGGTTTTCGCATGGTAGGCGCGGCCGTGAAACTGCTGCCAGTCGGAAATTTCGATCACGACCTTTGGCACGAAGGCCTGCAAATCGGTGCGGTAGATTTCCGCGAAATGCAGCGTGATGTGTTTGCCGCCGATCTGCATGTTCTCCAACAGGCAGTCGGCGGTTTCCACATTCTGCGGACGGATAAGGGACGCGCTCATTTCTTGTTCCTTTCAGAAACGTCATTCCCGCGCAGGTCGAGACGGCCTTTTCATCTTCGGGCGGAAGGAATATTTTTCGTCAAAACCCTTGTTGCCGATTTTGGCTTGGTCGGGCACGGGCGGGCTGGTTTCCGCTTCGCTTTTCAGTTGCGACAGGTATTCGACGATTTTCTGCCAGACAAAATCGGGGTCGAGATACACGCCCAGGGCGGAGAGCTGCGGGTTGGCGGCGTAGGCGGTTTTTCTGCCGACATCGCCTATCTTTTCATCGCAGACAAAATAGGCCAGCAGCAGCGGAATATCATGGTATGGCCGCAGACGTGCATCATCATCGCGCCTGACTTCCTTCGGCACGAATGCCTGACGAACTGCTTCGCTGCGGTGTTCCCAGATGTTGTAACCGATCAGACAGTATTCCTGCCCGCCACGAAAGCGGAGAAATTTGTTCAGATAGCCGTTGCGGTTTTTAATGTCGGCAGACTCGATATCCGCCGCGCCGTACACGCGTTCGCCGCTGTTGAACAAGGCCGTCTGAATATTGCCCACATACAGCCACGACACGACGACGCACGCGCCAAGCTCTTTTTCCCATTCGGGCAGCGGCGCGGGCAGCGATTTGGGCGCGGGCAAATCTTTGCGTGCGCGGCGGTCGAACACCAAAATCGGATCGACGCCGTATTTGGCGACCTTGAAATCGTAGAAGTCTTTAAATTTGCTGATGATCTTCATGCTTTATTCTCCTGCGGTTTTGTAGGTCAAAACCGGTTTGAAGCGTGCCACCGGTTCAATCAGGCCGCGGGTCTGCATGGCGGCGATGATGCTGTCGATGTTTTTGTAGGCCTGCGGCGCTTCTTCGTACACCAGCTCTTTGCTGCCGCACACCACAACGCTGCCGAAGGCGGTGCGGCGCAGGCTGTCGGTGCTGTATTTGTGCGACAGGCGGCCTTTGCATTCGCCGCGCCGCCATTTGCGGCCGGCGCCGTGGGCGAGCGAGTTGAGCGCGGCTTCGGTATCGGCAGCAGGCGCAACAAGATAGCTGTAATCGCCGCGCGAGCCGGGTATCAGCACCAGGCCCTGATCGGCGGGCGTGGCGCCTTTGCGGTGCAGCCAGCCGCTTTCGCCGCCGAACTCGGCTGCTTCGAGAAAATTGTGGTGCACGTCGAGCAGGCATCGGCCGCTGCTGTTGAGATGGTGCAGGATGCGTTCGGCAATCAGCAGGCGGTTGGCGCGGGCAAAGGCGAGCGCGTGGCGCTGTTCGGCCAGATAGCTTTGTGCGTCGCCGCTGTTGTCGTCCAAGCCTTGGTGGCCGTGGGCTTCGACGTGGCGGCGCAGGATGTCGCCGCCCAGCCCGCGCGAGCCGCTGTGCACCAAGAGCTGCAGCGCGTCGGCACGGAAGTGTTCCGGCAGCAGGCCGGGGCGGTAAACGGTATCGACGGTTTGCAGTTCGGCAAAGTGGTTGCCGCCGCCGATGGTGCCTAAGGCCGTCTGAAAAGGATGGTTCGGCAAAATTTCGTCGATGCGCGCCTGCCATTCTTCGCTTAAAGGCGCGTCGATGCTGCCGAGCCGCTTGGCCAGTTTGGCGGGCTTGGCTTTGGCGGCAGGGATGTCGGTTTGCCAAAAGGCCATGCCGCAGCCGATGTCGCCGCCGATTAGGGCGGGGTAGAAACGGCCGACGCTGAAAAAGGCCGCGCCTATCGGGTAACCGCGGCCGGCGTGCAGATCGGGCATGCCGGCGACGCGGCGCATGGCGGGAAGGCGGGCGGTGGTTTCGAGCTGGCGCACGGCATTGCCTTCGATCCAGGTGTCGGATGCGGCAATAAGGGAGATTTGGGGATTTTGTGTGCCCATGTGATGCTTTCTTTACAGGCAAACCGCGCCGCCGCGCACGAATAAAACGCGCGTATGGAAAACAAGGCCGTTTCAGTGTTCAGACGGCCTGAAATCCAAACGGCGGAATCGGTTTGCTAAATGGGAGAAAGCAGCCCGGGCGGGCAACGGAATTGGAAGGCGTTACTCAGACGCGCGGGCTGCAAAGGGTGATTGAGCGGGATGTGATGGGTGCCATGGTTGCTCCTTTCTTTGCAGGGGGTTGGTGAAAGGGCGCGATTATAGGCAGGCGGCGCGGTGCGGGCAATGTTCGGCGGCGGCTTTCGCGGCGGGCGTGGCGGAATATAAACAGAGGCCGTTCCCGCGAAGGCGGAAACGGCCTTTTATCAAAACCCGTTTTTCAATTCGCGCAGGGCAATGAAAACGGCGGTTTCATCGTGCAGCTCGCGGCCGCAGAGTTCGGCGGTGCGGCGGCGGACGGCGGCTTCGCCGGTACGCAGGAAGGGGTTGATGCGCCGCTCGCGGGCGAGGGTGACGGGCAGGGTGGGGGTGTGGGCGGCCTCTTTGCGGGCGCAGGCGGTGTCGGGATTGTCGGGCTCGATGTGGGCGGCGAAGGCGAGGTTGGCGGCGGTGTATTCGTGGGCGGGGTAGACGAGGGTGTCGGGCGGCAGGGCGGCGAGGCGGCGGCAGGAGGCGGCGAGCTGTTCGGGCGTGCCGGTGAAGACGCGGCCGCAGCCGGCGGAGAAGAGGGTGTCGCCGCAGAACACGTGCAGGCGGCCTGCGTCGTGCAGCAGGTAGGCGAGGTGGCGGTCGGTGTGGCCGGGGATGTGCCACACGTCGGCGCGCCGTCCGGCAAAACGGATGATGCTGCCTTCGCCGACGGTTTCGTCCGCTTCGGCGATGTCGCCGTTGCCGCAGACGGTGCAGGCGGGGAAGCGGCGTTTGAGTCCGGCGATGCCGCCGGTGTGGTCGCGGTGGTGGTGGGTGATCCAGATTTGCGCGAGATTAAGGCCGTGCGCGTGCAGATAATCGAGCACGGGCGCGGCTTCGGCGGGATCGACGCAGGCGGCGTTTCGGCCGTCTGAAAGCAGCCAGACGTAGTTGTCGGACAGGGCGGGGATGGGGGTGATGTTTAGGGGTTTGTTCATGGGATTCCTAATGTTTGTCTTTCGGCGGCACGGGCGCGAACCAGCCGACCAGAAGCAGCAGCAGGCCGACGATGATAAAGGAGGCGATGCGTTCGATGCCGCCGCTGTTGCCCAGCTCGACGAGGAAGAGTTTCACCACCACCGCGCCCATCAGCGCCGCGCCGCCTATCCAGCGGCCGCGGCTGCCGCTGCGGTTGCCCGCCACCATCAGCACGATGGCCGCGCCCGCCCACACGACGGACAAACTCGCCTGCAGGCCGACGGAGCGCAGCAGATCGGCCAGATTCCAGCCGATGCCGCCGTAGAAATGCCAAACGCGCATCACGCCCGCGCTGAGGGTGAAAAAGGCAAGGGCAGACAGGGCGTATGCGGCAAAACGGCGCACTTCGCCGCTCCATGCACCGTGCGGCAGCGTGCAAAAGCCGAACCACAGCAGGCCGGCGGCGGCCAGTTCCGTCGGGTTGAACAGCGGCAGATACGGCAGGGGCGCGGGGCGGTGGGGCGCGGCGGTGTTGATCCACAGCAGCCATGCAGCGGCGGCAAAGATACACAGGGCGCGGCCGAAACGGCGGTAAACGGCGGGATGCCGTCTGAAAAGCGGCAGCGCGTCTTGCTCTGCCGCCAGCCAATAGGCCGCAGGCACGGCCAGCCACGACAGTTGCAGCCACGCGCCCGACAGGAACAATGAGGCCGTCTGAAAGGCCAGTTTCTGCCACAGCAGGGCAAACAGGAACAGCGCGGCGGCGTGCAGGGAAGCGGGTACGCCGCGTCTGCCGGTTTCTTCGGCATTTTCGTCGTCAAAGCCGAGCAGCCAAAAGGTCAGCGCGGTTCGCGCCGCCAGTATCGGCCATGCGACGAGCGGTGCGGCGCGGAAGTTTTCCGGCAGCAGCGCGGCGGCGAAGAAAAAGGCGGGCGCAAGCAGAACGTATTGCGCCTCGCGCCAGCGCAGATAGCGGGCGGCGACGGCAAAGGGCAGCAGCAACAGCAGCGGATGCAGCCGGTGCGCGATGTTTTCAGACGGCCACAAAACACCGCGCCAGGCCGCGTCGGCCAGCAGCAGCGCAACGGCAAACACCGCCGCGCCCGACCAAGACGCCTGCTCTGACTCGCGCCATTGCGGCCGCGACAAAAGCCATGCGGCGGCGGCCGTCAGCGCGGCGGCTGTCAGATATTGCGCCGCTTCGAGCGGCGGCAGCGCCGCGTGTGCCGCGTCGGTTTTCAGTAGGGCGAAAACCGTGCAGCAGAACGGTTTGGCGAGATAAATCAGGGGCAGCGCCAGTGCACACAGCAGCGAGAACACGGCGAACACGGTTTGCCGCTGTCGGTATTGGCAGACCGCCCACAGCAGCGACAGCAGCGCGTAGGACAGCAGCAGCGTCTTGGCCGACGAAAACCACAGCAGCGGCAGCAGCGAGGCATAGAACAGCGCGGCGGCCAGCGCAACCGTCTGCCAGCCGTGCTCCCATGCGGCCGAACCCTCGCGGCGGTACAACGCCCACAACAGATAAACCAGTCCGCCGCCGCCCGCCGCCAGCAGCGTCGATAAGGGCGAACCGGCAATCAGGCCGTCTGAAACGGCGGGAAACAGGCGGTAGGAAGCAAGCTGGGCGGCGGCAGCGAGCAGATACACCGCCAAAGCCGCCAAACGCAGATGCGGCAGCCGCTGGCGCAGGCCGAAGTAATACGTCAGCGCCGCTTCCAGCGTCCACAGCGAGGCCGTGTCCGCGCCGTCGAAAAACAGCGGCACGGCCAGCGTGGCAAAAGCGAGCGCGAGCGCGGAAAACGCCTGCCGCAGCAGTGCCAAACCGCCGCCCTGCACCGTCAGCGCGGCGCAGGCGTATGCGGCGGCAAAGCCCAACGCCGACCAGCCCGCGCCGTGCGGCCAATGTTTCACCATATGCCATTGCAGGGTGAAGGCCGCGCCCGCCGTGCCGAACAGCAGCACATGGTCGATCAGGTGCACGCGCATACCGTGTGCGGCGATGCGATCGGCAATTTCGCCAAAGGAGGCGTTGTCGGCCAAGGGCGGCACATCGTCTTCCTCGTTTTCCAGCAGACGGCGGCGGGCGAAAAACACCGCCACCAGCGTATAAAGCAGCCCGTGGTAAAGCAAAAACGGCTCGGTCGTGGCAAACAGCGCGGGCGCGTAATCCCTCGCGCCCCACGCGGCGGCAATCAGAAACGTGCCGGCAAAACCGGTGAGGTTCAACGGCCGCCAAGCCTTAAACCAGGCGATAAAGGCCACGCCGCCGTTGAGCAGCGCCAGATAGGAAAACAGCACCAGATAACGCCCGCTGCCGTCGGATACCAGCAGCGGCGCGGCCAAACCGCCAACCAGCGCCACCTGCGCCATCGCCTGCGCGTTTTGTTTCACCGCCGAGGCCGCCATTACCGCCACCAGCAAAACCATCAGCGCGAATACCAAAGGCGCGGGCAGCAGCGGATGCAGTTTCAAAGCCGCCAGCGCGGTGAGATACATCACCGCCAAACCGAAGCCCTGCAACACCAAAGCATAATCGCGGCGTCGCGCCTGCAATTTCCATCCCGCCAGCGCGGCAGCCAAACCCGCGCCCGCCACCGTCAGATAACGCAGCCCCACCGGCACATGGACGCGCTCCGAAGCATAGCGCAGTAGAAAGGCCAGGCCGAGAAACAGCACTACCACGCCCGTTTTCAACAGCGGATTGCTGCGGACAAACCATGATGCCAAAGCATGGTTTTCATACCATGCGGTTTGGTCTGCCGTTTCGTTTTCAGACGGCCTCTGCGCTTGGGAGGCCGTCTGAAAGGCGGGTTGCGCCGTTTGCTGCGGCACGCGGGCGGCTGCGGCCTGCGTCGGTGCGCCGTGCATCGTGCCGTCCTGCCGCTGCGCACGCAATCGGGCGAGGGCGGAAACGTCTGCGCGGGCATGGCGCGGCGGCAGGGCAGGGGAGGGCGGTGTTTCGTTTTCTGCCATCTCTGCCTGCGCGCAGGCCGTCTGAACATAAGCGGTTTGCGTCTGCGGGATTTCGCAAATGTCTGCCGACGGGTTTTCAGACGGCCTGATCTGCGCTTCGAGCAGGCGCACGCGACGGCGCAAATCTTCGATTTCCTGCTGCAGCGCCTGCGTGCCGCCGCTTTCGCGCCGCGCCCTTTGGGCAGTGTGCACGGCGTAGCCCAGCGCGGCGCCGAGCAGAAAGCCCGACAGCGGCGCACCGTTGACGATGCCGACAATCAGGGCAAGGACGAAAAGCAGATACGGCATGGAAAATCTCCTGCGGATGCGGACAACGGCCGATTGTATAGGCGCGGCGGCGTGTCGGCAAAGAGGCCGTCTGAAAACGCAGTCCGGCGCGGCCAAATGCCGCTGCGGCCGCCCGCCGCGCCTTTCAGACGGCCTCTCTTGGCTCTGCCGCACGCGCCGCTATAATCGCCCGCCTGTTTGACTGTCTGCCGCACGGAGGCCGCTTTGTCCGTTTTGCAAAACATCACTTGGGGCGAGATTTTCCTTGCCGCCCACACCTGCGCCGCGCTCGCCTGCATGGTACGCGTGCTTTATAAGCAGCGTAATGTCGGTTCGGTGTTCGCCTGGCTCATCATCCTGTTTCTCTTTCCGATTTTCGGCACGCTGGCCTATCTGATGCTCGGCGAACCCAGATTGGGCGCGGCGCGCGCCAAGCGCAGCGGCGAGATGAACCGCTTTTACCGCGGTTTCGCCGAAAAATATCTGGCCGACCGCTACCTCGACATCGCTGGGCAGGTGAGGCCGCGCTACCACGGCATCGGCCGCATCACCGAGCGCGTCACCGGCCTGGGTGCGACGCAGGGCAACGCGATGGAGCTGCTCTCCACCACCGACGAAATCGTCGATGCCATGTTGGCCGACATCGAAGCGGCGCAGCATTCCTGCCTGCTGGCCTTCTATATTATCGAGCCGCAGGGGCGCATCGAAGAGCTGATGAGCGCCGTGGCGCGGGCGGCACAGCGCGGCGTCGATTGCGCCGTTTTGGCCGACGCGGTGGGCAGCCTCGGCTTTTTCGACAGCCGCTGGGCGCAAACCCTGCGCGACGCGGGAGTGGAAGTACACGCCTCGCTGCCCGTCGGCCTGCTACGCACCTTCTTCACGCGCAGCGATTTGCGCAACCACCGCAAAATCCTCGTCACGGACGGCAAAGTCGGCTACACGGGCAGCTACAACCTCGTCGACCCGCGTTTTTTCAAACAGGATTCGGGCGTCGGCGAATGGGTGGACGTGATGATGCGCTGCACCGGGCCGCTGGTGCTGGAAATGTCGGCCGTGTTCTTTGCCGATCTGGCGGTGGAAGACGACGAAAACCTGCAAGGCATACAGCAATACATCGCCCTGCACGAAGACCGCATCCCGACGCTTTTGCCGGAAAACGTGGCGCAGGGCGGCATCGTGGCGCAGGTGATCCCCTCCGCGCCCGACCAGAGCGACCGCGTGATTTACGAAACCATTGTCAGCGCCGTCCACTCCGCTACCCGCCGCGTCACCATCACCACGCCGTATTTCGTACCCGACGAGCCGCTGCTTACCGCCCTCACCACTGCCGCCAAGCGCGGCGTGGCCGTAACCCTCATTCTGCCGGCGCAGGTCGATTCCCTGCTCGTGCGCTACGCCTCGCGCGCCTACTACCCGATGCTGCTGGCCGCGGGCGTGGACATCGCCCTCTTCGAAGGCGGCCTGCTGCACGCCAAAACCATGGTAATCGATGACGATTACGCCCTCTTCGGCACGGTCAACATGGACATGCGTAGCTTCTTCCTCAATCTGGAAATCAGCCTCGCCATCTACGACCGCCCCACCACCGCCCGCATCGCCGCTCTGCAACAGGGCTATTTGGCCGACAGCCGCCGCATCAGCGCCGAAGTGTGGGAAAAACGCCCCAAATGGTGGGGGCTGGTGGAAAACACCGTCAGACTGATGAGCCCGCTGCTGTGAGGCCGTCTGAAAAGCGGAAAAGGAAACATCATGGGGCGTTTTGACAAAAAAACCATGCAAACCCTGCGGAGGACGGGTTGGCATCCCAACCGGCACACTGATACCGCCGCCGTTGCTGCCCAAGCCGCCGCCTGCGGCTATGTTGTCGGCGAAAAGCCCGCTACTTTCCTGTGCGAGTTCGACGGCCTGTCCCTCGAATTTTCCGAGCGGGATTTTCTCTTTGAATTCCGCGCCCGCACGGAATGCCTGACGCGCGAAAGGCTGGCCTATATCGCGGGCAGCATCGGGGAAGAAGGGCCGGAAGTTGGTGAAACGCCCGATGTGGCGCCGGTTGTCGGGATGTACGGCATCTGCCACGTCACCGGCATCACCTGTCTTTTGGGCGGGTGCGCCGACGAGGGCGTGGAATTTGTCTGCTGCAGGGGCAACCCGTTCAAGCATCTGCTGTAAACGCTCTTCAGACGGCCTCCCGGGTGCAAAGGCCGTCTGAAAGCCGCCTGTTGGCAGAGGCAGCATTACCTTTTATACTGCCCGCGTTTTTTGCCCGCCAAATCCCCGCCCATGCTGCCCAACGCCCTGACATTCGCCCGCAGCCTGCTCGAAGGCCGTCTGAAAGCAGGCGGCCGCGCCCTCGACGGCACGGCGGGCAACGGACACGACACGCTGCTTCTTGCACGGCTGATCGGGGAAACGGGCAGGGTTTGGGCGTTCGACATACAAAGGCAGGCGCTGGACGCCACCGAAGGCCGTCTGAAAGCGGCAGGGGCAGACAAACAGGTGGTGCTGATACACGACGGCCACGAGCGTTTGGCAGACTATATAAAAGAGCCGCTCGATGCCGCCGTGTTCAATTTCGGCTACCTGCCGGGCGGCGACAAAAACATCACCACCCGCGCCGAATCGAGCATTGCCGCGCTCGAAGCCGCGCTGGGGCTGCTGGCCGAAGGCGGCATTTTGGCGGCGGTGCTCTACGGCGGCCATCCGGCGGGTGCGCAGGAGAGCGCGGCGGTGCAGGAATGGGCGGCCGCCCTGCCGCAGGAGCGCTTTGCCGTGTTGCGCTACGCCTTTGCCAACCAGCGCAATTCGCCGCCGGTTTTGCTGGCGGTGGAAAAAAATTCCAAACAAAAACAAGGGACACAACCATGATTTACATTTGGGCGAAAAAAGGCCATCTGTTTTTTGTCGCCATGACCGTGCTGCTGTTCAACCTGCGCTACTGGATGCGCTTTGCCAAGCCGGAAAAACCGCTGCCGGGCGTGCTCAAAGTGCTGCCGCATCTGAACGACACCACGCTGCTTTTCACCGGCCTTTGGATCATGACCCTCGCCCACTGGACGCCCTTCGGCAACGCCAACTGGCTGGGCGTGAAGCTGCTTTTGGTGGTGGGCTACGTCTTCATCGGCATGGCGGCGCTCAAATCGCAGCCGCGTTCGGCCAAAGCCTGGTTTTTCTACGCCCTGAGCATGGGCGTGGTCGGCATCATCTACTATCTGGCCACCTACAAACCGTTTTAAAGCGCAAAAGGCCGTCTGAAAGCGGTTGTTCAGACGGCCTTTTGCAAGGACCAACCGACATTACGGGAATAACAAAATATGAATACACAAAACGCCGCCCCGATGGGCATCAAAGACACCATTTTCGGCTGGATGCGCTATATGTACGAACAAAAAGCGTCCGATCTCTTCATCACCGCCGAATTTCCGCCCGCCGTCAAACTCGACGGCAAACTCACGCCGATAGCCGACAAGCCGCTCACCGCCGGCATGTGCGGCGCCATCGCCCAGGCGCTGATGACCGAAAAGCAGCGCGAAGAATTTGAAAACACCAAAGAATGCAACTTTGCCGTCAGCCTCGACGGCGTGGCGCGTTTCCGCGTCAACGCCATGATCCAGCGCGGCGCCGTTGCCCTCGTTATCCGCATCATCAACAGCGTCATTCCGAAAATGGACGACCTCAAACTGCCCGAAGTGCTGAAAAAAGTGGCGATGCAGAAACGCGGGCTGGTGATTTTCGTCGGCGGCACAGGCTCGGGCAAATCCACCTCGCTGGCGGCGATGATCGACTACCGCAACGAAAACAGCTACGGCCACATCATCACCATCGAAGACCCCATCGAATACGTCCACCCGCACAAAAACTGCATCATCACCCAGCGCGAAGTGGGCGTGGACACCGACAACTGGTTTGCCGCCCTGAAAAACACCCTGCGCCAGGCGCCCGACGTGATCCTCATCGGCGAGATCCGCGACCAGGAAACCATGGAATACGCGCTGGCCTTCGCCGAAACCGGCCACCTCTGCATGGCCACGCTGCACGCCAACAGTTCCAACCAGGCACTCGACCGCATCATCAACTTCTTCCCCGAAGAAAAACGCACCCAGCTTCTGACCGACCTGTCGCTCAATTTGCAGGCCTTCGTCTCCCAGCGCCTCGTGCCCAAGGAAAACGGCAAAGGCCGTGTGGCGGCGGTGGAAGTGCTGCTGCAATCGCCGCTGATTTCCGACCTTATCCTGCGCGGCGAAGTGCACGGCATCAAGGAAATCATGAAAAAATCCACCGACATCGGCATGCAGACCTTTGACCAGGCGCTGTACGAACTCTTCGAAAGCGGCCAGATTTCCTACGCCGAAGCGATTAAAAACGCCGATTCCGCCAACGACCTGCGTCTGGCCATCCAGCTCAAAAGCCGCAGGGGGCAGAACGCCGGCATCGACTTCGAGCTGCTGTAAGACAGACAGGCCGTCTGAAAAGCGCCGACAGGCTTTCAGACGGCCTTTTTCCCATCCCCTTTTCAGACGGCCGTCCGCGCCGACCCTTCCCCGACCATGCACTATTTCAGCCTCCACAGCGAAGACCAAACCCATATCGGCTTTTTCGTCATGACCGGCGATGAAGAACACGAAAGCCCGCCGCAGTCCGGACAATTCCTTGTCAAACTGCAAAGCGAAACCCCGCCGCCTGCTGCCGCAGAACGCGCCCTCGCCCCCTTCCAAGACAGCGAAGCCGCAGGCATCTGGCGGCTGGAAAAAGACCGCGTCGGCCTCTACGCCGCCGACGGCACACCCGCTGGGCGCATCCGCGGCGAATACCTCAGCCTCGGCGGACAAACCTTTATCCTTGAAGACCTTGCCGGAACATTCTGATGGAAAGCATGTACATCCTCGTGCCGCTGAGCCTGATTCTCGGCGCGCTGATTATTTATTTCTTCTGGTGGTCGGGCAAAAGCGGCCAGTTCGACGACCTCGAAGGCCCTGCCCACCGCATCCTGATGGACGACGACAGCTACCGCGAACCCGAAAGGCCGTCTGAAACGCAGAGGCCGTCTGAAACAAGAGGGGAGGGCGGCAGATGAACGCCAAAAACAGCAGTTTCTCCTTTGCCAAAAGCCGCCGCTTCGCCCCGCTGTTCGGCACACAGTTTCTCGGCGCATTGAACGACAATCTGTTCAAAACCGCCCTCTTTGTCATGATCAGCTACCACGGCCTCGGCGCCAACGCCATTCTGCCGCCCGCGCAAATGCTCAACCTCGGCTCGCTGCTCTTCATCCTGCCGTATTTCCTGTTCTCCTCCGTCTCCGGCCAACTGAGCACCCGCTACGACAAAGCCCGCTTCGCACGCATCATCAAACTTTTGGAAATCCTCATCATGGCCGTTGCCGCCTACGGCTTTCACATCCAATCCGCGCCCCTGCTGCTGGCCATGCTCTTTTGCATGGGCGCGCAATCCACCCTGTTCGGCCCCCTCAAATACGCCATCCTGCCCGACTATCTCAACGACAAAGAACTGATGATGGGCAACAGCCTGATCGAATCGGGCACCTTCCTCGCCATCCTCCTCGGCCAAATCCTCGGCACGGTACTTGCCGGCGCGCCGCACGCGCTGGTGATGGCGCTGGTCGTGCTGATTGCCGCCGGCGGCACGGTCACAGCCTTTTTCATGCCCTACGTCGGCGCGAAAAACCCGCAGCAGCACATCGCCCCGAACATCGTCCGCAGCACCAAACAGCTCCTCAAAGACACCTTCGCGCAAAAAGAACTCTACACCGCCATCATCGGCATCTCCTGGTTCTGGCTCATCGGCGCGGTGTACACCACCCAGCTGCCCACCTTCACGCAGAAACACCTCGGCGGCAACGACAACGTCTTCAACCTCATGCTCGCCCTCTTTTCCGTCGGCATCGCCGCAGGCTCGGTGCTGTGTAGCAAAATCAGCGGCCACCGCCTGCACCTGCGCCTCGTTTCCGCCGGCACCGTCGGCCTCACAGTTTTCGGCGTCCTGCTCGTCTGGCTTACCCACGGCCAACACTACGACAGCACGCAACTCGAAGGCATCTTCTCCTTCCTCACCCGCGCCAACGCCTATCCCGTCATGGCCTGCATGATTGCCATCGGCTTTTTCGGCGGCTTTTTTTCCGTGCCCCTCTACACTTGGCTGCAAACCGCCAGCAGCGACGAATTCCGCGCCAACGCCGTCGCCGCCAACAACATCGTCAACGGCCTGTTTATGGTGGCCGCCGCTATTTTCAGCGCCGTGCTGCTCTTTCTGTTCGACAGCATCGGCCTGCTTTATCTCGCCGTCGCCCTCGGCAACCTCGGCCTGCTGGCCTATCTGACAAAACTCGACCGCCGTTTCCTGCGCGGATAAACCGCTTACTAAACTTTTCAGACGGCCTGCTTGATACAGGCCGTCTGAAAAACCATATGGTCGTCTGAAAACCGCTTCCGCAACCGCAAGCACAACCGAGAAAGGCCGTCTGAAATGACCGACTACATCCCCACCTTCCGCCGCCGCAAACTCAACGAACCGGGCTTTCTGAAAAAACTCGCCCGCCACGCCGCCGACCTCGGCGCGCCCGTCGTGCGCCAGTTTTACGCCCTCTACTACCTCTACCGCTCGCCGCAAACCCCGGCCAAAGCCAAACTCATCATCGCCGCCGCGCTGCTGTATTTCGTCAGCCCCATCGACAGTATCCCCGACCTGCTCCTGCCCTTGGGTTTTACCGACGACGTCGCCGTCCTCACGCTGGCCTATGCGCAAATCAAAGCCTACCTCACCGAAGACATCCTCAGCCGCGCCCAAACCGCCGCCGACGAACTGCTGCGCCGCTGAATCCGTGCCAAAAGGCTGTTCCCGCCTTCGCGGGCATGACGTTTCTGAAACGCTTTCAGACGGCCTCCTGCCTTTCGGCGGCGGATTTTGATTTCGCCATACCCCGCCCGCGCCGCAAACCCGAAAGGCCGTCTGAAAAACATTTTTCAGACGGCCTTTCGGGTTTTCACTTCGTCGAAGCCGCGCTTTCAGAAACGTCATGCCCGCGAAGGCGGGAACGGCCTTTTGGCGTCCGCGCCGCCCGTGCGCGTGGCGCAAACGGATACGGAATGATAAAATTTCGCACCAAGCGGGCAGACTGTTTCAGACGGCCTGCCCGTTTTTCTAACGCAGCTCCAACGAAGCCAAAACCTCCTTCCCTTTTTCCCATTTTCACAAGCAAACCATGAAACCCCGCACCATCATTCTTGCCCTTCTCTTTACCGCCGCCGCCGTTTATTTCTGCTGCGGCATCGGCTTTGGCGGCTGGGCATCGCCGCTGGAAATGGACGATACCGTCCGCCAAATCCGCCTGCCGCGCATCTATACCGCGCTCTTGGTCGGCGCGGGGCTGGCCGCTTCGGGCGCGGCTTTGCAGGCTTTGTTTGAAAACCCGCTGGCCGATCCCAGCCTGATCGGTACGTCGGGCGGCGCGGCTTTGGGCGTGATTTCGGTGATTGCGCTCGGCGGCGGCGCGGTGAGCGTGCCGGTGGCCGCGTTTGGCGGCGCGCTGGGCGTGTGCCTGCTGATTTTGGCCGTGCACCGCTTGGTGGGCGGCGGAACGCTGGGGCTGCTGGTGTTGGGTTTCGTATTGAGCGCGTTTGCAGGCGCGGCGGTGAGCATGATTATGTTTCTGGCCGACGACCAAACGCTCCGCAGCGCAACCAACTGGCTGGCGGGCAGCCTGTCGGAAGCGGGCTTTGCCTCGCCTGCGCTGGCTCTGTGTTCGATGCTGCCGGGCTTTGCGCTGCTGCTTTTGGCCGGGCGGCGGCTCGATGTGTTGATGACGGGCGAGGACACGGCGGTGAGCATGGGCGTATCGGTCGGCCGCGTGCGTGTGCAAACCGTCATCGGCGCGGCGCTGATGACCGGCGGCGCGGTGTCGCTGGCGGGCGTGATCGGCTTTCTCGGCATGATGATTCCCAACGTGCTCACGCAGGCCGTCGGCGGCGGACGCAGCCGCCTTACCGCGCTGTCGGCCTGGGTGGGCGCGGTGTTTCTGATGATAGTGGACGGCATCTCGCGCTGGCTTACCTATCCCGTCGATTTGCCCGTGGGCATCGTGATTGCCCTGCTCGGCGGGCCGTTTTTCATGTACCTCTTTATCCGCCCCATCCAACGCTAATTTTCAGACGGCCTCATTACCATGAAAACCACATTCCAAGTCCGCAACCTTCACGTTGCCGTAAAAGGCAAAACCCTGCTCTCCATCGACGCGCTCGATTTCCCCGCCGGACTGACCACCGCCGTTATCGGCCCCAACGGCGCGGGCAAATCCAGCCTGCTGCGCGCCCTTATCGGCCAAACCGGCCAAGGCGAAATCCTGCTGCACGGCGCACCCGCCGCCCCGCAAGTGCGCCTGGGACGCGCCGCCTGGGTCGGCCAACACGGCCGCTACAATATGCCCATGAGCGTGCGCGGCTACATCGCGCTGGCAGCCTACGCTAAAAAAGGCCGTCTGAACGACAAAGCCGCCGCCGCGCTCTTGGATTATTTCGATTTGGCCGGGCTGGCCGACAAACGCATCGGCCGTCTCTCCGGCGGCGAGCAGCAACGCGCCAACATCATCCGCGCCCTGTTGCAGGACGCACCCGTATTGCTGCTCGACGAACCGTGCAACCACCTCGACATCCGCCACCAACACCGCCTGATGCAGCATCTGGAGCAGCAAAAAACCGCCATGAGTGCCATCATGGTGTTGCACGATCTCAACCTCGCCGCCCGTTATGCCGACCATATCGTATTGATGAACAAAGGCAAAGTTGTCGAATCGGGCGACACCGCCGCCGTGATGCGTCCCGAACTGCTCGAAGCTGTGTACGGCTGGCCGATACGCCGCTGCGAAGACGAACACGGGCTGTATTTCAGAAGCTGATTTTTTATACTCTGCCGCAGCGGCAGAGACGCAGAAAGGCCGTCTGAAAACCTCAAAAAGGATTTTCAGACGGCCTTTTGCTGCTTGGGACGAATCCGCGCTTTCGCTTCGTTGAAACTGCGCTTTCGGAAACGTCGTTCCCGCGAAGGCGGGAACGGCTTCAGCCGAACAGCCCGGCCACTTTCACGCCCGTCATAACGATGCCGTAGGCCAGCGGCACGCAGACAATCAGCCAGCGCAGCTTCACGCGGCCGCCGCTGTGGGCGATTTCCTCCGCCGCCTGCGCCGCTTCTTCAAACGCGCTTTCGGCGGGCACTTGGTGCGGGATGCGGTAGCGGCTGCCGTCGGCATGGTGTTTTTCGTTAACCGGCCGCACGAGCAGGTTGCAGACAAGGCCGGCAATCAGCAGGGCGGCCATGATGTACATGGTGACGCTGTATGCCTGCGCGGGCGGCACGCCGCCGTCGATCTGGCTTTGGCGGATGTAGTTCACCAGCACCGGGCCGAGCACGGCGGCGGTCGACCAGGCCAAGAGCACGCGCCCGTGTATCGCGCCCACTTCCAGCGTGCCGAACAGGTCTTTGATGTAAACGGGCATGGCCGCGAAGCCGCCGCCGTACATGGAAATGATGATGCAGAAGCCGATGATGAACAGCGTTTTGCTGCCGCTTTCGCCCAGCGCGGGGATGGCGAAATAGAGCAGGGCGCCGAGGATGAAAAACAGGTTGTAGGTGGGCTTGCGGCCGAGGCGGTCGGAAATGCTCGACCAGAAAAAGCGTCCGCCCATATTGAACAGGCTCAGCAGGCCGACAAAGCCCGCCGCCGCCGCCGCACCCACCGCCGCGCCTTCGCCGACGGAGTGCACGGAAAACATTTCCTGAATCATTACCGAAGCCTGTCCGAGCACGCCGATGCCGGCGGTGACGTTCAGGCACAGTATCCAAAACAGCAGGTAAAACTGCGGCGTTTTCACTGCCTGCGCGGCGGTAACGTGGTTGGCGCTCACCAGCTTTTTCGCCGCTTTGGGCACAAAACCCGCCGGTTTCCAGTCGGACGCGGGCACGCGGATAGCGAACACGCCGAACATCATAAACACGAAATAAAACGCGCCGAGTACGAGAAAAGTCTCCGCCACGCCGACGGACGAGGGCGTTTTGAAAAAGTCCATCAGCGCTACCGAGAGCGGCGAGGCCAGCATCGCTCCGCCGCCGAAGCCCATAATCGCCAGCCCTGTTGCCATGCCCGGCTTGTCGGGAAACCATTTCATCAGCGTCGAAACGGGGCCGATGTAGCCCAAGCCCAGCCCCACGCCGCCGAGTACGCCGTTGCCCAGATAGAGCAGCCACAGATTGTGTTCGCGCACGCCGATGGCGGAAACGAGAAAGCCCAGCCCGAAGCAGATAGCGGCGACAAACATCGCCTTGCGCGGGCCGACGCGTTCCATCCAGGTGCCGAACAGCGCGGCCGACGCGCCCAGCACCGCCAGCGCGATGCTGAACACCCAGCCGACGGTGGCCAGCGACCAGTCGCCGGGCGCGGATTCACTGATGCCGAGGATTTTGGTGAGCGGCGCGTTGAATACGGAATAGGCGTAAATCTGGCCGATGGAAAGGTGAACCGCCAGCGCGGCGGGCGGCACCAGCCAGCGGTTGAAACCCGCGGGGGCGACGGTGCGCGATTTGTCGAGGAAGGAAGCCATGTTTGAGGAGTGTGTGTGTTGGTTGTCGGGAAGAGGCCGTCTGAAAGCTGCGTTTGAACTTCGTTGAAGCTGCGCTTTCAGAAACGTCATTCCCGCCGAGGCGGGAACGGCCTTTATTCTAATCGCTTACGCCGCTCGGCATGATGAAATATCTTGCACTGCAAAATGACCGGAATTTGTATACAAACTGTGCACCCGCAGCGGCGGGGCAGGGCGGCCTTATTCCGTTTCCCCGATAAAGCTGCCGCGCTCGACCACCGCGCGGTTGCCCCATTCGGTGAGCGCGGCGAGCACGGGCAGGAAGCTTGCGCCGAACGGCGTGAGCGCGTATTCGGTTTTCAGCGGCGGCCTGCTGCCGAACACTTGGCGCGATACCAGCCCGTCGCGCTCGAGCTGTTTCAGGCTGCGGCTCAACACGGCTTCCGTGGCGTCGCGCAGATGCGCGTGCAGCTCGCCGAAGCGTTTGGCGCCGTCCTGCAAGTGGTAGAGGATAACGGCCTTCCATTTGCCGCCGACCAAATCCATTGTCACACTCAGCGTGCAGGGATAGGTTTTGCCGTTGAAACCGAAGGCGCCGCTTCTGCATTCCGTTTTTGTGTGTTCCATTTTTCCCAACTATACAAAAGGATAGTTATTGAACCGACTGCGGCCGCTGCCTACAATCCGCGCCGTTTCCAACGCAAACCGAAAGGACAAACCGTGGCACTCGTTATTTTAGCCCATCCCGATTTTCAAAAATCCGTCGCCAACAAGGCCGTTATCGAGCACCTCAAAGCCGCGCGTCCCGGCGACGAAATCCGCGACATCGCCGCGCTCTATCCCGATTACCGCATCGACGCCGCAGCCGAGCAGCAGGCTTTGACGCGCCATCAAACCGTTGTTTTCCAATACCCGATGTACTGGTACAACATGCCCGCGATTTTGAAACAATACTTCGACAGCGTGTTTACCTACGGCTTTGCCTACGGCACGGGCGGCGACAAACTCAAAGGCCGCCACTTCGTGCCGAGCATCACCATCGGCTCGCCCGAAGAAGACTACCGCGCCGACGGCATCGCCCATTTCCGTGTCGGCGAGTTGTGCAAAAACATCGAACAAACAGCCTACTACGCGCAGATGAACTATATCGATCCCTTTTATTTCCACGGCACGTCGCCTGCGCTGTATACGCCCGAACAGGTGGCGGCCAAAGCGCAAAGCTGCGCGGGAGATTTGGTGTCGCTGCTGTCCGAACTGGACAAAAAGGCCGTTTGAAAACAAAGCTCCGATAAGGTGCAACCATATAGGCAGAGACCGTCTGAAACGCTTTCAGACGGCCTTTTGTTTTCAGTGCCGCTACGGCTGCTCCTCTGCGGCCACCGCCTGCGCCCCTGCCGCCAGCCAGTCTGCGCCGTATTGAGCCGCCGTGTCCGCGTCGGTGCTGACAACCAGCGGTACGGGCGTGCCTGCGTGCAGGGTATCGAGCAAGGTTTGCGCGTCGGCATGCGTGCCGACGTGCCAGACAATCACGTCGGCCACATCCAGCAAACGGGCAAAATCGGCCGCATTATCCACCGCCAGCCACAGGCTTTCGGCAGCGCTCGGGCGGCCGTCTGAAAGGTATTCGGCGGCGGTCAGCAGCAGGTTTTTGTCCTCTGCCGCCGCACGGGTTGGCGGCACGGCGCGGTATGCGCCTGCGGCGTTTGCGCCGTAAAACCCGTCTTTCAGACGGCCTGTCAGCGCGGTGGGCACGGACAGGGCTTTGAGCAAAGCGCCGTTGGCGGGCAGCATGGGCGACACGGTAAAATCTCCCGCCTTCTGCCACGCCCAGCTCTGGCCTTCTTTGGCCTGTATACCGCCCGCCCAGCCGTCGGCGGGCACGCGGAAAAAGTGCAGGCGCACGCGGGCGTGTTCGTAGGAATGGATTTTCACCAGCCAGGGCAGGGCGCGGCGGATGTCTATGCCCAGCTCTTCGGCAAACTCGCGTTTGAGCGCATCCGCCGCGCTCTCGCCCGCTTCGACCTTGCCGCCGGCAAATTCCCAGTAGCCCGCGTAAGGTTTGCCTGCGGGGCGGGAGGAGAGGAGGAATTCGCCGTTTTCGTTGAAAACGATGCCGGCGGCAACTTCGAGCAGGGGGCGGGTGTCTGTTGCGCTCATGGTTTGTCCTTGTGTTTGAACATGGGTTTATCCGTCTGTATCTGCAGAGTTTTTTGCAGATTTTCGGCTTTGGTTTGCCGTGTTGGAGGCCGTCTGAAAGATTTTCAGGCGGCCTTTGCGCTTGCCAAGCGCGGTAAATATTGTAAAAATAAATAAACGCGATAAATAAATTAATCAGCAAATGATGAAATTTTATGCATTTGCTTGTGATAAGGGTTTTCACGGCGGATTTGTTAAGCGATTTTAACAAAATTCCTGCCGCTTTTCTTTGGCTGACATTGGTTTTTACAAGGAACACGGTATGAGAAAAATTCCCGAGCTGGTTTGCCCCGCCGGCAATCTGCCCGCCATGAAAACGGCGGTGGACAACGGCGCGGACGCGGTTTACATGGGTCTGAAAGACGCGACCAACGCGCGCAATTTCCCCGGCCTGAATTTCGACATGAAATCGGCGCGCGAGGGGGTGGAATACGCCCACGCGCGCGGACGGCAGGTGCTGATGGCCATCAACACCTTCGCCCAGGCGGGGCAGGTGGAGCGTTGGCAGGCGGCGGTGGACACGGCGGTTTTGCTCGGCGCAGACGCAGTGATTGTCGCCGATCCCGCCGTGATGGCCTATGCCGCCAACCGCTATCCCGATTTGCGCCTGCATATGTCGGTGCAGGGTTCGGCTACCAACTACGAAGCCATCAACCTGATGAAGGATTTGTTCAACGTGCGCCGCGTCGTGCTGCCGCGCGTGCTGACCATCGACCAGGTGAAACACGTTATCGACCACACCGACGTCGAAATCGAAGTGTTCGGCTTCGGCAGCCTGTGCGTGATGGTGGAAGGCCGCTGCATTTTGTCGAGCTACGCCACGGGCGAGTCGCCGAATATGCAGGGCGTGTGCTCGCCCGCCAAAGCCGTGCGCTGGGAGCAGCTGCCCGACCGTATGGACGTTCGCCTCAACCGCATCCTGATCGACCGCTACAACCCGAACGAACCGGCAGGCTACCCCACGCTGTGCAAAGGCCGCTTCGAGGTCAACGACGAAACCTATTACGCGCTGGAAGAGCCGACCAGCCTCAATATTCTGGAAATGCTGCCCGAAATCATCAAAATCGGCGTGGCCGCCGTGAAAATCGAAGGCCGCCAGCGCAGCCCGATGTACACCGCGCAAGTCACCAAATCCCTGCGTCAGGCGCTCGATGCCGCCGCTGCCGATCCCGCCCGTTTCAGAATCAACCCCGCGTGGGACAGCGCGTTAAGCAAAGTGTCCGAAGGCCACCAAACCACCCTCGGCGCATACAGCCGCCCGTGGAAATAAAGGAACAGACAACGATGAACCCGATGAAACTCTCCCTCGGCCCCATCCTTTTTTTCTGGCAGAAAGAAGCCCTGCTCGAATTTTACGCCGGCCTGCTCGACGCCCCGATCGACACCGTCTATCTCGGCGAAGTCGTCTGCTCGCGCCGCCAGAAAATGCGTTTTGCCGACTGGTACGGCCTGGCCGAAGACCTGGCCGACAGCGGCAAAGAAGTCATCCTCTCCTCGCAGGTGCTGCTCGAAAGCGAATCCGACCTCAAACGCCTGCGCAAAATCACCGGCCAGGACAAATTCAAAGTCGAAGCCAACGACATGGGCGCGGTGAAACTCGCACGCGAACACGGCATCCCTATCGTCGCCGGCGCCAGCCTCAACATCTACAACGAAAGCACCCTGCGCCTTTTCAAAAGCCTCGGCGCCTTCCGCTGGATACCCCAGCCCGAATTGAACCGCGATAAAGTCGCCGCCGTGGCCGCCGCCGCCGTTTCAGACGGCCTCGAAACCGAACTCTTCGCCTGGGGCAAAATGCCGCTTGCCTACTCCTCGCGCTGCTTTACCGCCCGCCATTACAACCTCAACAAAGACAGCTGCGAATTCCGCTGCCTCGACTACGAACACGGCATGACCATGAACACCCGCGAAGGCCAGCCCTTCCTCACCATCAACGGCATCCAAACCATGTCCTACGGCTGCCAAAACCTGCTGCCGCACCACCGCGATTTGCAAAAAATCGGCATCGACATCCTGCGCCTGTCGCCGCAGATGCACGGCATGGCCGACATCATCCGCCTGCACCGCGACGTGCTCGACGGCCAAACCGACCTGGCCGACGCCATGAAAGAACTCGACGCCCTGTCCACCGGCACACTGGTCGACGGCTACTGGCGCGGCCAGGCCGGCATCGCCGCCGTACAGAGCATCAGGGAGGAAAACCATGCCGTTGCCTGACATCACCCTGCCCGCGTGGGCGGGAAAAATCGGCGGCGTCCTCCCCGCCGCCCCGCCGCGCTTCGCCCTTGTCGCCACCCTCAACATCATGCTGAAAAAAGGGCTGCTGCCCGCCGACATGAGCCTGTTTGACGGGCGAAAATTCGAAATCGACGTACTCGACGCGGGCGTCAAAGTCCGTTTCAGCGCCAACGGCGAAAAATTCACCGCCGGAGGCTTCGACGGCACACCCGACCTGCGCCTGGCCGCCAACGGCATCGACTTCATGCGCATGATGCTGCGCGAAGAAGACCCCGACACCCTGTTCTTCAACCGCAAACTGCAAATCGAAGGCGACACCGAACTCGGCCTGATTACCAAAAACCTGCTCGACAGCGTCGAATGGCCGTTCGGCGAATGGTTTTTGCAACGGGGAACGGGGACTTAGATTTCCGGCCGCCGTTTGGCATAAGAGGCCGTCTGAAAGCCTGTTTGGTGCTTTCAGACGGCCTTATTGCATTTTCCGGCCATGCGTTCCGACGCCTACAAAAACGGCCTGAAACCGTTTGCTGCGGTTTCAGGCCGTCTGAAAGCAAGGGATACTTTATTTCTTTTCCTGCGCCTGAGGCTCTTTGTCGGGAACGGGCGGCAGTGACTTCACGCCCATTTCGTGCAGGATAAAGGCGAATTTTTCCTTCATCTCGCGCTTGGTTTCCGCACGGGTGTTGTCACCGTGGCCGTGGCGCTCGGCGGCATTCAGAAATACCGGCCGCATGCACGACTGCTTCTCCTGCAGGATGGCGGCGAATTTGTAGGAATGCGACGGTACCACGCGGTCGTCGCGTTTGGACGTCATTACCATGGTGGAGGGGTAGCAGACGCCGTCGCGCACGTTGTGATACGGCGAGTAGGACAGCAGTTTCTGGTACATCGCTTTGCTGTCTTCAGCCATACCGTATTCGTTGATCCAGTAGTCGGTGCGGTACATTTTGTCATGGCGCAGCATATCGAGCACGCCGACTTCGGGAATGGCGACACGGAACAGGTCGGGACGCTGAACCATGGTCGCACCGACCAACAAACCGCCGTTGGAACCGCCGGAAATCGACAGGTAGTCTTTGGAGGTATAGCCTTCCTTAATCAGGAATTCACCGGCGGCGATAAAGTCGTCAAAAACGTTTTGTTTGTTGAGCTGCTTGCCCGCGTCGTGCCATTTGGAACCGTACTCCTTGCCGCCGCGCAGGCCGGCGGTGGCGTAAACGCCGCCGTTCTGCATCCAGGCTGCGGCTGCGGTGGTGAAGTTGCCCTGGTAGGCATCAACGTTGAAACCGCCGTAACCGTAGAGAATGGTCGGGTTTTTGCCGTCGAGTTTCAGCCCTTTTTTGTGGCTGATCACGATGGGCACCATGGTGCCGTCTTTGGACGGATAGGATACGGTGCGCATTTCGTATTTGTCGGCATCAAAAGGAATGGTATCGCGGCGTTTGACGCCGAAGAATTTGTCTTCTTCAACGTTGTAGCGGTAGGTGGTGGCCGGCGTTACCTTGTTTTGGTAGTAGAACCACACATAGCGCTTGTAGTCTTTTTCGTTGGCCGCGAGCGTGCCTTTGGGGCGGTTGTCTTCGGCGTCTTTGTCGCCGGAGTCGTAGGCGGTCAGGCTGCTGATGTTGCCGCCGGCAACCGGGGTGATGTCGCGGACGAATTTGCCGTTTTCGTCAAACAGTGCCAGCGAATCGTAACCGGCAGAGTAATACTGCATCAGATAGTGGCCGCTTTGGTACACGCCGGCAGTCAGGCGGTGGTTCTCGCGCGCGGGAATCACCACTTCGCGTTTTCTCTGCGGGCTGCGGATGTCGATTTTCAGAAGTTCGCCAAATTCAGAATTATCTTCGGAAATCACATAGATATAATTGCCATCCAGGCGGACGAACTTGGCGGCGGTATAGTTGGTAAACGCATCCGCTTTGTTGATTTTGTCGTACATCTTGCGGTTGTGGATCTGAATCCAGCGGCCGGTTTTCAAATCCTTCAGCAGCAGGGTGTTGCTGATGCTGCCCAAAGAGCCCTGCACCATCAGATAGCGGTCGTCTTCAATCCAGAAGCTGTCGGGCGTCATGTCGTAGTCCGACGCCTTCATAATAATCGGGTCGTTGAACTCGTTTTTGTCCATCCGGTGCAGCATCAGATCCGTCCAGCCGCCGTGGGAGCGGACATAATACAGATTGTTGTTGTCTTTCCACTCCAGCGGGTAGCCATACGTGCCGCCGGCATCCACCACATGGATATTGGTGGTGATGTGGCGGGTTTTCAGGGTTTCGGTATCGAGCACATACAGCTCTTTGTGGTCGGTATCCGAAGCGCCGTCGCGGGTGGCGTAGGCGAAATATTTGCCGTTGCTGTTGAGTGCGTAGTTGGCAATCTGGGTGTAGCCGTCTTTGGAGAGTTCTTTTTCGTCGAGAATGACTTGGGATTTGCCGTCGGCGCCTTTTTTGCTCAGGCGGAAATAGCCGTCGGGGTAGCGGGCGTAATGGAGCTTGCCGTATTCGCGGTCGTAGTCGAAATACAGGTATTCGTAGTCCATCAGCTTGTCGATGCGTTTGCCGATTTCTTGGATATAGGGGATTTTGTTCAGATAGTTGTGGGTGGCTTCGTTTTGCGCGTTCACCCATTTATCCACTTCGCCCTGCTCGTTGCGCACGGTTTCCATGCCGGTGCGGCGTTTGTCGAGTTCGGGGTCTTCCCAGTTGGTGCCGAAGAGGTTGCGCTTGCGGTCTTCGCTGGTTTCGTAGCGGTGTTCGGGTTCGATGCGGTCAACATCTTCCAACCAGCGGTATTTGTCGACGTGGGTGTCGCCGTAGTAGCGGTCGATGCCGTCGTCGCGTTTGAGCTTGCGGATTTCGGGGTCGACGGTTTCGTTGCGGCTGTTGGTGCGCAGGCCGGGATCGCCGTATTCGCCGGTTTCAAAGCGGTCGGTTTCATCTTGGCTGGTGCGGGTTTCGGGATAGCCGTATTCTGCGGCGTAGAGGTTGGCGGGATGTTCGCGGGTGTCGGCGGCTGAGGCCGTCTGAACAATCTGCGGGGCGGTCAGCGCCAGCGCCAGCAGCAGGGACAGTTTTGTTTTTTTCATGGTGTTCTCCGGTGTTCCTATCGCAGGCTGCGGGCGTGCGCCACAGTGTGCAAACAGGCCGTCTTGATGGTGTTCAGACGGCCTGCCTGCGTTTGCAGCCGGTGCGGGTCTATGCGGTGGCGGTTAGAAAGTCAGGGAAATGCCGCCGGTGAATTCGTTGCGGCGGCGTTTGGAGAACTCGCCGTCGTCGACGTAGTTTTTCACCGTTTCCACATCGGCGCGGCCGTAGAGGGTGACGTTTTCGCGCAGGTCGTAGTCGGCTTTCAGGTAGGCTTTGCGGCGCTTGATTTTCGGGAAGACGTATTCTTCGTTGGCGGCGATGAAGTCGGGCTGGTTCCATGCGGCGTTGGTGTTGAACGCGCCCAGCGAGCCTGCGGTTTTCTTGGTGTTTTTCACGCCGTAGCCTGCCGCCATTTTGAAGCGCGGTGTGAAGGCGTATTCGGCTTTCAGGCCGTAATAGCGCGAGCGGGCTTGTCCCAGTGTGGCGATGTCGATTTTCTCTTTTTCATAGCCGATGTCGCCGGCGATGGTGAAATCGCGGTATTTGTATTCGATCGAACCTGCGGCGGCGTGTTTCTTTTTCGATGCCCATTTGACGTTGTCGGCGGAATTGCGTTTGCTTTGGGTGTAGCCCGCGCCGAAGCGGATGCTGTGGTCGGGAGCGATGCGCAGGCGGTAGGTGGCGGAAATGCCGTTGCCTTGGATTTCGTTGACGTTGTCGGTTTTGCGTACGTCGTCCTGCGAGGGGAAGAGGTGGTAGGCGCTGACCTGCAATTCGGGCACGCCGGTGTAGTCGGCGCGGATGGAGGAATTGCCGAAATATTCGAGCGGGTAGTAGGTGCCGGTGCGGGTGACGTAGCCGGAGTGCAGGAACTGTTTGCCGAAGGAGATGCTGCCGACGTTGCGCAGGTCGAGGGCGACGTTGGCGGCGGTGAGGTTCAGGTCGTCTTTATAGTAGCCCAGCTGTACCGTGCCGGTGGCGCGCCAGTCCTGGTTGATGCGCTGCTGGCCACGGAACTGCAGCCAGGATGAACCGCGCTCGAAGCCGAGGCGGGAGCGGCGGTCGGATGTTTCGATGTCGTGGTTGGTTTGGGCGTTTTCCCATTGCCTCAGGTCGTAGTTGTAGTAGTAGCGCGAAGAATCGTGCGTGTAAGTGAAACGGTTGTGCCGTTTGCTGAATTGGGCGGTGACGTTGCCGCCGATGTCGAGTGTCAGGCCGTCTTTGCTGTACACGTTGTAGGCAGCGTGTGCGGACAAAGGTGTGGTAACCGCGGCAGCGGCGATGAGGCAGGCATAAAGTTTGGTATGTTTCATCAAGATAATCCTCTGGTTTGTGATTCCGATTCACTTGTACTGTTAAGGTATTGCCGTTTTTTGCAAACCCGGCGCAAATATATCCGCAAGATTTGGTAAAACACAATAAGAAATTGCAAAATTTACATAGAAAACCGCCGTATATTGCCGCATGATAACTTTTATTAATCGGTATTAACAAAACAGGCAATTATGAATGGTTTATGGAATTTTATGTAAAACATGGTCTTAATCCGTCTGTGTATGAAAAAAGCCGTCTGAAAAACCGGTGCGCCGTGCGGCGGCGGGTTTTTCCAGACGGCCTTTGGCGTTGTGTTTTTCAGACGGCCTCAGGGTTGATTGCCAACAGCCCCTACATCCTGCCGAGCAGCTTTTTCGCCCGCGCGATAACGGGCGCGTCCACCATCCGTCCGTCTACCTGAAACACCGCCGACGGGTTGCGTTCGGCTTCGGCCAGCACTTTTTCGGCGAAGGCGGTTTCCTCTGGCGCGGGCAGCATCATCAGCTTGGTAACGGCCACCTGCCTGGGGTGGACGCACAGCATGCCGCCGAAGCCCATGTCGCGCCAGAAACGGGTAAAGGTGCGCAGGCCGTCGTTGTCGGCAAGATCGGGGAATACGGTTTCTATCGGCGGGTGCAGGCCGTTGAGGCGGCTGTGCAGCAGAAGCTCGATGCGCAGATGGTTGAAAAAGGTGTCGGCGGCGGGGGTGCCGTGCGTCAGCCCCAATTCGCCGCACAAATCGAGGCAGCCGTAGGAAAGCGCGTGCAGCCCCTGCGCGAAGGCCAGCTGCGGCAGGTTGAGCATGCCTTTGGCCGTTTCGATGGCGGCGATAACCGGTTTGCCGCATTCGTGGTGCACCGCCGTGATGTCGGCGGGGCGCTCGGTTTTCGGCAGCACCACGCCCTTTACCGCGTCCAGCTGCGAGAGCGCGGCCAAATCGGCGGCAAAGCGGGGAGAGGAGGGCGCGTTGATACGCAGCCACACCGGACGGGCGGCGGGGTCGGCGCAATAGGCTTCCATATGGCGCACGGCATCGGCTTTTTCGTTTTCGGCCACCGCGTCTTCCCAGTCCACCACCACCTCGTCCGCACCGATGCCGAAGGCTTTGGGTATCCGCTCGGGCTTGTTGCCGGGAACGAACAGAAAGATTTTCGGTAGGGGCTGGTCCAGCATGGGCTTTCCTTTGTTGCGCGGAGCGTGCCGCCGCGTTTTGGCTTGGTTGGGGCTTTGTTTTCAGAAACGTCGTTCCCGCGTTGATGCCCGAAAGGGGTGCAGGCGGGAGCGGCCTGACGGCCGCTGTCTCGGTTTCGGTTAAAAAATGTTACTATACGCTACTTTTATGCGAAAGGACTTTAACGATGGCCAAACAAATCATCCACACCGACCAAGCCCCCGCCGCTATCGGCGCATACAGCCAGGCCGTGCGCGCGGGCGACACCGTTTACCTGAGCGGCCAGATTCCGCTCGATCCCGCCACCATGACCGTCACCGGCGGCGGCGATTTCCGCGCCGAGGCGCATCAGGTGTTCAAAAACCTGCGTGCCGTGGCCGAAGCGGCGGGCGGCTCGCTCGACCAAATCGTCAAACTCAACGCCTACCTCACCGACTTGGACAATTTTGCCGTGTTCAACGAAGTGATGGCCGAATATTTCGCCCAACCCTTCCCCGCCCGCGCCGCCGTCGGCGTGGCCGCGCTGCCCAAGGGCGTACAGGTGGAGGCCGAAGCGGTGCTGGTGCTGGCGTAAACAGCTGCCCGCAAGGATCGGAGGCCGTCTGAAAGCCCGTTTGGCAGTTTCAGACGGCCTTTGGGTTTTCCAGCAGCTGCGACGCATTGTTTTCCGCAGCCTCGGCAAGTTCCGTCAGGCCGATGCCGCGCAGGGTGCAGACGGTTTGGGCGATGGTGCGGATGTTGGCGGGGGTGTTGGCGGCGTCTTTGAGCATAAACGGGCTGTCGGTTTCCAAAACCAGCGAGGAGAGGGGCAGTTCGGCGGCGGCGCGGCGGGCTTTTTTGGCCGAAGGATTTAGCAGCAGCGAGCCGATGCCGATTTTCAAGCCTTGGCGGATAAAGGCGTGCGCTTCTTCGAGGCTGCCGGAAAAGGCGTGGACGGCGCCACGCCGTATGCCGTGTTTTTGCAACAGGCACAGCAGATCCGCGCCCGCGCGGACGTTGTGCAGCAGCACGGCGCGGCCGTGTTGCGCGGCCAGATCGAGTTGGGCGGACAGGATGGCGCGCTGCGTCTGCCGTGCGGCATCGTCGGCTGCGTGCCGGTAGTCCAAACCCGCTTCGCCGACGAGGGCGTGCGCGTGGCGGCTCAGCAGGGCGTCGAGCTGCGATATGTCCGCCGCGCCGTGGCTGTCGGCAAACCAGGGATGGATGCCGATGGCGGGGACGATGGCGGGTGCGGCCAGCGCGAGCACGCTCTGCCAGTCGCCACGGCCGGTGGCGGGCACGAAAAAGCGCGTGACGCCCGCCGCGGCGGCCTGCGCCAGCACGGCGGGAAGCCTGGCGGCCAGTCGGGAATCGGCAAGGTGGGCGTGGGTGTCGGTGAACATGGTTTCGCTATGGGTTGGCGGAGGCCGTCTGAACTGAGGAACGGAGCTTTCAGACGGCTTCTTGCATCTGAATAAGGCCGTCTGAAAACAGGCGGGTCGGCTGGGCATATTTGTCCTGCGCTTGGGAAAGGGCAGGGCAACGGTATGCGGAGGCCGTCTGAAAACAAATGGGGCGGCTTGGGCGCATTTGCCCGCTGTTTGAAGCCGATGCCTGTGTGTAAAAAGGCGGTGTGGCGGAACGGTATTTTCCCGAAAACGAAATCTGCGGGCAATGCCGACGTCCTGTCTGCTATCATCGCCGCTTTCCCACCACACACAGGAGCGCATGATGCCTAACCCCGAACTCACCCTTTACACCACTCCCTTTTCGCGCGGCACCTATGCCGTGTGGATGCTCAAAGAATGCGCCGCGCCGTGCACTATTGTGCCGCTGTCCTCCGCCAAGCTGCACGAAGCGGACTATCTGGCCGTCAATCCCTTGGGCAAAGTACCCGCACTCAAAGCCGGCGGCACCATACTCACCGAAACCATTGCCATCATCACCTATCTGGCCGAGCAGTTTCCCGAGAAAAACCTGATTCCCGCCGCCGGAAGCATCGAGCGCGGCGAATACTACCGCTGGCTGTGCTTCAGCATCCAGCTCGAATACGCCTGCATGGACAAATTCTTCGACCGCCCGTCGGACCATCCGAGATTCCACACCGGCATCGGCTACGGCAGCTTCGAGGAAGCCTTCGGCGTGCTGCGCAAGCATTTGTCCGAACACGACTATATTGTCGGCGGCCGCTTTAGCGCACTCGATTTGTACTATGCCGCCCTCCTGCTGCACTTTTCCCGCAACATGCAGGTGCTCGATGCCGATCCGGTGTTCGCCGCCTATATCGAACGCCACACCGCACGTCCCGCTTTCGCCGAAACCATGGCCTGGGCGCAGCAGACGGCGGCACAGTTGGGCGAATAGGCAGCCCGAATACCCTAAAGCAGCCTGAAAAGCGGTTTTACCGCGTTCGGGCTGCTTTTTATGTTTTCAGACGGCCTTATCCAAAACAAAAGGCCGTCTGAAAAGCGGAAGCGGCTTTCAGACGGCCTTCTGTATCTGAATGAGGCCGTCTGAAAACCCGTTTTGATGTTTTTCAGACGGCCTTTCGGGCTTTTTGCGCGTTTTACAAATCGGCCAGCCGCTCGATGCTCGGGGCGTAGTAGTAGGCGCTGCGTACGGCTGCGGACATGTGTTTCAGCAGCAGGTCGATTTTGCCGTCTTTGTCGCCGAACATGAATTTGAGCTGTTCGTCGATGTTGTGCAGGGTGGCGCAGTAGGCGATGAATTGCAGGCCGTGTTCGCCGCTGATGTAGCCGAAGGGCAGGCTGCGGCGGACGATTTTGAGGCCGGCGCCGTTTTCTTTGATGTTGGTGCGGCCGAGGTGGGAGTCGGGCAGGCGGTCGGCGCGGGCAAATTCGATGTTGTCGGCTTTGCTGCGGCCGACGGCCTGCTCTTGTTCGGCGACGCTGATGCCGCTCCATTTTTTGAGATCGTGCAGGTATTTTTGCAGGACGATGTAGCTGCCGCCCGCGTCGGGTTGGTCTTGGGCGATGGTGCCGATAGCGGCGATTTTTTCTTCGCCGTGCGGGTTTTCCGTGCCGTCGACAAAGCCGTCGAGGCCGCGCTCTTCGGGCATGCGGAAGCCGTGGGTTTCGTTTTCGATGCGGATGCTGTTGCCGAATGCGGCGGCAACCTGTTCGGCCAGCAGGTAGTTGAGGCCGGTGTGTTCGGACTGGATGTGGATCATGAGGTCGCACTGGGTGGCGGGACAGAGGCCGTTACCCAGGGGCATGAATGGGCGGATTTCGCGGCCTTCGTTTTCGTGGCCGAGGCTGTGCCAGAAATCGGCGCCGAAGGCGATGGTCATGCCGAGTTTGTGGTCGGGGAAGCGGCTGCGGCAGTCGTCGAGGGCGGCGAGGGCTTGGCGGCAGGCGGCTTTGGTCTGTTCTTTGTCGAGCACGTCCGCTTCTATATAGATGGCGGCGGTGATGGTGTCGGGGATGATGGCGGTTTGCGGGGTGCCCATATTGGTTTCCTTTTGCTTGGGTTTGTGGAAGCGGCGGCCGTCCCCGCCTTCGCGGGGATGACGTTTCTGAAAAAGGGGTTTTCCGTTTTCAGACGGCCTTTGGTTTGGCGGTGGAAAAAGGCCGTCTGAAAGCCTTACTCTGCCCAGTTTTTCTTTTTCGAGGTGTGGCCGATGCCGGGGTTGAAGCTGTTGGTGGGGTCGAGTTTGCGGTAGAAGGCTTTGAGTTCGGGCTTGGCTTCGTAGAGGTGGCCGACGTTGTGTTCGGCGGGGTATTGCGCGCCGCGTTTGTCCAAGAGGTGCAGCATTTCGTGTTCCAGTGCCATGCAGTCGTGGCCTTTTTTGACGATGTAGTCTTGATGGAAAACGTGGCACATAAAGTGGCCGTAGTAGAGCTTGTGGCTGATTTTGCTGTTGATTTCGTCGGGCAGGGTTTCAAACCAGTCTCTGTCGTCGCGGCGCAGGGCGATGTCGAGGGCGACGATGTCTTCGACTTCTTTATCGTGTACGGCTCGGTAGCGCACGGCGGCGGAGGCGGCGGCAAAGCGGTGCAGCATGGCGGCTTGGGTTTCTTCGGCGTTGCACTCGAAATATGCGCCGCTGTGGTTGGCGAAGTAATTTTTCAGAAACGCGCGGGCTTCTTCCACGCCTGCACCGCCCATTTTGAGAATCAGGTGGTGCTCATAGCGGTCGCGGTAGTCGCGCAGGGATTGCGGCAGGTGCTGCGGCATGAAGCGGCTGGCAAACTGCATGGCTTTGTCGGTGAAGTGTTTGGGCAGAAACGGGATTTTTTTGCCGATGCGGTCGGCGCGGGCTTTGAGGTCGAACAGTTTGGGCAGTTGGTGGGTGCCGAATTTTTTGATGGCGTAGAAGGTGTCTTTGCCATATACGGCGGCGATGTCGAACGCGTCGCGGTGGATGTATTCGCCGGAAACGGGCAGGCTCTGGAACTCGGAGAGTGCGGCGCGGCGGATGTCGGTGAGTTCGTTGATGTCGTTGGTGCCGATGTAGAACACGGCGGTATGGTTTTCCTGCGGGAAGGTGTCGAGGCGCACGGCAAACACCATCAGTTTGCCCGCGCAGCCGCTGGCTTCGTAGTGGCGGGCGGGGTCGGCGTTGAAGCGGGCGGCGGTGGGCGCGTCCACTTGGCGCACATGGTCGCAATAGGCGTGGTCGTGGCCTTTGCCGGCGTTGGGGTCGATGTCTTTTTGCTGGTAGTGCCAGCCTTGCAGGTTGTTTAAAATTTCTTCGGGCGTGCTGCCCAAATCGATGCCGAGGTGGTTGACGAGGTTCAGACGGCCTTCGCTGTCGATTTCGGCAAACAGTGCCATTTCGGTGTAGGCCGGGCCGCGCTGCACCAATGCGCCGCCGGAGTTGTTGCACACGCCGCCGAGTACCGATGCGCCGATGCACGACGAGCCGATAACGGAATGCGGCTCGCGCCCGAGCGGCTTGAGCAGCATCTCAAGCCGGTTGAGCGTGGCGCCGGGCAGGCAGACGACTTGTTCGTTGCCGTTAATCGGCTGGATGATGTCGATGCGCATGGTGTTGACGATGACGATGTCGCGGTCGTAATCGTGGCCGCTGGGAGTCGAGCCGCCGGTGAGGCCGGTGTTGGCAGCCTGGGTGATGACTATCACGTCGGCGGCGACGCATTCCTGCAAAATCTGCCACATTTCCAGCAGCGTGCCCGGCCGCACCACCGCCAGCGCCTGCCCTTCGCCGAAGCGGTAGCCCTGGCGGTATTGTTCGGTTTTGGCAGGGTCGGTGATGATGTGTTTTTGGCCGACGATGCGGGTGAGGTTTTCGATTAACTGCGTGGCGTTCATGATTTTTCCTGTGTTGAGGCCGTCTGAAAAGGTTCAGACGGCCTGTTGCTGCTTTGTTTAAACGGATTCGGACGTTTCAGACGGCCTCAGAGAACGGATTTCACCGTAGCAACCAGGTTTTCCGTGGTAAAGCCGAACAGTTTGAACAACTCGTCGGCAGGGGCGGATTCGCCGAAGCGGTCGAGGCCGAGTACTGCGCCGTTGGTGCCGACGTATTTGTACCAGCCGTCGGACACGCCTGCTTCTACGGCGACTTTGGGCAGGTTGTCGGGCAATACGGCGGCGCGGTAAGCCGCGTCTTGGCGGTCGAACACATTGGTTGAGGGCATGGACACCACGCGCACGGCGATGCCTTCGGCGGCGAGGGTGGCTTGCGCGTTCAGGGCCAATTCAACTTCCGAGCCGGTGGCGATAATCACGGCTTTGGCTTCGCCTGCCGCTTCGGAAACGACATAGCCGCCGCGTTTGATGTTTTCAAGCTGTTCGCTGCTGCGCGGCAGGAATTTCAGGTTTTGGCGGCTGAAAACCAGCGTGCTGGGGCGGTCGGCGGCTTTGGCGGCTTCGGCCCAGGCTACCAGCGATTCGGCGGTGTCGCACGGCCGCCATACGTCCATGTTGGGAATCAGGCGCAGGGTGGCGGTTTGCTCGATTGGCTGGTGGGTCGGGCCGTCTTCGCCCAGGCCGATGGAGTCGTGGGTGAACACGAAGATGGGGTTGATTCTCATCAGCGCGGCCATACGCAGGGCGTTGCGCTGGTATTCGCTGAACATGAGGAAGGTCGCGCCGAAGGGGCGCACGCCGCCGTGCAGCGACAGGCCGTTCATGATCGCGCCCATGCCGAACTCGCGCACGCCGTAGTGGATGTAGTTGCCGCCGCCGTTGCGGGTTACGGATACGCTGTTTGACCAGTCGGTGAGGTTGGACGGGGTCAAGTCGGCCGAGCCGCCCACCAGTTCGGGCAACTCTTTGGCAAGGATTTCGATGCTGTTTTGGCTGGCTTTGCGCGTGGCGATGGTTTCGCCTTTGGCGCAGACTTCCTGCAAGGCCGTCTGAACGTAGGCATCGAAGTTGTCGGGCAGTTTGCGCTCCATACGGCGCACGAACTCGGCGGCCTCGGCGGGGAATTTGGCTTGGTATTGTGCAAACAATTCGTTCCACGCGGCTTCGAGTTTCGCGCCTTTTTCTTTGGCGCTCCAAGCATCGTAGATTTCCTGCGGGATTTCAAACGCGCCGTAGTTCCAGCCCAAATGTCGGCGCGTGGCTTCGATTTCGTCCGCACCCAAAGGCGCGCCGTGGGTTTTGTGGCTGCCTTCTTTGTTGGCACTGCCCTTACCAATCAGGGTTTTGCAGCAAATCAGCGAGGGCTTGCCGCTTTCGGCGCGGGCGGCTTCGATGGCCGTCTGAATCGCGGCAGTGTCGTGGCCGTTGACGTTGGGCACGACGTGCCAGCCGTAGCTCTCGAAACGCGCAGGGATGTTTTCGGTGAACCAGCCGTCGACTTTGCCGTCGATGGAGATGTTGTTGTCGTCGTAAAGCACAATCAGTTTGCCCAAGCCGAGCGTGCCGGCCAGCGAACAGGCTTCGTGCGACACACCCTCCATCATGCAGCCGTCGCCCATGAAGACATAAGTGTAGTGGTCGACGATGTTCAGGCCGTCTTTATTGAACTCGGCGGCGAGGATTTTTTCTGCCAAAGCCATGCCCACGGCGTTGGCAATGCCTTGTCCGAGCGGGCCGGTGGTGGTTTCCACGCCGTCGGTGTAGCCGTATTCGGGGTGGCCGGGGGTTTTGCTGTGCAGCTGGCGGAAGTTTTTCAAATCGTCGATGCCGAGGTTGTAGCCGGTAAGGTGCAGCAGGCTGTAAAGCAGCATCGAGGCGTGGCCGTTGGAGAGGATAAAGCGGTCGCGGTTATAGAATTTGGGATTGGCCGGGTTGTGGTTGAGAAACTGCGTCCACAATACTTCGGCCATTTCGGCCATGCCCATCGGCGCGCCCGGATGGCCTGAATTGGCTTTTTGAACTGCGTCGGCGGAGAGGAAACGGATTGCGTTTGCCAGAGGGGAAGTCATCGGAATACCTTTGTTTTTGCGGCGTGGAAAGGGCGCGATTATCCGCGTTTTCAGACGGCCTTTCAAGGATAGGAGGCCGTCTGAAAACGCAGCTCCAACGAAGTGAAAACGGCTTTCAGACGGCCTCTGTTTCGGATTTTTATTTCGGACGGCGGTAGCTGTCGTGGCAGGATTTGCAGCTTGCGCCGGCGGCGGAATAGGCGGCTTTGATATCGTCCAGACTGCCGCCCTGCGCTTTGGCGTTCAACTCGGCCACGGCGGCGAGAAAGGCATCCTGCTCGCGCTTGAAGGCCTCGGGCTGCTGCCACACGGCGGGCAGGGCGTCGCCGTTGCCCTGCGGGTCGTTTTGGAAGTGCTCGAAAGGTTTTTGCGCGGCATCGGCGAAGGCGGCGGCATAGGCTTGGAATTTGGCGGCGTTGTAGGTTTCGTCGCCCTTCACCATTTTGCCCATGGCCGAGAATTCGGGCATCATCCGTTTGAAGGCGGCGCTGCGCTCCTGCGAGGCCGGCCCTTTCGGTTCGCCCGCAGGCTGTCCGCCGCAGGCGGCGAGCAGGAGCAGCAGGGCGGCCGCTTTGAGTGGGTTCATGTTTGTTCCTTAATTATTTGATGTTTTTAGGGGCGCGCATGATACCTGAAAATCCGATTTAAATTGTTTATGAAGGAGTTGGGAAAATGGCGGTTTTGATTACCGGCGCGTCGGCCGGATTCGGCGAGGCGATGTGCGCGGCGTTTGTGCGCGCGGGTTATAAAGTGATCGGGGCGGCGCGCCGTCTGCCGCGTTTGCAGGCGATACGGGAGAGTTTGGGCGCGGATTTTTATCCGCTGCAAATGGATTTGGCCGACAGATCTTCGATAGCCGCCGCGCTGGCGCAGCTGCCGCCCGAATTTGCCGAAATCGACTGCCTGATTAACAACGGCGGCCTTGCCCTCGGCCTCGACGCCGCGCACGAAGCGGATTTTGCCGACTGGGAAACCATGGTTGAAACCAACATCCTTGGCCTGGCCTATCTGACGCGGCAGGTGCTGCCGCAGATGGTGGCGCGGCGCGGCGGCTATATCATCAATATCGGCTCGATTGCGGGCACGTATCCCTATCCCGGCGGCAATGTCTACGGCGCGACCAAGGCTTTCGTGCGCCAGTTTTCGCTGAACCTGCGGGCGGATTTGCAGGGCACGGGCGTGCGCGTGAGCAATATCGAACCGGGGCTGTGCGGCGGTACGGAGTTTTCCAATGTGCGCTTCAAGGGCGATAACGTGCGGGCAGAGCAGGTGTACGCGGGCACGCAGTATGTCAACGCGCAGGACATCGCCGACACGGCGCTCTGGCTCTACACGCGCCCGCCGCACATGAATGTGAACGCCATCGAAATCATGCCGACGGCGCAGGCTTTCGGCGCGCTGCCGGTGTGGCGGGAAGGGTAGGGTTTTAACAATCGACACTCAGGGCATCAGGCCGTCTGAAAAGCCGTTTGGTGCTTTCAGACGGCCTCTTTGGTTCGGAAAGCGCAAACGTTTACGCGCGGGCATGACAAGGCCGTCTGAAAAAAGCCGCGCTTTGGCCGCGTCTGCCGCTGCCGTATAATCGCGCTTTTTTCAGACGGCCTCAACGATATGAGCAAAGAACTTCTCGGACTGTTTTTCCTGCCTGCGGGCGTGTTTGCCATGTGTGCCGCCGGTTTGTGGCAGATGTATGTGGTGATGAATGAGAGCTACACGCTCAACCGCTTCCAAGACCGCCGTTTGGTGTGGGTGGTGGCGGCGATGTTTTTCAGCTTCAGCCTTGCCGTTTATGTGTTCTGCCCGAACGCGCGCAAAAAGGGCATTGTGTTTTTCCTGCTCGGCGGCATCGGGCTGGCGATGTATGTGCTGGCGCGGCTGTGGCTGCCGTGGAAGGCATGAAGCATGGTGTGCAAAAAGGCCGTCTGAACGTTTTCAGACGGCCTTTTCCTTTGCGGATGCGCGTTCAGTTGAGCAGGGGAAACGCGCCTTTCAAGCCTGCAATCAGCATCTGCGTGCCGATAACGGCCAGTATCAGACCCATCATCCGCGTCACCACGTTCATCACGTTTTTGCCCAAGAGGCGGGTGATTTTCGGCGCGAAGACAAAAAGGGTGTAGGTAATCAGACAGAGCAGCGAGAAGGCGGCCACCACCACCACGGTGCCCGAGAGCGAGTCGCCCGCCGAGAGGTTCATGGAGGTGGCAATCGTGCCCGGCCCGGCCAGAAGCGGCGTGCCCAGCGGCGAAATGGCCACGTTCATTTTTTCCTCGTAACACATGCCAGAAGAGGGCGCGGCGTCGGCCTGACCCGGCTGGCGGTGCATCGGCGAGCGGTTGCCCTGCACCATATGAAAGCCGATCAGAAAGACGAGGATGCCGCCGGCGATACGCAGCGCGGGCAGGGTGATGCCGAACATTTCGAAGATAAAGCGTCCGGCAAAGGCGAATACGGCCACGATGGTAAAGGCAATCAGCAGCCCTTTGCGTGCCACAGCCCGCGCCGTGCGGCGGTCGTCGCCGTCGGTGAGGCTGAGGTAGACCGGCAGGCTGGACACGGGGTTCATGATGGCGAAAAAGGCCATAAAGGAAAGGCCGAACTGATGCAGATAGTTTTCAAACATGGCAGACGGGTGTGCGTGAAAAAAACGGCGGATTATACCGTTTATCCGCCGCAGCGGGCGCGCGGCAAAACGGCGGCAGGCCGTCTGAAAGCCGCCGCCGCGCCCGATGGACAAACCCGCGCCGCCGCCCGTACAATCCCGCGCCCCGAACGATAAGGAACAGACATGACCCCTCCCGAAACCATCGCCATCCCCGGCCCGGCCGGCGTTCTCGAAACCATCTACCTGCCCGCGCAGGGGGCGGAGCAGGGCGTGGCCGTGATCAACCATCCCAATCCCCTGCAGGGCGGCACGAATACCAACAAAGTGATTCAGACGGCCGCCAAGGCGCTGGCGAAGCTGGGTTTCCACTGCTACCTGCCCAATCTGCGCGGCGTCGGCGGCAGCGGCGGCGGACACGATTACGGGCGCGGCGAAACCGACGACTGCTGCGCCGTTGTCTCGTTTGCCCGCAGCCGCCATCCGCAGGCGGCCAAGCTGGCGATTGCCGGTTTTTCCTTCGGCGGCTATGTCGCCCTGTTTGCCGCGCAAAAATGCCCGCCCGACCTGCTGCTGCTGATGGGGCCGGCCGTGCGCCATTACGAGCGCGAACGCGAACCCGACGCGCCGCATCCCGAACGCACGCTGCTGATACACGGCGAAACCGACGAAGTCGTCGCCCTGCAGCAGTCGCTCGACTGGGCGGCGCCGCAGGACATTCCCGTGGTCGTGCTGCCGCAGGCCGGACATTTTTTCCACGGCAAACTGATCCAGCTGCGCGATGCCGTGCTGCGCTTCGCACCTGCCGTGTTAAGCCGCTGAACAGGAGTTGGGTGCATCAGAAGCCGTCTGAAAGGCATAAAGCCTTTTTCAGACGGCCTTTTTTGCGCCTGCTCCTTTTGAGGCCGTCTGAAAGGGCGTCTTTGCTTTTTGCCTACACTGTCCTGCAATAAGTAAATTATTCCCAACAAAGCCGGGAGTAATGTCGTAATCATTTAGAATCGGCCGCACAGTTATGTTGTTACAGCCCCAAATTATTTCCCACAAATCATTTTGGAGAATCTGTATGAATACCGAATATCAGGACAACGCATTCCCCGCAGACAACGCCGTCAGCCCGCCCGGCGCAACAGTCGAAACCCCCGCCGCCGACATTCCCGAAACGGCGGATCTGCCGCCGCCCGCGCAGGATGAGATGCAGGAAGAGCCGTCTGAAAAGGCGGCCAAGCGCAAAAAAAGCAGGAAAAAAGCCAAAGCCGCCGATAATCCCGAAGCGCTTATGGGCACCAATAAAGGCGTGGAAACCATGTTCCGCAACGCCGTGCGTTCGGAAATGGAGCTTCTGGCGCTGGCGGCCACCAAAGCCAATATCATGATTTCCCTCAACGGTTTTATCGTTTCCGCGCTGATGATTTCCGGCGCGTTCATCTTCTCGTCTTCCCCCGAATTTCTGATTCCCGCCAGCACCTTTATGGTAACCGCCGCCGCGTCGATCGTGTTTGCGCTCTTGTCGGCCTCGCCCGAGCGCATCGGCCGTTTGCGCGCCATGCGCGAGTGGGTGAAAGACCTGTTCCGCCGCCGCGCGTCGCTGCGCGATTTCAAAACGCGCGTGTGGCGCGCCGAAACGCGCTTTTTCAGCGGCGAACCCAACGTGCTGATTTACGAAGACCGCGTGAAAATCCCGCGTGAAGAGCACTGGCAGAAAATGCAGGACGTGATGAACGACCGCAAACAGGTTTACCAAAAAATGAGCGACCACCTTTACTGGCTCGGCCTCTTGGCGGACAAACAGTTCAAATACATCAATCTCTCCTACGCCGTATTCCGCTGGGGGCTGCTCGCTTCGCTGGCGGCGTTTATCGGCGTGAAAACCATCCCTTCGCTCTCCGCCGCGCAGCAGAACGATTTGGCCGAACTGCGCACCATGGGCATCAATATGTTCAACGGCGTGTACGAGCCTTCCGCCGCCCAGCAGCTGCCCGACGGCCGCATCATGGTGGCCGAAGACGAACCCAACCACGCTTTCAGCATCTTAAGTATCGACAAAAACGGCAATTTCGTCGAAGACGAAGCGCTGGACACCCGCATCGTCAAAGGCTTCAAACGCAAGCTCAACGACCTCGAAGCCATGACCCGCGACGACGAAGGCTTTATGTACGCCATGACCTCGCACTCGCGCAACCGCAAAGGCCAGCGCTCGCCCGACCGCGAACACCTGATGCGCTTCAAAGTGCAGGGCGGCGAGATTGTCGGCCTCACCAGCTACGACGGCTTAACCGACGTGCTGGAGCAAGACCGCAATCTGCACGATTTGATCCGCGAACGCACCAGCGCGGAAATTTCCTTCGACGAAATCAACATCGAAGGCTTGGCGTTCGACCCCGTAAAAAAACGGCTGGTGTTGGGCTTCCGCGATCCCGAGTTCAACAACATGGCCTTGATCGCCTTTATCGCCAATCCGAAGGAAGTGATGGAGAAAAACGCCAAACCCGAGTTTGACGAAGTGGCCGTTCTCGATATCGACGGCGGCGGCATCCGCTCGCTCAACTACGATCCCGTGCTCAAAGCCTTTATCATCGCCAACGAAGTCAAAGGCGACACCGGCGAAAAATCCTCGACATTGTGGAAATGGAGCGGCAAACCGACGGACGAACCGCAGAAAATCAACCTGCCCAACCTGCACCACATGACCAACGTCGAAGCCGTCGATTCGGTGAACATCAACGGCCAGCAGCGTCTCCTGCTGATGTCCGACGAGGGCGACGCCAAGAAAAAAATGACCGCCAAATACATGCTGGTCGATTACAACCAGATCGGCCGCGACTGATGCGGCAGAAAGGCCGTCTGAAACTTCGCTTTCAGACGGCTTCCGTATGCCCGTATACTCTTTCTTTTCCGACAGGAGCCTTATTGCCATGGAACAGCACAACACCTTCACCACCCAAGACGGCACAGAGCTTTTCTACCGCTACCGCCCCGCCAAAAACGGCAGCAGCGGCAAAGCCGTCGTTTTGTTCCACAGAGGACACGAACACTCCGGCCGCATGATGTTTCTGGCCGACGAATTGGGTTTGGACGACTTTGCCTTTTTCGCCTGGGACGCGCGCGGCCATGGCCAAAGCCCCGGCGAACGCGGCGACAGCCCGGGCATCGGCACATCGGTAGCCGACGTTGACGACTTCATCCGCCACATCGGCACGCAATACGGCATCGCACCCGAAAACATCTGCATCATCGCCCAAAGCGTGGGCGCGGTGCTCGTGTCGGCCTGGCTGCACGACTACGCACCGAAAATCCGCTGCGCCGTGCTCGCCTCGCCCGCGTTCAAAGTCAAGCTTTATGTTCCCCTCGCCCGCAGCGGCCTCAAACTCATGCACAAATGGCGCGGCAATTTCTTTGTCAACAGCTACGTCAAATCGCATTACCTCACCCACAACAAAGCACGACAGCAAAGTTACGACAGCGACCCCCTCATTGCCCGCGCCATCTCCGTACGTATTCTGTTGGGGCTTTACGAAGCGTCCGAGCGCGTCGTTGCCGACGCACAGGCCGTTACCACGCCGGTACAGCTTCTGATTTCCGGCAGCGATTGGGTGGTGCACCACAAGCCGCAGCACGATTTTTACAACCGCCTCGGCAGCCACATCAAAGAACGCCACATCCTCAAAGGCTTCTACCACGACACACTAGGCGAAAAAAACCGCGAAACCGCGTTTAAAGAAATCCGCCGCTTTATCCGCGAACGCTTCGACGCACCGCCCGACATCCCCGACCGCACCCGCGACCACCTGTACAGCGAAAGCCGCCGCGAAGCCGACGAACTGTCCACACCGCTGCCCGCCCTCTCGCTGCGCGGCCTCTACTGGCGCGCCTACCGCGCCATGCTCGATTTGGGCGCGCGCTGGAGCGAAGGGCTCAAAATCGGCAAAGCCACCGGCTACGACTCCGGCAGCACGCTCGACTACGTTTACCGCAACAGCCCGCAAGGCAGCAACATCATCGGCATCACGGCCGACAAACACTACCTTAACGCCGTAGGCTGGCGGGGCATCCGCCAACGCAAAACCAACATCGGCAAAGCCGTTCAGACGGCCTTTGCCATCTTGCGCGGCGCAGGCAAACCCGTACACGTACTCGACATTGCTTCCGGCCACGGCCGCTATGTGCTCGATGCACTCTCCGCCGATGCCCTGCCCGACTCCGTGCGCTTGCGCGACTACAGCCTGCTCAATGTCGAAGCCGGCCGCCGCCTTATCGCCGAACGCGGCCTGCAAGACACCGTCAGCTTCGATCAGCTCGACGCGTTCGACCGCGCCAACTACCAAAACCTCACGCCGCGCCCCACGCTGGGCATCGTCTCCGGCCTGCACGAGCTTTTCCCCGACAACGACCTCGTTATGCGCTCGCTGCGCGGTTTCGGCGACGCACTCGAAGACGGCGGCTGCCTCATCTACACCGGCCAGCCCTGGCACCCGCAGCTCGAAATGATCGCCCGCGCCCTCACCAGCCACAAAGACGGCAGCCCCAACTGGGTGATGCGCCGCCGCAGCCAGCAGGAAACGGATCAGCTTGTCGAAGCCGCCGGTTTTGAAAAAATCCGCCAATGGACTGACGACGACGGCATCTTCACCGTCAGCCTCGCCGTAAAAAAATAAGCCGTGTCGCCGGTGTAAAAAGGCCGTCTGAAAACCCCATTTGTCCTTTCAGACGGCCTCAAACCTCGAAATCATCATGAAACCCGCCTTCCAAACCTCCGCCGCCAAGCTCGCCCTCGCCGGCATTCTGTTTTACACCGGCTACGGCCTGGCAAACTTTCTCGCCTCACGCCGCGCGTTTGTGCCCGAAATCGTGTTTGACTGGGAGCGGGGCATTCCGTTTTGGGCGTGGACGATTGTGCCGTATTGGTCGCTCAACCTGATGTATGCGGCGGCGTTTTTCCTGTGCCGCACCACGCGGGAGCAAAACCGCTATCTCGCGCAATTGGCGGCGGCGCAGATTGCGGCGGTAGGCTGTTTTTTACTGTTTCCCCTTCGGTTTTCATGGCCGAAGCCGCCTTCAGACGGCCTTTTCGGTGTTCTGTTTGCCTCGCTGGCCTCGTTTGACCAACCCTACAACCAAGCCCCGTCGCTGCACATCGCGCTTACCCTGATTGTCGGCGCATTTTATTGGCACAGGTTTCCCAAAATCCGCCTGCCGCTGGCGTGCTGGCAGAGCCTGATTGCGCTGTCGGTACTCGCCACCTACCAGCACCATTTCATCGACATCCCCACCGGCGCGCTGCTGGGTACGCTGGTGTTGTGGGCATGGCCGTATCGGGGGCAAAGCCCGTTCAGACGGCCTGATGCCGCAGGCCGTCTGAGAGACCGCCGCATCCGCGAACGGCAGCTCGGCGGCCTCTATCTCATTGGCGCTGCTGCCGCCGCCCTGCCCGCCTTATCCGGCGGCGCGTGGCTGTGGACGCTGTGGATAAGCGCGGCACTGCTGTTGTGCGCTTTCGCCTATTTTTCAGGCAATCCCGCCGCGTTGCAAAAACAGCCCTCCGGCAAATTTTCGCCCGCCGCCGCATGGCTGCTTCTGCCCTATCTTATCGGCGTGCGGCTCAACATGGCCTTCTGGCTGCGCGGCCGGGCGCGTTCGACGGAAATTTCAGACGGCATCCATATCGGCAGCCTGCTCGACGCACCGCATTTTCCCGCCGTACTCGACCTTTGCGCCGAATATCCCGCCCGCCACCGCGCCGCTTATCTCACGCTGCCGCTGTCAGACCTTGTTACGCCGTCTGAATCCGAACTCGTCCAAGCTGCCGAAACCGTCGAAAGCCTGCGCCGCCAACACGGCCGCGTATTGGTCTGCTGCGCGTTAGGCTACGGCCGCAGTGCCGCCGCCGCGCTGACCTGGCTCACCGCCTACGGCGGCCGCACACCCGAACAGGCCGCCGCGCTGCTGCAGGCTGCCCGCCCCCAAGCCCTTATCCGCCCCGATGCCGTTCAAGCCGCCGCAGCGGCCGCAGGCCGTCTGAAAAAGGCCGTCTGAACCGTTTTCAGACGGCCTCAATCCGGAGAAAGAACCGATATGCACGACGATAGCGCCGTTTCCCTCATTACCGCCCGCCTGCTCGCCACCGCTTCCTACACCGCCGCCGCCAACGCGCTGATTGCGGCGCTGTCCGCCTTTTACGGCGGCGGCTGGTTTGCCGTGCAGGCCGCTTTGGCCGCGGCGCTAGTCTTCTGCCATGTCCGCACCGCCTTTGACTGCCGCGTGTTTGCAGATTTCGCGCAAGGCCGCTACACGCCCGAAACCTTCGACCAAACCCTGCGCGAAACCGGCCTGCGCCGCCGCGTTTCAGACGGCCGCAGCATGGCGCACCGCGCGGCGGGCGCATTGTCGCTGTGGCGCACAACCCTGTACCTCACGGCAGCGCAGCTGGCCGTTCTGGCGGTACAGGCCGTCTGAAACCTGTCGGAACAACAGAGTCCCCTCTCCCGCTTGTACCCCTTCGGGGCATAAACGAAACGGCGAGGGCTGGGGTAGGGAGTTGCGCCGCTGCGGCAACTTCTGCGGAGCGGCGGAATAAAAGCAGTTCTGCGAACTGCCACCCCCACCCCAACCCTCCCCCGCGCTTGGGGCGCAGGGGAGGGAGTCAGGTATGCAGTGGGATTTTCGGTTTCAGACGGCCTTTTTGCTTGCCTGCACGGTTTCCCGCGCGGCACACGCCTGATAAAACGGTAGAGGCCGTCTGAAAGCTCCGCTGCGGGGTTTCAGACGGCCTCAACGCGCAGGCGCGTGCAGTTTTATTGCGGCAGTTTCACGGCCAGATCCTGCGGCCAGGCGGCGGTTTCGTCGGTTTTGACGAAGCCGTTGCCGGTCATGCCGCCTTTGAGCAGGCGGTTGTGGCGCAGGGCGGTGTCGGCGGGGATTTTCAGTTTCACTTTGAACATCAGTTTGGCGCGTTCGTTTTCGGTTTCCACCGACTTGGGCGTGAACTGGGCTTCGGCGGCGATGAATGAGATTTTGGCGGGGAAGACGGCGTCGATGCCGTCGAGGCGGATACGTGCTTCGCCGCCGACTTTCAGGCGGCTCATGGCAGCGGCGGGCAGGAAGATGTTCATCGAGACGTCGGCGGGGTCGAGCAGGCTGGCGATTTTCGAGCCGGCGGCAACGACGCTGCCGACTTCGGCGATTCTGTATTCCAGCCGTCCGTCTATCGGTGCGCGGATGTTCATGTCGTCGTTGGCCGAACCGGCGGCCTTCACGGCGGCGGCGGCCTGTTGCGCGGCGGCCTGTGCTTCGCTTTCGGCAGCACGGCTTTGGGCGACGGCGGCCTGTGCTTCGGCGCGGGCGGCTTCGGCGGCTTTGACGGCGGCCGAAGCGCGTTCGTAATCAGCATGGCGGCGTTCGGTTTCGGCGGGGGAGACGAGTCCGTCGGCCTGCATTTTGCGCGCGTTGTCCCATTCCATTTTGGCGACGCGCTGCTGTTGGCGGGCGGCTTCGCTGTTGGCTTCGGCTTTGGTTACGGTGCGCAGGGTTTGTTCTTGGGCGGCGCGGGCGCGGCGGACGCTGCCTTGGCGCAGTCGTTCGGCGGCCTGTGCTTCTTCGAGGCGGCTGCTGCTGGTTTCGGAGGAGAGTTCGGCGAGGATGTCGCCCGCTTTGATGTCGGTGCCTTCGTCAAAGGGCATGGCGCGGACGCGGCCGGGGTAGAGGGTGGCGACGTCGAGGCGGTTGAGTTCGAGGCGGCCGTTGGATTGGGCGATGCCTTGGGGCAGGGCGTCGCTCTGCCGGTGGTGATAGAGATAGGCGCCTGCGGCGAGGGCGGCGGCCAGGGCGGTCAGTAGGGCGGTTTTTTTCACGGGATGCGTCCATGCGCGGCAAAGGAAGCGCCGATAATATAACCGCCGCCGCAGCGGGGCAAGGCCGTCTGAAAGGCGGGATTGCCGTTTTTAACTTCGTTGAAGCTGCGTTTTCAGACGGCTTTTGCGCGGCGCGGCGCGGGCTGGTAGAGTATGCGGCGTTCCGGGTGTGCCCGGAAAACGGAAGAAAGGATAGCTTATGTTTGCATACCGTTATGCAGTATGCGCCGTTCTGGCCGCGGCGCCCGCCGTGCAGGCGGCGGAAAACCATCCCGCGCAGCAGCAGGTGCGCCGCAATATCGAGGATGTGTTGGGCATTGTGAAAAACGCGTCGCTGGACGAGCAGCAGAGAATCCGCCGCGTGGAGCAGTATGCCGACCGCTTTTTGGATTACGAGCGGCTCTCGGCAATGGCCGTCGGCCAGCCGTGGCGGCAGTTTGACGCGCGGCAGAAGCAGGAGTTTGTCCGTGCGTTTAAAGACATGCTGATCAGGATGTATGCCCGTTCGGCGATGATGGGCGCGCGCCGCGCCGAGGTGAAGGTGCTGCCGAAAATAACGGAACGCGGCGGCAAAACCGACGTTTATTCCGAAATCCGCACGCCCGAGGGCAAAAGATACGAGGTGGCCTACCAGCTCTATCCGAGCGGCGGGGTGTACAAACTCTACAATATCCAGGTGGACGGTGTGGGCATCGTTACCGTCTACCGCAACCAGTTCGGCGAGCTGATCGCGCAAAAGGGCATCGACGGCATGATCGAAACGGTGAAAAACAAGGGTTTGAAACGGGCGGATTAGCCGTGTTTCCCAAGAGGCCGTCTGAAATCCGGAAACCGGGTTTCAGACGGCCTCTTTAATTGCGCGGACGCATTGTTTGACCTGGATTAAGGGCGTTTTGCGCCATGCCGCTAGAATGGCGCGTTTTGAAAAACAACAACAACGGGAAAACGCCATGAACTTTTTCGACTGGACGTCGGATTTGGACACCGGCATCGGACAGGTGGACGAGCAGCACAAAATCCTTGTGCGCTGCCTGAACGAACTTTACGAAGCCAACCAAAACAAAGACACCGCCGCCGAAGGGCGGATTATCGGCGACCTGATACGCTACACCGTCGAACATTTCGCCGACGAAGAAAAACTGATGGACGACGCGGGTTACCCATTGAGCCGCCAGCACAAGCAGATACACCGCCGCTTCGTCGACAAAGTGGGCGAAATGCAGACCGCACACAGCCGCGGCGGAGACATCGGGCAGGAGCTGCTCGATCTGCTGCAATCCTGGCTGTTCACCCACATCAGCCACCACGACCGCGGCTTTATCCCCGTCGTGCAGAAATATCTGGCGCAGCGGCAGAAGGAGCAGGACGAATTGGCCGCCGAACGTGCCGTCAACGCCGCATTCGCCCAACCGCGCCGCCACGCCCATGCCGCGTTCGCCACCCTCGCCGACGACGCGCCCGCGCCCGATAAGGCTGCCGCCGCAGAAGGGCAGGGCGGCCGCGAAGACACCGACCTGTTCGCCAAAGCGCGCCGGAACATTCAGAACCTGAAAATCTGGCGCTGAAAACGGATGCAAGAGGCCGTCTGAAAGCGGGTAAACCGGCTTTCAGACGGCCTCAGTCTGCCGCGCTGTTGCTTTTCGGCTCACAAGGCGGCAATATCCGCAGCTTTGGCCGAATCCGTTTGCCCCCGCGCAAGGCCGCCCATATAATACGCCGCTTTTTTATAGCGAAACAAAACAGAAAATCTACGGCGTTGCTGCGCCTTGCCGTACTACTTGTACTGTCTGCGGCTTGCTGCCTTGTATCTTTCCCATTTTGTTTCACTATATTTCCGCAGCCGGACAATGCCGAACGGACAACCGCTTCACCCCCGCATTGCCGGTTTACACATCCACCTTTCGAGTTCCGTTCCAGCCGGTATCGAGTTTCTTTGGAGCATTCAAGATGACCACAGAATCCGCCGCCCAGCCCTATCTGCAAATCAGGGGGCTGGTGAAAAAATTCGGTGAAAACTTCGCCGTCAACCACATCAGCCTCAACATCGAACAGCACGAAATCTTCGCCCTGCTCGGCAGCTCCGGCTCGGGCAAATCCACCCTGCTGCGCATGCTGGCCGGCATGGAAACGCCCTCGGAGGGCAGCATCATCCTCGACGGACAGGACATCACCGCGCTCGCCCCCTACGAGCGCCCCATCAATATGATGTTCCAAAGTTACGCCCTGTTCCCGCACATGACCGTGGAGCAGAACATCGCCTTCGGCCTGAAACAGGACAAAGTGCCGCCCGCCGAAATCCAAGAGCGCGTCGACGAAATGCTGCGCCTCGTGCAGATGACGAAATACGCCAAACGCAAGCCGCACCAGCTCTCCGGCGGCCAGCAGCAGCGCGTCGCCCTGGCGCGCTCGCTGGCCAAACGCCCCAAACTGCTGCTGCTGGACGAACCGCTGGGCGCACTCGACAAAAAACTGCGCCAGCAAACCCAGCTCGAACTGGTGAACACGCTGGAAAAAGTGGGCGTAACCTGCATCATGGTAACGCACGACCAGGAAGAAGCCATGACCATGGCCACCCGCGTGGCGATTATGTCCGACGGCGAACTGCAACAGGTCGACACGCCCAGCAATATCTACGACTACCCCAACAGCCGCTTCACCGCCGAATTCATCGGCGAAACCAACATTTTCGAGGGCAAAGTGGCGCACAAAGACGACGCGCATGCCCTGATCGACTGCCCCGAGCTGCCGAGCAAGGTCTACACCGACCAGAAATTCGAGGCCGAAACGGGGCAGACCATCTGGGTGAGCATCCGCCCCGAAGACATCGACCTGCACAAGGAAAAACCGGCGCACCGCGACACGCACAACTGGGCGAAGGGCACGGTGAAAGACATCGCCTACCTCGGCAGCTACGCCATCTACCACGTGCAGACCGACAGCGGCCGCATCGTCAAAAGCCAGGTGCCCGCGCCCTACTGGTATGTGCGCAACCTCACGCCGCCGACCTGGGGCGACGAGGTGTATCTCGACTGGCCGGAAAACCAGCCCACCCCGCTGACCCGCTAGGAGGCCGTCTGAAATGTCCGTCAATATCAAACGCCGCCTGCGCCCGGGGGGCAAATTCGTCATCGGCGTGCCCTATGTCTGGCTGCTGCTGCTGTTTCTCGTGCCCTTCTTTATTGTCCTGAAAATCAGCTTTGCCGAGCAGGACATCAAGATTCCGCCCTATACCGACCTGTTTGTCACCGACCCCGAAACCGGCAAACAAGCCCTGCACATCGTCACGCAGAACTACAAGGAAATCTTCCAAAACTTCGGCGGCACGCTGTCGCAGATGTTCGGCCTCTCGTCCGCCGACGGCAACAGCAATATGTATCTGCGCACTTATTGGTCGTCGGTGAAAACCGCCTGCCTCACCACGCTGATCTGCCTGCTTGTCGGCTATCCGATGGCCTACGCCATTTCGCGCGCCAAACCGGCCTACCGCAACGGCCTGCTTCTGGCCATCATGCTGCCGTTTTGGACGTCTTTCCTGCTGCGCGTCTACGCCTGGATGGGGCTGCTCAGCTCCAACGGCATCATCAACCACCTGCTGATGAAATACGGCATCATCAGCGAGCCGCTCGATATGTTTTACAACGCCTTCTCGCTGCAACTGGTGATGGTATACGCCTATCTGCCCTTTATGATTCTGCCGCTCTACACCCAGCTCATCAAACTCGACCACCGCCTGCTCGAAGCCGCATCCGATTTGGGCGCGGGGCCGGTGAAGGCGTTTTTCTCGATCACCCTGCCGCTGTCGAAAGCGGGCATTATCGCCGGTTCGATGCTGGTGTTCGTGCCCGCCGTCGGTGAGTTCGTCATCCCCGATCTGGTCGGCGGATCGGACAACCTGATGATAGGCAAAGTGCTGTGGATGACCTTCTTCGAGCAGAACAACTGGCCGCTGGCTTCCGCGCTGGCCGTCGTCATGGTATTGCTGCTGGTCTTCCCCATCACGCTCTACCACCGCTACGAAACCCGCCAGCTGGAAGAAGGAGGCAAAAATGGCTAAACGGCAAAACACCTCTTGGTTTCTGCGTGCCATGCTCTTCCTCGGCCTGGCCTTCCTCTACATCCCCCTGATTGTGTTGGTGGTGTATTCCTTCAACGAATCCAAGCTGGTCACCATTTGGGGCGGCTTCTCCACCAAATGGTACGCCAAGCTGCTGGACAACGACCAAATCCTCGAAGCCGCCTGGCTGTCGCTGCGCATCGCCGTCGCCTCCTCGCTGGCCGCCGTCGTCCTCGGCACGCTGGCGGGCTACGCACTCGCCCGCATCAAGCGTTTTCGCGGCAGCACCCTGTTTGCCGGCATGGTGTCCGCACCGATGGTGATGCCCGACGTCATCACCGGCCTGTCCATGCTGCTGCTCATCATCCAAGTGCAGGGCATGATTCAGGAAATATTCGGCCGCCAAGACTGGCTGGGCAACGGCTTCTTCACCATCTTCCTCGGCCACACCACCCTGTGCATGGCCTACATCACCGTCCTCATCCGCGCCCGCCTGAGCGAACTCGACCAGTCGCTGGAAGAAGCGGCGATGGACTTGGGCGCGCGGCCGCTCAAAATCTTCTTCGTCATCACCCTGCCGCTGATCGCCCCCGCCATCGCCTCGGGCTTTTTGCTCGGCATCACCCTGTCGCTCGATGATTTGGTGATTACCTCCTTCCTGTCCGGCCCCGGCTCGTCTACCCTGCCGCAGGTCATCTTCTCGCGCATCAAACTCGGCCTCGACCCGCAGATGAACGTTTTGGCCACCATCATCATCGGCGTTGTCGGCACACTCGTCATCGTCCTCAATTGGTACATGATGCGCCACGCCACCCGCCGCGAACGCGAGGCCGCCGAAGCCGAGAGGCAGGAAAAACTGGCACTCGAACAGGCCATCCACCACTAAACCTCCTTGGCGGCACGCCGCCGCAAACGGCACAGAGGCCGTCTGAAAGCCCGATAAGGACTTTTCAGACGGCCTCTTTTTGCAACGGAGTCCGCGCCCAAACGCCGCTTAACCTGTGCCCCAAGTTCGCCTGTACCGGCAAATATAGTGAGTCAAAATAAAAAAGATACAAGGCAGCAAGCCGAAGACAGTACAGATAGTACGGCAAGGCGCAGCAACGCCGTAGATTTTTTATTTTGGCTCACTATAAAGGCCGTCTGAAACCCCGTCCCCATCTTTCAGACGGCCTCCTGCCGCTTGGGAGCAAAGCGCGGATATGCTATCTTCCGCCCCTTCCGGCGCAACCGCATACCCGCCGCAACCACCCGACAAAGGAGCATAAACATGAACGGCAAAACCAAGAAAAAAGCAAAAATCAGCCTGAAAAAATACCTGAAAGAACTCAAACACCTGCACGGCGAACTCGTCGCTCTGCAACGCTGGGTGCAGCACGAAGGACTCAAAGTCTGCATCATCTTCGAAGGCCGCGACGGCGCGGGCAAAGGCGGCACCATCAAAGCCCTCACCGAACGCGTCAGCCCCCGCATCTTCCGCACTGTTGCCCTGCCCACCCCCACCGAGCGCGAAAAAAGCCAAATCTACCTGCAACGCTACGTCCCCCACCTGCCTGCCGCCGGCGAAGTCGTCATCTTCGACCGCAGCTGGTACAACAGAGCCGGCGTCGAGCGCGTGATGGGCTTTTGCAGCGAAGACGACTGCCGCCAATTCCTCGCCATCATGCCCTTCTTTGAAAAAGCCCTCACCGACAGCGGCATCATCCTCCTCAAATACTGGCTGGAAATCGACATGGCCGAGCAGGAACGCCGTCTGAAAAACCGCATCGCCGACCCGCGCAAAATCTGGAAACTCTCACCGATGGACATCGAATCCTACCACCGCTGGTACGACTACTCGCAGGCGCGCGACGACATGCTCGCCGCCACCGACACCTCCTGGGCACCATGGTTCGTCGCCGACAGCAACGACAAACGCACCGCCCGCCTCAACATCATCCGCCACCTCCTCGCGCAAATACCCTACCGCCACCTGCCCGCCCCCGACGTCTCCTTCCCCCCGCGCGACAAAGCGGGAGACTACCGCGAACCCGAACGCAGCTGCCGCATGGTCGACGACTACTACGGCACACAGGCGCAGCGCGCCGCCGCGCAGGAAGACGGAGAGGCCGTCTGAAACAGCGTGAGAAGATTTCAGACGGCCTCCCAAATGCTAAAGAACACGTGCGTGGCAGAGCCACACACCTTACGGCATACGGGCTACGCTTGTTCCATTTAGGCAAATGCAAGGAGAAGTCATGCTAAAAAGAATTCAAAAGATTGAAGACCGAGTTTATTCAGTAAAACTGCGTGACAACCTTTATTCATTAGTGCAGCACAGACGCGAATATTTTTACGAGTTTTTTGATATATTTTTTACCGAACCAGAAAAAAATATATTTTTACCTACTGATTTAAATAATTTAAATATTTTAATGACACTCTGCTGCGCTCACAGCAGGCTAAAGGACTTCTTCTTGCGGGTAGAGAAAAATGTCATTCCTAATCGCAGACCTATGCAAGATAAATTTTTGAGTTCTACCCATATGATGATGGTTCATTTGGCTAACGGTACAAAAGGGAAAAAACCTTCGGAAGTTTCTTTGATAAAAGTTCCAGATGTATTGAAATTTCTTTCATATGAAGTAATCATTCAAGAGTTGGACGAAGACAGGGATAAAGAAGCCATATGCCTGTACGAATTTTCTGGCATGTGGGGTAATTCTGAAAAGCTAAAAAATAAACTTATCCGTTATGTGGAAACCGGAGTTCTTTGGGGAGAAGATAAAGAATTTTTCTTTCCAAACTCTGAACCTTTTAAAAAGGAGAAGCCTGTTATTTATCCGTTTTCAGAGTTGATGGGAATACGGTAATTGAAATAGATAGCAAGCGTAGCTTGGGTTGTTAAACCCAATACCTTTCAACAAGCGCAGCCCGCATACCGCAGGGCATACTGTCCCTAAACACACGCGTTCTTCAAGCCGAAAGGCCGTCTGAAACCTGTTCGGACGGCCTACCCGATATCCGAAAGGAAACCCGCCATGCCCACGTTTAAATCCCAACCGTTTGCCGCCGCGCTCTGCACCGCTCTTCTGCTTTGCGCCTGCCGCAATACCGATATCGCTGCCGACAGCGGCATCCGTCTGCCCGAGCAATTCGGCCAAAACCAAGCCGCGCGCGGCAGCGCCGACATTGGCGCTTGGTGGCGGCAGTGGCGCGATCCCGTGCTCGACAGTCTGATAGAGCGTGCGTTGGCGCAGAATTTCGACATCAAAATCGCGCAAAGCCGTCTGAAAGAAGCGCGCGCCCAAGCCCGTTTGGCGCAGGCCGACTTGGGGCCTGCGGCGGGCTTGTCCGCCCAAGCAGCCGCAAGCCGTGGCCGCGTTGACAACCCGCTCGATAATCCTCTGCGCGCGCGTCTGCCGCAGCAGGCAGCAGACGACAGCTTCAAAACGCAAAGCAGCCTTGCGGCGGCAGGCTTCTCCGCTTCGTGGGAACCCGACATCTTCGGCCAAAAGCGCAGCGATGCCGATGCCGCCCGCCATGCCGCCGACGGATACCGCGAAGCCGTCTACGGCGCACGTCTTCTGGCTGCCGCCGACACTGCCGACCATTACTTCCAAGCCCGCGCCGCACAAGGCCGTCTGAAAACCGCCGAGCGCAGCACCGCCGCCCTGCAAAAACTGCTCCGATACGTCAGCGCCCGCTTCGCTGCAGGCCACGTCAGCGCCTACGAAGTCGAGCAAACCCGCGCCGCCCTCGCTTCGGCGCAGGCCAAACAAAGCACCATCGCCGCCGAATACGCCGCCCATGTCCGCGCCATCGCCGTGCTTACCGGACAAGTGCCGCAGAATTTCGTTTTGCCCGACAGCAGCGCCGACGTGCTGGCCGACCAACCCGACGCCCCGTCCGGCCAAACCCCCCAGGGGCTGCTCGAACGCCGTCCCGACCTGCGCGCCGCCGCCGCCGAAGTGCGCGCCTACGCGGCAAAACTTGCCTCTGCCAAAGCCGACCTGCTGCCGCGTTTTTCCATCCGCTTCCTCGGCCAAAGCGGCCGCATCGACCTCGACAGCACCGATCTCAAAGGCTGGAACAGCCTCGTTTCCGTCGGCATCCGACTGCCCCTGTTCACCAACGGCCGAATCAGTGCCAACATACAGGCCGCCGACGCCCGCCTGCAAAGCGCCCTGCTGCGCTACGACCGAACCCTCCTTACCGCGCTGGGCGAAGTCGACACCGCCTATCAGGGACAATCCGCCCTGACGCGGCAGAACGCCCTCCTGCAAACCGCCCTCGGCCGCTCCGAACAACAGGCCGCCGATGCGCAACGGCTGTTCCGCTACGGCAACATCACCCTCGACAGCGCCCTAAAAGCCGAACTGGCCGCGCAGGAAGCGCGCGAAAACCTGATCCGCTCGCAACTGGCACGCGCACAAGCCGCCCTCGGCCTCTACAAATCCCTCGGCGGCGGCTGGTCGGAGTAGGGCGTAGGCCGGGGGAATGTATACGGGGCGGTAACGATTTATCTGCGGCCGTCTGAAAACGGCTTGAAAGCTTCATGCAGCCGAAATGTAAAAGGCCGTCTGAAAAATGTTTTCAGACGGCCTTTTTATCGTTTTTCAGACGGCTCCGCGGTTTGGAAATAATGTCTGTCTGCGCGGTTTGGCGGAGCAGGGTAGGCATATAGAGGCTGTCTGAAAGCGGAACGGGGTTTTATAGTGAGCCAAAATAGAAAAGATACAAGGCAGCAAGCCGCAGACAGTATGGGTAATACGGCAAGGCGCAGCAACGCCGTATATTTTTTATTTTGGCTCACTATAGCTGAGCGAACCTGCGCCTTCAGGCAACCTTTTCGTCTTGACTGGCGTGTGGGACAAGTCGGAAGCCGCGAAACCGAAAGCCTGATTTTGTAAGGCTGTAAGACAAATCAAAGACATCATTTGAGCACGGGAAATAGGGTTAAATCGCAAATGTAATTGCAACTTTCCAAGTATCGAAAAATAAAAAGGTTATCTGAAATTTTTCAGACAGCCTTAGCTGTAGAAAACCTTAGCACTTGTCCTGATCCGCATCTGCTCCGGCGGCGGGGGCGCCGCAGTGGAAGCAGTAGCGGTTGAAGACGCTTTTGCGGGTTTCGCATTGTTTGCAGCGGTCGAAGATATCGATGCCGCAATGCGGGCAGAAGTCCATTTCGGGGTGTTGGAAATCCAGCGTGCGATCGCAGCCGGGGCAGATGCTTTTGGCGATGCGCTGTTGGGCGAGGTCGTAGTCGAGACGGCGGCTGCGTTCGGGTGCGGGTTGGGCTTCTTCGGTGCGTTTGCGTTCGAGGTAGCGGCTCATGGCGGTGATGGCGTAGCGGCCGATCAGGACGGTGGCAAAGATGCCGACGGCGTAGCGCACGTAGCCGCCGTAGCTGGGCAGGTAGGGGACGAGTTCGACGAAGAAGGCGAAGAGGGCGAAGTAGATGAAGCCCCAGACAAACGGCCACCAGCGAGACCGGCGTTTTTTGGCAAACAGCCAGCCGGCGGCCAGGAGCAGTGGCAGGGTGAGGACGAGGCGGTAGAGGAAGACGGTGAGTTCGGTGCGGCGGTCGTCGGCGTCTTTGGTTTTCTGCGCCCGCTCTTCCAATTCGTTCAGACGGCCTTCGTTGCGCGCGGCCTGTTGTTCGTTGTCGAGCAGGCGGCGGCGCAGGGTGTTGTGCTGTTGTTCCAGCTTCTGCTCTTTGGCTTTGAGGCCGTCGATTTTGCGCGTGCGCGCGAGCACTTCGGGATTTTGTTCGGACTGTTCGGTGGCGGAGCGGGTAGCCAGCCAGTTATCGAGGCTCTGCTGCTCGGCGGCGGTTTGTGCCCGCTGTTTGTCGAGCTCCAGCGCGACTTGGCCGATTTCGTCGTCGAGTTTGCCGTTTCCCGCCGCCAGCCGGTCTTTTTCCTCGCGCAGGGGGCGGGCACCGATGTCGTCCATGTAGTTTTCCAGCGTGCGGCTTTCGACGGTCATCGGCAAATCGCCGATGATTTTGCTGCCCAGGCCGATGAGGAAGGAGGCGAAAATCAGGGCAATCAGCCACAAGCCGCGGCGGAACCATTTTTCGGGCAGGCGGCTGCCCGCGGATTTGCTGCTCATGGTGCTTTCCTTTGTGGGACGGGGAGGGCGGCAGTATAGCCGCGCTTTCAGACGGCCTCAAAGGGCTTGGCGCAAAAGCGTTGGCGAAAGGCCGTCTGAAACGTTTGCCGCGCCGCGCCGCCGTGTGCCGTTTCCACCTGAAAATGCGGTTTTTATGCGGGTTGGCACGCAAACCGCGGCGGATAATGCCCGGCTTCTGCGCCTGCGCAAACTTTTCTGCCGCAGCGTTTGACAGCGTGGCGGGAAATGTCTATAAACCGCCCGCCGTTTCCGTTTCACCGAAAGCCATATCTTATGAAAAAACTGCTTTTCTTTTTTGCCGCCCTGTTTTCGCTCGGCAGCGTGTTTGCCGTCGACCCGTCGCAGCTGCTGCCGCCTGAGGAAGCCTTTGTGCCGCAGGTGCAGGCCACGGACAAGGGTGTGGAAATCGGCTTCAAAATCGCCGACGGCTACTATCTCTACCGCGACAAAATCAATATCGCCGCCGAACCGCAAACAGCCTTCGCCGCGCCCGTTTATTCACCGGGCAAGGAGAAGGAAGACGAATTTTTCGGCAAACAGACGGTTTACTACCATCAGGCCGCCGTTTCCTACGCCTACACCGCCAAACCGCAGGGCAGCTACAAGCTGACCCTGATGTATCAGGGCTGCGCCGACGCGGGCGTGTGCTATCCGCCGACGGAAACCTCGTTCGACATCAAAGGAGCGGGGCTGTATCAGGTGAACGCGCCCGCAGCGGAAAAACCGTCCGCCCGCTTCACCGAGCCTGCGGCCGCAACGCAGACGGAGGGACAGTCCGCCCCCGCCAAAACGCCCGACAGCAGCCGCTTCAAACTTTCGTGGGACACTTTGAACGCCAATCTGTTGGCGTTTTTTCTCGCGGGTCTCGGCCTGAGCTTCACCGCCTGCATGTATCCGCTGATTCCCATCGTGTCCAGCATCGTCGTCGGCGACAAAAACGCTTCCAAAGGCCGCGCCCTCGCGCTGACGCTGGTGTACACGCAGGGCTTGGCGCTGACCTACACGCTGGTCGGCGTGATTGCGGGCACGACGGGCGCGCTGCTGACCGTGTGGCTGCAACAGCCCGCTGTCGTCCTCGCCGCCGCCGCGCTGATGGTGGTGCTGGCGCTGTCGATGTTCGGCCTCTTCAACATCCAACTGCCTAATGCCGTGCAGAGCTATTTCCAAAACCAGAGCAACAAGCTCTCGGGCGGCAAAATCGCCGGCGTGTTCGGCATGGGCATGCTCTCCGCCCTGATTGTCGGCCCCTGCGTCGCGCCGCCGCTGGCCTTTGCGCTGGGCTATATCGGCCAGACGGGCGACGCGGTGCTCGGCGGCCTCGCCCTTTATGCCCTCGCGCTGGGCACGGGCGTGCCGCTGGTAATCATCGGCACCTTCGGCGGCCACGTCCTGCCCAAGGCGGGCGACTGGATGAACGGCGTCAAATACGCCTTCGGCTTTATCCTGCTGGCCGTTGCCGTTTACCTTGCCTCGTCCTTCCTGCCCTATGCCGCCGCAGCCGCGCTGTACACCGCGCTGCTGCTCGCGCCCGCGCTGCTGCTGCTGGCGAAGCTGGGCGGCATGAGCGGCCGTCTGAAAACCTTTGCCGCCGTTTTGTCCGCCCTCCTGCTGGCGGGCGGCGCATGGTTCGGCCTGCAAAGCTGGCGCGGCGAAAGCACCGCCCTGCATGCCTTTTTAACCCTGCATCCCGCCGCCGTTTCAGACGGCCTCCACCGCAAATACGCCGATGCGGACGAGCTGAAAGCCGCGCTGGCCGACGCGTTAGCCGCCGACCCGTCCACGCCCGTCATTCTCGATTTCTATGCCGACTGGTGCGTGTCGTGCAAGGAAATGGAGGCACACACGCTCAACACCGAACAGGTGCGCGCCGCCGTGCCGATGGAGCGTTTTTTCCAGGCCGACGTCACCGCCAACAATCCCGGCCATCAGGCTCTGCTGAAAGAATACGGCCTGTTCGGCCCGCCGGGCGTGTTCGTCGTCAAGGCTGACGGCAGCCGCAGCGAGGCGCTGTTGGGCTTCGCCAAGCCCGACGAGTTTGTCGCCTGGTATCGCAAACACGCACAGTAGGCGCGGGATTCATAAAAGGCCGTCTGAAAGTCCTGTTTCGGGGTTTTCAGACGGCCTTACGGTTGGAAAACCGCGTGCGTTGCCGCGTACCCTGCCTGTTATCCGATGGGGCTTATCCGCCGCAACCGTATCGGCAGACAAAAAGGCCGTCTGAAAGCCCGATGGGTTTTCAGACGGCCTTTTGTGCCGCTTGCGGCGTCAGTTGCGTTTCGGATCGTTCGGCCGCAGCTGGGCGGCGAGTTTGTCGAGGATGCCGTTGACGAATTTGTGGCTGTCGGTGCCGCCGTAGGTTTTGGTGACTTCGATGGCTTCGTTGATGATCACGGGGTATGGCGTTTCCGGCATGGCGGAAAGTTCGTGGCAGGCCATCAGCAAAACGGCGCGTTCGACGGAGTTGACGTCTTTTTCGTCGCGGTCGAGCAGGGGGCGGATGATCTGCATATATTCGCCGCTGTTGGCGTGCGCGCCGAAGAAGAGGGCGGTGAAGAGTTCGCCGTCGGCGCGGCGGAAGTCGGAGGCTTCGCGGATGTTTTGCGCGACTTCGGGCGCGGACGTGCCGTTGACGGCGGCCTGGTAAAGCGCCTGCACGGTAAATTCGCGGGCACGGCGGCGGGGGCTGCTGGGTTTCATGGGGTATCCTTTTGCGGGCGGGATTCGGACGGTTTCAGACGGCCTCAGTCGTCCTGTTCGCCGAGGAAGAAGTTGATGAGGTTGCCGCATTCGACGGCAACGACGGCGGCGTCTTCGGCTTTTTCGACGATTCGCGCGTGCGCCTGTTCGTCGTTTTCGGTGGTGAGCACGGCGTTGGCAACGGGGATGCTGTAATCGAGGGTGGTGCGGGTGATGCCGGCGGCCGATTCGTTGGATACCAGCTCGAAGTGGTAGGTTTCGCCGCGGATAACGCAGCCCAGGGCGATGAGGGCGTCAAACTGCTGCGTGCCGGCCATCGATTGCAGCACCAGCGGGATTTCCAGCGCGCCGGGCACGGTGGTGACGGTGATGTTGTCGTCCTGCACGCCGAGGGTTTTGAGTTTGGCGACGGCGGCTGCGAGCATGGCGGAGCCGACTTCGTTGGTGAAACGGGCTTGGACGATGCCGATGCGCAGTTGGCTGCCGTCGAGATTCGGTTCGATGATGTTCATGGAGTTTTCCTTTTTAAAAATAGTTTCAGACGGCCTGATGAAGCACAGAGGCCGTCTGAAAAACGGGGATTCAGTTTTGCGGCTGCCAGCCTTCGGCGGGAACGTAGGCTTCGCCGTCCCATTCCCACGCGCCTTCGCGTTCTGCGGGCAGGGGTCGGATTTCGGGGCAGGCGGCGAGGATGTCGGCAAGCGGGCAGACGGCGAAATTTTCGGGGTCGGCGGCGTATTCGTCGCTTTCGTCGCCGCTGAAAAAGCGCCAGCCGCTGTCGTTGTCGAAAACGGGCGCTTCGCGGTAGAAGAAACCGGCGCTGCCGCCGTTTTCGGTGATTTCTTTCGAGGCGACGCACAACTCGAGCGCGGCGGACAGGGCTTGGGCAAAGGGGTTCATCGGGATGCTGCGGCTTTCAGACGGCCTTGAAAAAGGCGCGATTCTACACGAAATGGGCGGCACGCGCCCGCCGCGTTTAGCGCGCCGTTTTCAGCGAACCGAGGTAGATGGAAAAGAGGGTGAGAGCGGCGCCGCACCACTGCACGGCGGCTATCGGTTTGCCCAGCAAAAAACAGTCGATCAGCAGCGCGGCCACGGGTTCGGAGAGCAGCAGCAGGCCGGTGAGCGAGAGCGACAGAAGCGGGATGGCGTAGGCAATCAGCCCCCAGGCGAAACACTGCATTACCACGCCGTAAACCAATACCAGCAGGATGTCGCGCGGCGTTTCGGGATAGAGCCGCCCCCAGTCGAACACCAGCGCGGGCAGGGTGAGCGCCAGCACGCCGCCCGCGCTCACCAGCATCATCACGGGAGACAGCGGCGCGGCTTCGGTCTGCTGGGTTTTGCGCACGAACACCATCGACAGCGCCAGCATTGCGCCCGAAACAATGCCGCTGACAAAGCCCCAGGCCGCTTTGGCGTTGCTGCCCGATTCGGGCGCGGCAATCATCGCCACGCCGCACACGGCCAACAGCAGCCCGGCCGTCTGAATGCGGCCGAGGCGCTCGTTGAAAAAGAAAAAGCCGATGGCGGTGAGGAAAAAGATTTGCAGGCTGTTGAGCAGGGTGGAGATGCCCGGGCCGACGGCGTAGATGCTTTCGTGCCACAGCGCCAGATCGAAACCCAGCGCCGCGCCGGAAATCAGGGCATAGCGTACCGCCGCGCGGCTTTGCGGCAGCTTCTGGCCGAAGCGGCGGGCGAGCAGCCAAAATACGAAGCCCGCCACCAAGAGCCGCCACCAGGCCACGGCATACGCGCCCACGGGCACGAAGCGGACAATCAGGCTGCCCAGTCCGAAAACCACGCAGCCGAGCACCAAAAGCGGCGCGGCGTGTCCGTTATCGTGATTGGAAAGAGACGGTGTCATGGCTAAGCTCCGCAGGATTGTTGTGGCGCGGGAGTATAGCGGAAAAGGCAGACGCAGTTGGCGGCCGTCTGAAAACCCGCCGGCCGCGTTTTTCAGACGGCCTTTGCGCTCTTCGTTTACAATGCCGCCTTTTTTATTCCGACGGACTTTGCCATGTTAGCCGTTATCGGAGGCAGCGGCCTCTCACGCATTCCCGAACTCGAAACCGCAGGGCGGCGCATCGTGCGCACGCCCTACGGCCTGCCTTCCGCGCCGCTGCTTATCGGCCGCGCACTCGGGCGCGACATCGTCTTTCTCGCCCGCCACGGCCTCAACCACACCCTCGCGCCGCACGAAATCAACTATCGTGCCAACATCTGGGCGCTGCACTCGCTCGGCGTTTCCGGCATCGTTGCCGTGTCCGCCGTCACCTCGCTTCATCCCGATCTGCCCGCAGGCACGCTGGTTCTGCCCCACGATCTGATCGACTACACCTGCGGCCGCGCCGCCACCTTTTTTGAAAACGACGCGTGCGGCGTGGTGCACACCGATTTCACCGAACCCTACGATGCCGCCCTGCGCGCCACCCTGCTCGATTTGGCCGCCGAAAGCGGCGAAGACATCGTGCCGCAGGCCGTGTACGGCTGCCTGCAAGGGCCGCGCACGCCCACCCTCGCCGAGATGCGCCGTCTGAAAAACGACGGCGTCGACGTGTTCGGCATGACCGGCATGCCCGAAGCCGTGCTCTCGCGCGAACTCGGCCTGCCCTACGCCCATTTGTGCGGCGCGGTGTCCTGTGCGGACGGCGCCTCCGACGAAACGCGCAACGCCGTCTCGCGCCAAACCATCGCCAAAATCCGCCGCCTGCTGGCCGGCGGCGGAGAGCGGCCGTGAACGCCGAAGCCGTGCAGAGGCCGTCTGAAAGCGCCGTCGCCTGGATATTCGGCCAGCCAGTCAGCGACGTGCCGCAGGATTTGTTCATCCCGCCCGACGCGCTGAAAATCGTCCTCGGCAGCTTCCAGGGGCCGCTCGATCTGCTGCTCTACCTTATCCGCAAACAAAACATCGACGTGCTCGACGTCCCGATGGTGCGGATTACCGAGCAATACCTGCACTACATCGCGCAAATCGAAGCGCAGCGTTTCGATTTGGCCGCCGAATACCTGCTGATGGCCGCCGTGCTCATCGAAATCAAATCGCGCCTGCTCCTGCCCGCGCCGCCTGAGGCCGAAGACGAAGAAGCCGCCGACCCCCGCGCCGAACTCGTCCGCCGCCTCTTGGCCTACGAACAAATGAAACTCGCCGCGCAGGGCTTGGACGCGCTGCCGCGTGCCGGACGCGATTTTGCCTGGGCGTATCTGCCGCTGGAAATCGCCGTCGAAACCCGTCTGCCCGAAGTTCAGACGGCCGACCTCACCCAAGCCTGGCTCGCCATCCTCTCCCGCGCCAGCCACAACAAAAGCCATCAGGTCGTGCGCGAAGCCCTGTCCGTGCGCGCGCAGATGAGCGACATCCTGCGCCGCCTGCAACACGCCCCCTGCCGCTTCTCCGAGATGCTGCGCCCCGAACAAGGCGCGGCCTACGTCGTCGTCAGCTTCATCGCCCTGCTCGAACTGGCCAAAGAAGGGCTGGTGCGCCTCAGCCAGCCGCAGGACTACGGCGAAATCGAAATCGCCCTGAACGACGGCGCAGGCGAAGAAGGCTTTCAGACCGACTAGGAGGCCGTCTGAAAGCCCGTTTGACAAACCGTATAGATAGAAAAGACATCACCATGAACACACTCCCCTTCCAAACCGACATCGCCGAACGCATGCTTGCGGGCACGGAGGGCGAAACCATCCACCCCGACGCCCGCTTTTTTCAGACGGCCAACGGCTACTGGATCGCCTGGCACGACGGCCAAGCCGCCGTCCTGCCGCCCGACGCAGCCGAGGGCGAACCCTGCTTCTGGGTCGAAGGCGCGCAGGATTTGGCCGAAGTCGCCGCGCTGGCGGAAAACGGAGATTTCGACGCAGCCGAAGACTTCGACGGCAGCGAAGACGAATGGCACGAAGCCCACGCCTGCGGCTGCGGCTGCGCCCACGGCGGGCACGAACACGGCTGACGCGGAGTCTGCTCCCGCCTACGCAGAAAGGCCGTCTGAAAAAACCGAAACAGGGTTTTCAGACGGCCTTTAACAAGCAACGCACACCGTAGGTCGGATTCTTGAATCCGACGGCCGGCCGCAAGGGCGGCATGGGGCGGCAGCGGCGTGATGGAACGCGGATTTTCCCCTTGCGGGGAAACGTCGGATACGAGTATCCGACCTACAATCAGGCTGCGCGGGAATGACGTTGCTGAAACCTGTCGGAACAACAGCGTTCCCTCTCCCGCTCGCGGGGGAGGGCTAGGGTGGGGGCTCTCACCGCTGCGGTGACTTTTGCGGGCGGCGGTACAAAAGCAGTCCTGCGGCCTGCCACCCCCACCCCAACCCTCCCCCGCGCTTGGGAGCGCAGGGGAGGGCGCGGATTGCCGTTGCCCCGAAGGCCGTCTGGAAAAGCCAAAACCGGCTTTCAGACGGCCTTTTCGTTGTCTGCACAGGCGGGTTGCGGTTGTTTACAAAGCGCCCTGCGCCAGTCCGTCGAGGAAGCCGCGCAGGGCGAAGGAGCGCAGGTTGTCGGTTTCGAGCAGGGTGAGGCAGACGAGTTCTTCGCCTTCGGCGTGGCGGGGGTTGCGGCGGCGGAAGTAGGCGGCTTCGGGGTGGGCGGCGGTTTTTTCGTTCAGCCATTCGCTTTTCAGGTGGCCTTGCGATTGCGGGTAGCGCACGAGGCCGCTTTCGGCGTGGTAGTGCGCGCCGAAGCGGTCGGCGGCGAGGCGGTCGATGAGCTCCTGCACGTCGGGCGGGGTGGGGTGGCGGCGGTTGGGGTAGTAGGTTTTGCTGAATACGTTGAGGTAGCGGTAGGTGCGGTCGCCTTTGACGATTAAGAGCCAGTAGAGCGGGGCGTCGGGCATTTGCGCTTTCAGACGGCCTGCCAGGGCGCACCAGGCCAGCGGCAGGGTTTGTTCGCCCCAATAGCGGTGGTCGATAACGGTGTCGCCGGAGAAAACGGCGCGGGCGGCTCGGCCGTTGTCGGTGAAGGGGATGGTTTTGAGGGTGGTGAAGCCGCGTATTTGTCCGTCGGTGTCTTCGAGCAGCAGGATATGGTCTTTTTCGCCGAGGTCGCGGCGGAAGAGTTCGGGCGTGGTGCCTCCGTAGTAGCGCCCGTAGAGGGCGTAGAGTGCGGCGGTTTGTTGCGCGGACAGGGTTTGCGGGGCGAGGGTGCGGGTGGTGAGTTTGTTCATGGCAGTTTGCGGGTCAGACGGATCAGCCAGAAGGCGAGGGCGGCGACGAGGAGGGCGGTGGCGGTTTGGTTGGCCAGATGCGGCGTTTCCCAGCCGATAAACCATACTTCGGCGTGCGGGTGGTGGCGGTGGAAGGCGGCGATGTAGGCGGCGAAACAGGTTTCGGCGGCGAACATGGCGGCGAGCACGGCAAGGTGGGCGGCGAGCGGGCGCGGGGTTTCGCGGCGGCACAGCCAGGCGGCGGGCAGGAGGATGGCGATGCTGAGCAGGTCGTGGGCGATGCCGTAGGCGTACTGCCAGCGGTTGAGGCCGTACATCAAAACGATTTCGGCGAGGGCGCGGGCGAGCATGGGCAGCCAGAAAAGGAGGTAGGCGGCTTTCAGACGGCCTGAAACGTGGCGGGAGCAGAAAACGAAGGGCGGCAGCACCAGCCAGAACAGGACGGTTGCGCCCAGCCACAGGGCTTTGGGCAGGGCGATTTGCCCGCCCGCTGCGGCGAAATGATTCTGCCAGACATAAAACATCAGCGAGGCGGCGAGCATGGCGAGGGAGGCCGTCTGAAAGGCGCGTTTCACAAATGCAGCTCCTGTTCGCGCACGATGCCTGCGGCTTCGGGTTCTCCGCCTGCGGCGAGGGTTTGCCGCCATGAGGTGATTTCGGGCATCAGGAGGTCGGCGGCGCTGTTGCAGAATCGCGCGCGGCCGCCGAAGCGGTCGATATTGTCGCGCTGCTGTTTCATCATGGCGACGTCCTGGCCGATGATGAAGTGCGACAGCGGCTCGAAAACGAGGCGGATAAGCGGGTTCAGACGGCCGAATTTGTAGCTGACGACGGTGTGCACTTCGGTGGTGTCCTCGTCCAGCGGCGTGCAGGAGGAGGTGACGATGTAGTGTTTGCCGTCGGAGAAGCGGTAGTCGACGCGCGAGGTGGCGGGGGAGATGAAGCGGTCGGTGTGCGACATTTCGGTATCGCTGTTTTGCAGCAGCTTCCACACCAGGCTTTTTTCGCGCGGCTCGTTTGCGTATTCGATTTGCGCGCCGTCGGCATTGCGCCGCAGCAGGGCACGCACGGGTTTGCCGGTGGGGGCGCGGAACCAGGAGTTGTGCACATACACCGCGTGCGGGCAGTCGAGGAAGTTTTCCAAGCACCAGTCGACGGGCGCGGCAAAGCGGGTTTTCATGCGGAAGGTGGTGTAGCCCGCCTCGTCCAGGCAGGCGAAGGGCAGCGGCGCGGGCGCGGCGGGCGTGCCGATACACAGCCAGACATAGCCGTCCTGCGCGGTGCAGTGTACGGCGGGCACGCGCACGTCGGGCGTGGCGCAGCCGCACAGGGCGGGAATCTCCGCCAGCCTGCCTTCGCCGTCGAACGACCAGCCGTGGTAGGCGCAGCGCAGGCAGCCGTTTTCCACTTTGCCGATCGACAGCGGCACGTTGCGGTGCGGGCAGCAGTCGACAAGCGCGGCATAGCGGCCGCCGCCCTGATGGAAAACGGCGTAGTGCCGCCCGAAAAGCCGCACGGCCTGCGGCTTTTTGCGCACGTCTTTTTCGCGCGCGGCGATGTACCAGTAATTGTGCAGGCCGTTGGCGGCGGGAGTGTCGGGAGTGTTCATGAGTTGTTCCTTTTTTCTTTGTTTTCTATGCGTTTTGAGGCCGTCTGAAAGCCTGACCGGCCTTTTCAGACGGCCTCTCCGCCTTCCGCCGCGGGCGGCAGCAGCAGCGGGATTTTGCGCACGGCAAAGCGCTGTTCCTCGCGGAAAAAACGCGCCGCGTAAGCCTGCGGGTCGGCGCAGAAGTGCACCCGCAGGGCGGCGAGCTGGCCGGTGCGGCGGGCGTAGGCGTATTGCGGGTTGGCGGCCAGCGCCTCGTCCAGCCGCGCCGCCAGAGCATGGTTTTGCATCGTTTCGGCATCGGCCGACAATAGGCGGTAATACGGCGGATTGTCCTGCACGCCCTGCAACAGGGCGCGTTGCGCCAAATCGGGCGACACGGTTTCCATGGCGGTGCGGACAAAGGCTTCGTTGAGCTTTTCGCCGCACAAATCACAGGACAGGCTGCCGCGTCCGACAAATTCGATTTCGGGTACGCCGCCGTGCAGTGCGTGCACGCGCACATAATCGCCCGTGTCGTAGCGGTACAGCCCGCCCTGGGTGGTGACAATCAGGCGGTAATTGCCGCCTGCGCGCGTCTGCCAGGCGGGCACGATGCCGTCGGCGCCGGCAAATTCGTAGAAATGGCTGTCTATGGCTAGAAGCGTGGGGAGGCCGTCTGAAAGGCCGTTGGCGTTTTCAGACGGCCTTTCAGACGGCCTTCCGTGCGGGGCAAAGGGAATGCTGCCCGCAAACTCCGTCGCCAGCAGCCCTTTGCCTTCGACAAACACATGGGGAAACAGCCGCCGCAGCGTATCGGCGGGCGCGGCGGCGGTGTGGCTTGTCCAGCAGCTGACGGTGTCGAGGCGCGGCCAGATGGCGCGGGTGTCGGGCGTGTCGCGCGACAGGGCGCGGGAGAGCAGGGCGCGGCGGCGCGGGTCGGTGATGTGCGGCAGAATGTCGTCCTGATGCGTCTGCATGGCCTGCACAAAAAGCAGCAGCATGGTCGGACTCCACACGGAAACAAAGCTCAAATCCGCCGCGCCCAGCAGCAGGCGCGCGCAGGCAAGCTGCCATTCCTGCGCGCTTTGCGCCGACAGCAGCTCGGGCAGAAACAGCACGCGCGGCAGCAGCGCGGCAGCGGTTTCGCGGCCGAAATAGTCCAAATCGCTGCCGCTGCCGATGGGGATGCCGCCTGAGGTGTGCGTGCGGCCGCGCGCGGCGGGGCTGACGATAAAAAACAGCCTGCCCGCAAAGGCCGCAGGCCGCCGCCGCCGCACATCCGCCAGCCAGGGCAGTACGGCGCGGCGGAAGGCGGCATAGAGGCTTTCGGTATAGAGAATGAGTTTCGCGCCGCCCGTGCTGCCGCCCGTTTCCTCGAAGCAGACGGGGTTTTCCGTGGTGAGCACGCCCGCTTCGCCCGCCGCGGCGCGTTCTATCAGGCTGCGCAAGCCCTCATAATCCGATACGGGCACGGCGCGGGCGAAATCTTCGTAGCCGCCGATGCGGGAAAAACCGTGCCGCCGTCCGAAAAGGCTGCCGCCGCCCGATTGCACGATGTCGCGCAAAACGGCGCGCTGCGCCTCCTGCGGTTGCAATAAGGCCGTCTGAAAACGGGAAAGGGCGGCGGAAAGGGCGGGCAGTGTGGGCATAAGAGGCCGTCTGAAAAAAGCGGGAGACTACAATAAAGCGCGCCCCTCTGAAAGGGGCGCGGCAGGACGGTAAATTAAAAACACGATAATTCAACGCATTGAACAGAGCGCCGAAAATAGCGCTTGCGCCCCCTGCGCGGATTTGGTTTAATCCGCGCTTCGCTGAGAAGCACGGGTGATTAGCTCAGTTGGTTCCAACTTCAATAGTGGGAAGCGGTCGATGTGTTTGGCAATCATGGCTTGTGCGGTTTGCCGGAAGAAGGTGCTCATGGAAAATCCCCTAAATGTCTTGGTGGTAATTTAGGGGATTTTGGGGGGATTTTGCAAAGGTCTCAGCGTGGCTTCAACGAAGTTAAAAGCTACAATACGCTTTTGTTCAGACGGCCTCTTCCTAATGTTGCTCTCCTTTCTCTACCGCAGCCTGTGGCGCATCGCGCCGCCGCTGATCCGCCGCTATCTGCGCCGCCGCGCGCGCAAAAATCCCGCCTATCTCGAACATTGGGGCGAGCGCTTCGGCGTGCCGCATCCCGCGCCTGTGCGGAATCCGATTTGGCTGCACGCGGTGTCGGTCGGCGAAACCCGCGCCGCCGCGCCGCTGCTGGCCGCGCTGCGCCGCCGTTTTCCCGACGCGCCGCTGCTGCTGACACAAATGACGCCCACCGGCCGCGCCGCCGCCGAAAGCCTGTATCCCGACGCGCAATGCCGCTATCTGCCTTACGACAAGCCCGAATACGTCGCGCAGTTTCTTGCCGAACACCGGCCGCGTTTGGGCATTCTGATGGAAACGGAAATCTGGCCGCACTTGGCCGCCGCCTGCGCCGCGCAAGGCGTTCCCCTGTTTCTCGCCAACGCCCGCCTGTCGGAAAAATCGCTGCGCGGCTACCAAAAAGCCGCTTCCCTTATCCGCCCCGCCATGCAGTCGCTCGCGGGCTGCTACGCGCAGAGTGAGGCCGATGCAGGCCGTCTGAAAAGCCTCGGTGCGGCTGCTCCCGTGGTGTGCGGCAACACCAAATACGACATCGCGCCGCCGACCGGGCAGCTCGCTTTGGGCGCACAGTTCCGCGCACTGGCGGGCGGGCGCAAGGTGCTGGTGTGCGGCAGCACGCGTTTTTACCACGGCGAAGACGAAGCGGCTTTGCTGCTGCGCGCGTGGCGGGAATACCGCGGCGATGCGCTGCTGGTTGTCGTGCCGCGCCATCCCGAACGCTTCGACGACGCGTTTCAGACGGCCTTATCGCTCGGTTTCCGTACGCAGCGGCGCAGCAGCGGACAGGCCATAGCTGCCGACACGCAGGTGTGGATAGGCGACAGCATGGGCGAGCTTTACGCCTATTACGCGATGGCCGACGCGGTATTTGTCGGCGGCAGCCTGGTGGACAGCGGCTGTCAAAACCCCATCGAGCCGATGGCTTGCGGCAAGCCCGTGATGTTTGGTTTTTCCACCTACAACTTCGCCGCCGTCTGCGCCGAGGCGCTGGCGGCAGGCGCGGCGCATCAGGTGGCGGACGCGGAAGAATGGCTGGACACGGCGCGGCAGTGGCTGGACGGTGAATCCGGACGCGCGCCCTTCGCCGCCCGTGCCGCCGGCTTTGTCGCGCGGCATCGGGGGGCGAGCGAAAAAATAGCGGAGCTGGTGGCGGAGGCCGTCTGAATCTGAAAGGGCAAGAGGCCGTCTGAAAGGGAATGTTCAGACGGCCTCTTGCTGTTTTGGCAGGACGTCGTACGGCGTCGTACGCGGGTTTTAGGGCGGATGGGGCGCTTGTGTTGTCGGGACGTGGGTTTCAGACGGCCTTTGTGCGGATGGCAGGCATCGCATGGAACGTGTGCACCGCTTGGGCTGGAACCTCCTGCGTATGGTTTCAGACGGCCTTTTGTCGTTTTGGCAGGACGTCGCGCGGTGATGTGCACGGGTTTGGTGTTTTGCGGGAAAGCGTGCGGGGAAACAAGGCCGTCTGAAAAACGGGTTTCAGACGGCCTTTTGCCTGCGGCAGATTTACATTTCGATGCCGTGTTCTTTGAGCAGGGCGGCGATTTTTTCCTGCGTTTTTCGCTGTTTGAGCAGGGCGGCGATTTGGTCTTTGAGCTGGTCGAAAGGAGGGGCGTCGGCGGCCTGTTCGACGGCGGCGATTTTCAGCAGGTAGAAGCCGCCTTGGAAGGGGACGGGCTTGCGGCTGATTTCGCCGCGCTGCATGGGGGCGGCTGCGGCGGCCAGTTCGGGCGGCAGTTCGGCCAGGGCGACGGGTTTGGCAAGCTGCGCCTGCGCGGGGTTGGGGTGGCGCTCCATCAGTTTTTCGAAGCTGAGACCTTTGAGCAGCAGCTGTTGGGCGGCGAGGGCTTCGGCTTCGGTGGGGAAACCGACCTGTTGCAGCTTGACGGCGCGGGTCTGTTCGGCGTAGGCGGCACGCAGTTCGGCGTCGTCTACGGTGACGGTGGCGGCGAGGTGGTCGGCGTATTGGTCGGCGTAAAATCGGGCTTCGGCGTTTTGCCAGCGGGCGCGGACTTCGGGTTGTTTGTCGAGTCCGGCTTTGAGGGCTTCGGCTTTGAGGACTTCGTCGGCGGCCAGGCTTTTTTCGATTTGGGCGCGGATGTCGGCAGGGGGCTCGCCCGCGCCTTCGGGCGCCATTTCGGTCATTTGTTTGAGGAGGACGTCGATGCGGGCGCCGTCGATTTTGGGGGCGGCCGCGGCGGCGATGCCGGCGGCGGCCAGGGCGATGAAGGTGAGCAGCGGTTTGTGTTTCATGGTGTGTCCTGTGGGTTTATTTGGCCGGGGTGATGGTGGCTTTTTGGTAGAGGCTGCCGACGGCGTTTTCGAGTTTCTGCTGCATCATGTTTTGGGTGATGCCGGCTTTGACTTGGTCGAAGGCGGGAATCTGCATGGGGCGGCGGTCGTTGATGTAGAAGACGCCGTATACGCCGTTGCCGTTGACGGGTGTGGCGGTGAACTGGCCTTTTTTCAGGTCTTTGACGGCGGCGTAAACGGGCGGCGCGGCTTTTTCGAGGTCTTTGAGGGCGTCGTATTCGCTGTTGATGCCTCCGTTTTGTTTGGCTGCGGGGTCGGCGGAGTATTTGCGGGCGGTGTCGGCGAAGGGTTTTTTCGCTTTCAGGTCTTTAACAGCTTGTTCGGCATCCGCTTTTTTCGGGGTCATGATTTCGCCGAGTTGGATTTGTTCGCTGCCTTTGTAGTAGGCCTGCATTTCGTCGTAGGTTTTGCGGGCGTCAGCTTCGCTGACGGGCTGTGTTTGGACGATGTGGGCGGCGAAGGCTTGGTTGAGCAGCTCGTTTTGGAAGTCTTCCCATTGTTGTTTGAAGCCGGCTTTTTTGTCGTCGCCGGCTTTTTGCGCGGCTTTGCGGGCGTTTTCGGAGGCGGTTTTGAATTCGGCGCTCTGGTCGAGTTTCAGACGGCGTGCTTCTTGGGCAACCAATATGCGGGTGACGGTGTCGCCGAGCAGTTCGTCGCGGATTTCGGGGCCGTCGGGGACTTTGGGGTTTTGTGCGCGGATGAGTTTGACCTGGCGGTCGATTTCGCTGCTGTCGATTTTGGTGCCGTTTACCGTTACCAGGGTTTGCGCGGCCAGGCTGCCGGAGAGGGCGGTGATGAGCAGTGCTTGGGCAATGTGGGTTTTTTTCATGGTTTTCTCGCTTTGGGTGGGTCAGTTGAAAAATTCGTCGGGGGTGAGGGCGCGGATGGCGAGGGCGTGGATGCGGCCGGCTTTGAAGAGGGCGTCGAGCGGTTCTTTGACCATGCGCTGGCGTTGAAGGCGGGGCAGGCTTTCGAAAGCGGCGCTGACAATAAGGACGCGGTAGTGGCCGCCGCCTGTGTTGCCGGCGTGCCCCGCGTGGAGGTGGCTTTCGTCGGCAAATTCGAATACGTCGGGATGCAGGTGCTGCAAGGCCGTCTGAATTTCCTGTTCCATGCCCGCTCCGTTATTTGAAAACGGCCTTGTAGGGCTTGATGAGCATTTCGGCGTAAACGCCCGCTTCGACGTAGGGGTCTTGTTCCGCCCATTCCTGCGCGGCATCGAGCGAATCGAAGGCGGCGATAATCAGGCTGCCGGAAACGCTGTCGGGATCGTCGGGCATGGGATTGGGGCCGGCGGTGAGCAGGCGGCCTTCGGCTTGGAGCTGTTCCAGCCGCGCCAGATGGGCGGGGCGGGCTTGGGCGCGGGCTTCGCGCACGTCTTCGTCGTCGGTGGCCAAGAGCATGTAGTATTGTTCAGTCATTTTTTTGTTCCTGCGTGAGGTGGCGGCTCAGGTAGATGCCCTGCGCCAGAAAGAAAAGAAACATCAGGGTGGTGGAACCGAAGAATTTGTAGTTGTTCCAAACGGCTTCGCGTTCGGCGGTAAAGGGGTAGGCGACGGCGAGGTTGATGGCGCCCATCGCGGCCAGAAAGGCAATCCATGCGGCTGTGAGCTTTTTCCATACCGCGTCGGGCAGCTCGATTTCCTTGCCCAAGAGGGCGCGCAGGCCGTTTTTCTTCATCAGCGCCGCTGCCGCCATCGCCGCCGCGCCGCACCAAAAGAGCAGGGTGGGTTTCCACATGATGAAGGTGCGGTCGCCCGTGAGGATGGTTGCGCCGCCGAAGACGACTATCAGCAGCAGGCTCAGCCACTGCATGGTTTCGAGACGGCGGAATTTCCACCATAAAAACGCCGCCTGGGCGATGCCTGCGGCAACGGCGACGGCTGTCGCCCAAATAATGTTTTTGGTGAGGATGTAGGTCAGGAAAAAAAGAATGACGGCAATCAGGTCGGTTGCTGCTTTCATGTGCAAAAACGGCGGCAAAATGAAAACCGCCATCATACAGACCCGCGCTTCTTTTTGCACCTGTTTTGGCCGCCGCCGAAACGGAAAAACGGCCGTTCGACAAAGATACGTGTGCAAACAATCGCATGATAGCCACATGAAAAAGGCATAAGCGTCATTTTTACCGTGTTAAATTTGGCAAGAATGTGCAATCAAAGCTATGATACGCGGCTGTAAAAGCCACGCGGCCGCAATCGCGCCGCAGTCAAAGAGGGATGAATTTTGAAAGCGAACAGTAAAATTAAGCTGATAGCGTTGTCCGTATCGCTGTTGGCATCATCGGGAGCCCCGGCCGCGCTGGGCGGGCTGCGCGTCAATTCCGGTTTGGGCGAACCGTTTTCCGGCACCGTCACCATCACCGGCAAAGAAGCCAAAGAGCTGCTCAAAGGCACCAAGCCCGCCTTTTCAGACGGCCGTCTGAAAGCCAACGTGCGCAAATCGGGCAACGATGCCGTGGTCAGCCTCAGCTCCGCTGCCGCGATCAAAGATCCCGTTATCGTCTTCCAAATGAGCGTCAAAGGCCAGTCGCGCCAGTACACCGCCGTGCTTGACCCCGCCAGCCCGAAAGCGAAAGCCGCCGTGGCGGCGCAGGCGAAAAAGGACGAGAAAAAAGAAGAGGCGGCCAAGCCCGCACGCGAAGAGCAAAGCAAAGCGAAAGAAGAAGCCGCAGCCAAGAAAGAGAAGGCTGCCGAGGCTGCCAAAGCACAGAAGCCGTCTGAAAAACCGGCCGAGCCCAAGCAGGCCGAAGCGAAAACGGCAGAACCCGGCCGCCACACCGTTCAGTCGAACGAAACCCTCTTTATCATTGCCGACCAGCTGCGGCCGGACAATATGTCGCCCGATCAGGCCGTGCGTGCCCTGATTAAAGCCAATCCGAAAAAACTCGGCGGCAATCCCAACCGCCTCCTTGCCGGTACGGTGCTGACCCTGCCTGCCGGTTTCAAACCGTCTTCGGCCATGTCCGCCGTGCCGTCTGAAAATGCCGAAGCGGCAAAAGCACCTGTCGAAAAAGCCAAACCCCAACCGGAAGCGCCCAAGCCGGAAGCTGCGCCCGAAGCGGCCAAACCCGAGCCCGAAACCGTCCCCGACGAAGCGGAAAACAGCGCAATGCCGCCGCAGGAACAGGATGCGCAGACTTCCGAACCTGCTCCCGCCCCTGTCGGCGAAGACACGCAAAACGAGCAGCCCGCCGCTCCCGCGCAGACGCAAGAGCCTGTTGAAGAAGAAGGCGAGGGCGGAAGCTTCCTGTGGAAATGGGTGCTGGCAGGCGGCCTCGGTCTGACCGTTCTGCTGCTGCTGGCCAAGCTGCTGCTCGGCCGTAAATCCGCGTCGAAAACCGCTGCGGCGGAAGACGAAGAATCGCCTTTCGACCAGCAGGACGGCATCCGCCTGCACCAGCCTGTTGCCAAACCCGAAAAACCGAAAGCGCCGATTACCAAAAACCAGGCAGCGGAAAACGAATTTATCGACGACGATATCGAAGACGATATCGTATTCTTCGACAACGCCGAGAGCGGCCCGATCGAAAGCGCGGCCGATTTTGATCTGAACCTCGGCGCACTCGATCTCGATCAGCAGCAGGTTGGTATCATGAGCAGCGCGGTGACCGACGACGAAGAAACCCGCCGCCGCGCCAATGCCGACTGGGACAGCATCGAGTCGACCGAAAGCGTGTTCGAGCCCGACGAATTTGCAGTCAAAAAAACCGAGCCCGCGCCGCAGCCTGCCGCGCCTGCGCCCGCAGCGGCCGAACCTGCCGCAGTAGCAGTAGAAGAAGTTGTTTTTGCAGAACCCGCAGCAGACATCGCCGCGCCGCAGGCTTTCGAACCCGAGGCCGAAGCGTTTGCGGTGCAAACCGCAGCGGCAGAGGAAGAGCCCGCCGCCGTTTCTTGGGCGACTGCCGAATTTGCCCGCCCCGAAACCGCGCTTGAAGCCGAGCCGCCCGCATTTGCCGCCGAACCCGTTGCCGATGTTGGCGTCACCGTAGAAGAAACCGTTTCTTGGGCGGGTACGGGCGGCATCGCAGCTGAAGAAGAGCCTTTGGCGTTTGCCGTTGAAGAGTTTGCCGTCGAGCCGCAGGCTGCGGCAGAGCCCGCACCCGCTGCGTTTGTTGGGGAAACGGTTCAGACGGCCTCAGCCGACGAAGCCGCGCCGCTGGATTTCGATTTCGAAAGCGTGGCAATCGCGCCTGCTGCCGAAGTGCCGGAAACTATTGAAACACCTGTTGCCGAACCCGAGCCGTTTGCTGCCGCCGAGCCCGCTTTGGATTTTGCGCCGCCAAGCGAAACGCTTGAAGCCGCGTTCCCGAATGAAGCGGCGGAGGCTGTGGAAACCGTTGTCGTTGAAGAACCTGCGCTTGCGTTCGATATGCAGGAAGTGTCGTTTGACGCGGTTGAAGCGCCTGCCGAGCCTGTTCAGACGGCCGATCAGCCCGCAGCGGATCTGTCGGACTTCGGCCTTGTCGATACTGCGGAAACTATCGCACCCGCGGCCGACCTGTCGGGATTCGATGTTGCGGAAACCGTGGAAACCGTTGCGCCCGCAGCCGATTTGCCCGATTTCGGCCTAGTTGAAACCGTGAAAGCCGCGGCACCTGTCGGCGATTTTGCCGCGTTTGCCGAGCCCGAACCTGCGGCGGAAGTTGCTCTGCAGATCGAGCCGGAAGCCGTCGGTGTGGCCGAAGCCGAGCCTTTGGCCGATCCGTTTGCCGCTGCCGAATTGGCGGCCGAACCCGTTGCCGAAGCGCCGCAGGCTCCCGCCGGCGATTGGCAGGACGATGCGGAAATCGGCTTGGCCGACACGGTTACTTTCGACGACGCCCAGCTTGAAAGCGCCGACGATCTGGTTATCGACTGGGGCAGCCTGGATGCCGCACAAGCCGCCAGCGAAGACAAGCCCGCGTTTGTTTCCGAGTCTGTCGGCATGACCGCGCCCTTGGAAGCCAAATACGAATTGGCCGAGATGTATATCGAAATCGGCGACCCCGATGCGGCGCGCGAAACGCTGTACGAGCTGATTGAAGAGTCCTCCGGCGAAATCCAGGCCAAATCGAAAGCGCTGCTGGCCGGTATCGGCGGCTGATGCCTTTGCCCGAATGAATAAGCAAGCCCGAACGCAATGTTCGGGCTTTTTTTGTTTGGGGCGGATACGGTTTGGTGACGCGCTCGTTTGCCGTTTTGCGGGCAAGAGGCCGTCTGAAAATCTGTCATGCTGCCGTTTGTTGTGGTTTGAACGGCGGCATTTTTATTTTGTTTTTGTTTTGCTGTTTGTCCGTCTGTTTTCCTGTGGGCAGGAAATCAAACAATATTTCTTTTTATTCATTTGCTTGATTTCTTGTTGTAAAAAATTTGCTGATGTGCCGTAAGGATTCGGCGGTATGGCCGTCTACTCGTGTATGATGTGACGAAAAGGATATTTGCAATGAAACAAACTTGTTTGTGCCGCAGTACGCAGGGATTGGGGCAGGGCGTTGCGCTGCTGGCGCTGCGTCTGTTTGCCGCCTACGAGTTCGGAGAAGCGGGCTTGGAAAAATGGCGCGGCGAAAACTGGTTTGCCGACATCCGCGAGGCGTTTCCGTTTCCTTTCGATCTGCTGCCTGCCGGTTTGAGCTGGAATCTGGCGATGGGTGCGGAGCTGCTGGTGCCGCTGCTGCTGGTGTTCGGCCTGTTTACGCGCTTGGGAGCGGCGGCTTTGATGGTGCTGACGGCGGTGGCTTGGTATGCGGTGCACGCGGGCAACGGCTACAACGTCTGCGACAACGGTTACAAAATGGCTGTGGTTTATCTGATTCTGCTGCTGCCGCTGCTGTTGCAGGGTGCGGGCAGGTTCTCGCTCGATGCGCTGCTGGCGCGGCGCAGGCAGGCGGCAGACAAGCCGTAAAGAATACAGGCCGTCTGAAAAGGGGCGCAAAGCGGTTGCACTTCGTTGAGGCTTCTTTCAGACGGCCTGCACAGGCTGCCGGCCTTCTCCGGCATACGTTCGCTTTTTTCGTTTTTAATTTTTATTTCAGGAGTATGACCATGAAAAAAACTTCTTCTTTGGCCGCTTTGGCCGGTGCATTGGCATTGTTGGGCAGCCAGGCTGCCGTGGCGCACGACGGCCACGCGGTTCAGGGTGAGGCGGCTGTGAAAACCGCTGCCAAAAAATCTGCCGAAGGCGCTTGCGGCGAAGGCAAATGCGGCGCTGCGGCAACTGCTAAAAGCAAAGCCGCCGAAGGCAAGTGCGGCGAGGGCAAATGCGGTGCCGCGAAAAAACAGGCGAAAAAGCCGGTGAAAGCCAAAGCCGCCGAAGGCAAGTGCGGCGAAGGCAAATGTGGCAGCAAATAAGCTGACGGAGGCCGTCTGAAAGATGGAAACGGCCTTTCAGACGGCCTCAATCCGAGTATGTTTATCCCAAGCCGCCGTAAGCGGTTTGCAGTAAGCATGTTTGACAGTCAGGAGACCAAAATGAATGTTTTGCAAGGCGCCGGACTCGGCTACAAGCGCAGCATGGCGGTGGATTTCCGCCACCGTCTGCCCGATATCGACGGCATCAACTTCATCGAAGCCGCCCCCGAAAACTGGCTGCGGATGGGCGGCGCGGCGCGGCGCGATTTCGACAGCGTGGCCGAACGTTTTCCGCTTGCCTGCCACGGCCTGTCGCTTTCGCTGGGCGGCCGCAATCCGCTGCGTATGGATTTTCTCAAACAGATTAAAGACTTTATCCGCCGCTACCGCATCGGCTTTTTTTCCGAGCACCTGAGCTATTGCGACCACAACGGCTTTGTTTACGACCTGCTGCCGCTGCCCTTCACCTGGGAAACGGTGCGCCACACCGCCGCGCGCATCCGCACCGTGCAGGACGTGCTGGAAATGCGTATTGCCATAGAAAACACCTCCTATTACGCGCACAGCCCGCTGGCGGAAATGAGCGAAGTCGAGTTTCTCAACGCCGTTGCCCGCGAGGCCGACTGCGACATCCATCTCGATGTGAACAATATTTACGTCAACGCCGTCAATCACGGCCTGCTCGCGCCGCGCGACTACATCGCCCAAGTGGACGCCGGCCGCGTCACCTATATGCACATGGCCGGACACGACCGCGAGGCCGCCGACCTGCTGATCGACACCCACGGCCAGCCCGTGTGCGACGATGTGTGGGACTTGTTCGCCGACGTCTGCCGCCGCCTGCCGCGCAGTGTGCCGACCCTGCTCGAACGCGACAACAACCTGCCGCCCTTCGCCGAACTCGAAGCCGAAGTCGCCCGCATTGCCGCTATCCAACAGCAAACCGAAAGGGAGCGCCGTGAACACCAAGCCGCATGAGAGGCCGTCTGAAAACCCCGCCGCCGCCTTCCAGGCCGCCTTCGCCGACCACGCCCGCGACGCCGCCCTGCCGCCGCCCGCAGGCATCGCCCCCGAGCGTCTGGCCGTTTACCGCCGCCTGCTGCTCAACAACCTGCGCGGCTTTCTCGAACTCTGTTTCAGCGGCAGCAGCGCCCTTATCGCCCCCGAAATGTGGCAGCGCCTGCAGGAACGCTTCCTAATCGAAGCACGGCCGCAGTCGCCGTTTTTCAACGATATTCCCAAACAGTTTCTCGACTACCTTGCCGCCAAGCCTGCGGAAGAAAGGCCGTCTGAAAACATCCTGCACATGATGGCCTTTGAAACCGACCTGCTGCACGCCGAAACCGCCGAACAGAAAGAGCCGCTGTCCGCATGGGACGCCGACACCGTCCTGCAATGGGCGGCGGGCGCGCGCCTGAAAGACTACCCCTGCGACTTCGTCTCCTCCGAGCTGGAAACCATCGACGAAGACACGCCCGCCGCCGTCCTCACTTGGCGCGACCCGAGCGGCACGGTATATTACCGCGCCCTCGACGGCGCCGACCGCTTCCTGCTCGCCCACTTCCAAGAAGCGCAAAGCGACACCGTCTCCTCCCTCGCCGCCAAACTGGCCGCATTTTCAGACGGCCTTGACAGCGCAACCCTCAACGGCCTGATTGCCGAATGGGTGGAAGCCGGCGTCTTACTTCCCGTGTCCGAACCCCCTTTATGACCCGAACCGACCCGCAAAACTTCGGCGGCGAACTCGCCGCCATGCGCCCCGACATCCTGCGCTTTGCCACCGTCCAGCTGCGCGACAAAACCCTGGCTGAAGACCTCGTTCAGGAAACCCTTGCCGCCGCCTGGGACAAACAAAGCCAGTTCGGCGGCAAGTCCGGCCTCAAAACCTGGGTGATGGCGATTTTGAAAAACAAAATCACCGACCACTTCCGCAGCAGCCGCGCCACCCTCAGCCTCGACAGTCTGCAGGAAGAAAACGAAGCCATCGACCAAGCCTACCGCGCCTGCTTCGATGCAGACGGCCACTGGCTCGAATCCGCCAGCCCCGCTGCCTGGCACGAACCCGAAAGCAGCATCGAACAGCAGGACTTCTTCCGCATACTCGAACACTGCATGGACGGCCTGCCCGCCGACACCGCCCGCATCTTCTACCTACGCGAAGTGATGGGCATGGACGTCGACGAAATCTGCCGCGAGTTTGCCATCAGCAAAGACAACTGCTACGTCATCCTCCACCGCGCCCGCAACGGCCTGCGCCGCTGCCTGCAAATGCGCTGGTTCGACCTGCCCGCGTAAATATTTATAGCGAGTCAAAATGAAAAGAACGGCAGCAAGCCGCAGACAGTACAAGCAGTACGGCCAGGCGCAGCAACGCCGTAGGTTTTTTATTTTGACTCGCTAGGGGCTGTTGACATTCAGCTTGCGAGACGGTTTTTTGAGTAAAAAATGCCCGAATGCAAGGAAAAAAGCGCAGCAAGGTTGGACACCTTGCGAGCATTTTTGACGCGGCAGGCGGGTATTTTTTGCCAAAAACACCGCCGCAAGGCTGATTGTCAACAGACCCTAATAAAGGAAAAACCGATGCTCAAATGCCGCCAAGCCTGCCGTCTGCTCTCTGAGGCGCAAGACCGCCGCCTCACCCGCCGCGAACGCCTCGCCCTCGCCTACCATCTGTTTATCTGCGTCCACTGCCGCCGCTACCGCAAACAGCTCGCCTTTCTGCGCAACAATCTGAAAAGGTGGCAGAACAGGGATTAGGGCGTGCGGCAATCGGTTTGCGGGCGCGTTCCGCATCCGTGTTGCCGCAAAAAGGCCGTCTGAAAAACCTGCGAAGCAGGTTTTTCAGACGGCCTTTTTCAGACGGCCTTGCAAATCCGAACGGCCTTGGCGGGTGATGCCAAGGCCGTTTGTCAGTTTGGTTCTTTTTTTGTTGCCGTTTTGATTTTCACCGCCATCAGGGTGTGCAGGCGGCGGGGGTCGGCGCGGGCGACGGTGAAGAGCAGGGGGGGCAGGGCGATTTTGTCGCCGCGCACGGGCAGGCGGCCGAGTTCGCGGATGACGAGGCCGCCTATGCTGTCGGCTTCTTCGCCGGAATAATCGGTGCCGAAGTAGGTGTTTATGTACCCGGGTTTGTTATCGTTTGTACTAGGGCGTGTTGACAATCAACACGCCCTAATGTCTGATCCAATTATTAGCCTTAGCCAAATAGCGCTCTTGCACCTTATAGCCAACTATTTGAAGCCTATATTTTTCTTAGTTCAATAGGTTTATTTCTGGCTAATCATATTTGAATAAGCGTACCTCGCTATTTTCTCTGCTTCAATTCTTCACGTTCTTTCGGCGTCAAAATCCAAACTTCCTTCACCTGTCCCTGCCGATCAAAAAATACTCCCACAGGTTGCCCCACATGAGCCGGCAACTTGTTTTTGGTAATAAACCGATTATACGTATCTTTAATCCGAATACTGCCCAAAGTTTCTGCTTCAGTTCTGTTGTTATCAACAATCCCCAAAGTTAGGATTTGTGTCCACGTCCACCCGTCACCTGCCAGCACGACATTCGGATAATCAACCTTTTTCAGCACAGCCAAACGTATATCCTTCGGCAAAAATCTACCGGCCAAAGCTATTTGTGAGCTGAGCAATAACGCACATACTAATAAAATTGTTTTTTTCATAGGATTACCCGTTTTGTTAAATCATAGGGAAGGAATTATAGCCAATTTCTCCATCAGCATGCTGAAAGTTTATATGATATGCAATGAATTCATAGAAAATAAAACCGATCCCAAAGGATCGGTTTTTCTCACTTATTCAGCGGCCGTTTCTGCTTTGTCCACCAACTCAATCAGAGCAAGCGGAGCATTATCACCCTTACGGAAACCGCATTTCAAAATACGCAAGTATCCGCCATTACGGTTGGCAAATCTTGAACCCAAATCATCAAATAATTTAACTACAACATCTCGATCGCGGGTACGGTCGAATGCCAAGCGACGATTAGCTAAAGACGGTTCCTTACCTAAAGTAATCAGCGGCTCTACTACACGGCGTAGCTCTTTTGCTTTCGGCAAAGTCGTCACAATAGTTTCATGGGTAAGCAACGAATTAGCCATGTTGCGCAACATAGCAGCACGGTGGCTGCTAGTACGATTTAATTTACGGTTTCCATTACGATGACGCATGTCATTTTCCTTTAATATTTAAACTTACGGCTTTTCTAAGCCCACAGGAGGCCAAGAGTCGAGTTTTGATCCCAATGTCAAACCTTTTGAAGCCAATACCTCTTTAATTTCATTCAAAGATTTTCTACCCAAATTTGGCGTTTTCAACAATTCTGTTTCAGTCCGTTGAATCAAATCACCAATATAATAGATATCCTCTGCCTTCAAACAATTTGCCGAACGTACTGTCAGCTCCAAATCATCAACTGGGCGCAACAATATGGGATCAATCGGAGGAGTTTTTTCCTCAACTTCCTCCATAGCAGTACCCTGCAAATCAGCAAAAATCGACATCTGATCAATGAGGATACGTGCTGCACTGCGAACAGCCTCTTCAGGCTCTAAGGAGCCATCCGTTTCAATATCTAAAATTAAACGATCCAGATCGGTTCTCTGTTCAACTCGCGCAGATTCAACTTCGAAACTAACTCGGCTAATAGGTGAAAAACTAGCATCCAAGTAAATAGCTCCGATGCTGTTATCGCCTCGAACTGCGCGAAGACCAGAGGCAGGTTGATAACCACGACCCCGTTCCACTTTGATTTCCATTTCAATACTGCCATTATCAGCCAAATGACAGATCACATGATCAGGATTGATAATTTGGACATCATGAGGCAACTCAATATCACGAGCTAAAACTGCACCTACTCCTGATTTTTTTAACTTTAAGCGAACCTCATCACGCCCATACAACCTGAAAACAACACCCTTAATATTCAACAATATATCAACAGCATCTTCTTGGATACCGTCTAATGTTGAATATTCGTGCAGCACACCTGCAATAGAAACCTCTGTCGGAGCAAACCCGTCCATGGATGACAGTAAGACACGGCGCAAAGCATTACCAAGAGTATGACCAAAACCACGCTCAAAGGGCTGCATAGATACTCTTGCTCTCGTTGCCGAAATAGTATCCACATCAATATGCCGTGGTTTTAAGAATTCGGAAGTGCTATTTTGCATTAAACTGTCCCTCATTAGGCTAGCTTCTATTTAGAATAAAACTCTACTACTAGCTGCTCATTAATATCACTAGTCAACTCAGAACGATCTGGCCTAGTTTTAAAAATACCTTCCATCTTTGCTGTATCTACAGATACCCAATTTGGAAAACCTATTTGCCCAGCCAAATTTAAAGCTTCTTGAATTCGAACCTGTTTCTTTGCTTTCTCTCGAATAGAAACTATATCACCAGCGCGTACTTGGTATGAAGGGATATTAACAAGTTGTCCATTTACAACAACTGCTTTATGGGAAACAAGTTGACGCGCCTCAGCTCTAGTTGAGCCAAAACCCATTCTGTAAACAACATTATCTAAACGAGATTCCAATAATTGGAGCAGCAGCTCACCAGTAGAACCTCTTTGACGATCTGCTTCGGCAAAATAACGTCTAAATTGGCGCTCCAAAACCCCATACATACGACGAATTTTCTGTTTCTCGCGCAGTTGCAAACCATAACCCGACAGCCGCGGTTTTTTTGCACCATGTTGACCCGGAATAGTATCAATTTTACATTTCGATTCTAGCGAACGACGTGCACTTTTTAAAAATAAATCAGTACCTTCTCTGCGAGAAAGCTTACATTTAGGGCCTATATAACGTGCCATATCTTAAATAACTCCAAATATTAAATTCTGCGTTTCTTCGGTGGACGACAACCATTATGCGGTAAAGGTGTCACATCCGTTATACTAGTAATTTTAAAACCAAGAGCATTAAGGGCACGAACAGAAGACTCACGGCCAGGGCCAGGACCTTTAATACGAACCTCTAAATTTTTTACGCCATACTCTTGTGCAATCTTACCAGCAGATTCAGCGGCAACCTGAGCTGCAAAAGGAGTACTTTTACGAGATCCCTTAAAACCTGCTCCACCAGAAGTTGCCCAAGATAACGCATTTCCTTGGCGATCCGTAATAGTAATAATGGTATTATTAAAAGAGGCATGAACATGAACAATGCCTTCATTAACAGTCTTACGTATTTTTCTACGTACTCTTGCTGCTGTATTTGCTTTAGCCATTAAATAAAGTCCTTAAAAATTACTTCTTACCTGCAATTGCTTTACGCGGCCCTTTTCGAGTACGGGCATTTGTTTTAGTCCGTTGTCCCCTACAAGGTAATCCGCGACGATGTCGAAAACCACGGTAACACCCCATATCCATTAATCGTTTAATAGACATTGTTACTTCACGGCGCAAATCACCCTCAACCTCATACTTAGCAACCTGCTCCCTCAAAGATTCCAGTTGAGCCTCATCAAGATCTTTGACTTTAATATCAAACGATACACCAGCTGCTTCACAAATTGACTTAGCACGAGTAGCGCCAATACCATAAATTGCTTGCAAACCAATCACAATATGTGCGTTATTAGGGATGTTAACCCCTGCTATACGAGCCATAAATATTCCTTTATCTATAAGATTTTTTTAAATTAAATCTTAAATTTAAACCTATCCTTGGCGTTGTTTATGCCTTGGATCAGTACAAATAACACGAACCACTCGATTGCGCCGAATAATTTTACAATTCCGGCAAATTTTTTTAACAGAAGGCTGTACGCGCATTTTTGTTTCCTTTAAATAAATTACCTAGCCCTAAATACGATACGTGCACGGGATAAATCATAAGGCGTAAGTTCGACAGTCACCTTATCTCCTGGAGAAATACGGATATAATGCATACGCATTTTTCCTGAAATATATCCCAAAACCACATGCCCATTCTCCAGCTTTACTTTAAAAGTAGCATTTGGGAGTGTTTCTAAAATCTCCCCCTGCATTTGTATTGTATCTTCTTTTGCCATTTCATTTACCAACTATTAATTCAAATTCTTTGTACGATTTATCAGATTCTCATACTGCTGAACCATTCCATATGAAAATACTTGAACATTAAAATCCATTGTTACAACAACAAGAATCAGAAGTGATGTACCACCTAACGCAAATGAAATATTAAAAAAAGATATAAAAAACTCAGGAATTAAACAGACTGTCGTAATATAAATTGCTCCCCACAATGTCAATCTATTTACCACAGATTCAAGATAAAATGCCGTCTGAGCACCAGGACGAATCCCTGGAACAAATGCACCACCTTTTTTCAAATTTTCAGCCATTTCTTTAGGACTAAATACTAAAGCAGTATAAAAATAACAGAAAAAGATTACAGCTGATGCAAATAGCGCTATATATCCAATAGTACCATGTTGAAAACTCAAAGCAAATTTCTGAAGTTCAGAATGATTATTTCCCAACCAATTAACTATAGTAGCAGGAAAAAGAATGACACTTGAAGCAAAAATAGGAGGTATCACACCAGCCATATTTAGCTTAAATGGTAAGTAAGCTCCTTTTCCCCCATCTAGAATTTGTCTTCTAGCATAATGGATAGGAACTTTTCTTAATGCAGATTCAAAAAATACAACTATATATATCAATAAAATAGCTGCAAATAGAATAAACAAAACCGAAAGTAACTTACCAGAAACGATCATACTCCATAATTGACTTAGTCCTGACGGAATGCCGGCACAAATACCTGCTGTAATAATTAACGAGATCCCATTCCCGATTCCACGCTCTGTAATTTGTTCTCCTAACCACATCAGGAACATAGTACCAGTTACCAAACAGATTAGAGTCAACAAATAAAACTCAACCTGAGAAATAACAACTACTCCCTGCTGAAAAACAAACGTTGCAGCCACAGCTCCTTGAAAAAGAGCAAGAATAACAGCAGCAAATCTCGTATACCTTGTAATTTGCCTTCGTCCTAAATCTCCTTCTTTTTTCAAAGCTTTCAAAGAAGGTAGAATTTCCGAGGCCAACTGCACAATAATAGAAGCAGAAATATAGGGCATAATTCCAATGGCAAAAATACTAAATCTCTCTAACGAACCACCAGAAAATACATTTAGCATACCCAAAATTCCATTACCCTGATCTTTATAAACTTCTGCAAGAGCAGAGGTATTCACTCCAGGTACTGGAATATGTGCACCAATTCTAAAGACTATTAAAGCCGCCAATAGAAACAGCAATCTATTTTTTAATTCAATAGATTTAAATAGCTTCAAAATTAGCTGTCTATTTACCACTATACTATCCTATTCTACCCGTCCACCAACAGCTTCAATAGCTTGTTTGGCACCTATCGTTGATTTTAAGCCTTTAACTATTACAGGCTTTTTAATTAAACCATTTGCAATGATCTTTACACTCTGCGCATGAGAAGAAATTATTCCAATTCTCTTCAGAAAGAGCAAATCAACCTGCTCAACATCAAGTGATTGCAATAAACTCAAAGAAATTTGCTCGGTCAGTTTAGCAGATAGTGATTTAAAACCACGCTTTGGCAAACGCCGTTGTAATGGCATCTGACCACCCTCAAAACCTATTTTATGAAATCCTCCAGATCTACTTTTTTGACCCTTATGACCTCGACCAGCTGTTTTGCCTAATCCACTGCCAATACCTCGACCTACTCGTCGTTTTGCATGAGTAGACCCTAATACAGGACGTATCGAATTTAAATACATTTAATACTCCACTTTTAAAAGATAACTAATCTTATTAATCATTCCAATATTCTCAGGTGTATTTAAAACTTCAACACTATGATGCCTATGTCGGAGTCCCAAACCTTTAGCACATGCACGATGTGTAGATATTGTACCAATTAAACTTTTTATTAATGTTACTTTTATTTTTCTAACTTCAGCCATTATTACTTAACCTCCAAAAAGTCTTCCACAGATAAACCTCTTTTAGCAGCAATCTCTGACGGAGTATACAACTTCTCCAAACCATTAAAGGTGGCCCGAACAATATTATATGGATTTGTAGAGCCATGAACTTTAGCTGAAATATTATGTATCCCCAGTGCATCAAATATCAAACGCATCGGACCACCAGCCTTTACGCCGCTACCATCTTTAGCAGGCTGCATAAAAACACGAGTAGCTCCATGCTTACCAATAACCTCATGATAAATAGTACCATTTTTAATAGGTACTCTTATCATTGAGCGACGAGCCTGATCCATAGCTTTTTGAACAGCGACAGGGACTTCCTTGGATTTACCTTTACCCATTCCAATTCTGCCATCTCCATCTCCAACCACTGTTAAGGCAGAAAAAGCCATGATTCGACCACCTTTAACCACTTTAGTGACACGATTCACAGAAATCATCTTTTCTATAAGACCATCACCACGATCTTCTATTTCATGTTTTGCCATATCTTTAGATATCTCCAACTTATATCATATTTAAAAAGCTAAGCCATTTTGACGCGCCGCCTCAGCCAGAGCTTTAATACGACCATGATATTGAAACCCAGAACGATCAAAGGCAACTCGGTCGATACCAATCAACTTTGCTTTCTCTGCAATACGCTTCCCAACCACAGTCGCCGCTGCAATATTTCCAGTAGATTCTAACTGATTTCTGACATCAGCTTCTAAAGTGGAAGCTGATGCCAATACACAGCTACCATCATTACTGATTATTTGAGCATAAATATGCTCATTAGTCCGTAATACACATAAACGTACCATTCCTAACTCAGAAATACGGATACGCGTCTTTCTTGCGCGACGAAGTCTAGCTATATTCTTATTCATTTTAGATCCTTATTTCTTTTTTGCCTCTTTCATAACTACAACTTCACCAGCGTAGCGAACACCCTTCCCTTTATAAGGTTCTGGGGAACGAAAAGCTCGTATTTCAGATGCCACCTGACCAACAGCCTGCTTATCAGCACCAAATAATACTATTTCTGTTTGTGATGGGGTTTGCACTGTTACTCCGCTAGGCATTTGATATACAACGGGATGCGAGAAACCCAATGATAAATTTAGGATATTACCCTGTGCTTGCGCTCTGTAACCCACACCGATTAGTTGAAGCCTTCTCTCAAATCCATCAGCAACACCCTTAACCATATTGGCTACCAAAGCACGAATAGTTCCAGATAGCGAATTTGCTTCTCTACTATCATCATTAGGAACAATAAGAAGCTGGCTATCAGAAAATACAACAGCCACTTTACGATGCAAAGGTAAAGTCAATTGACCATTTTTACCTTTAACCAGCAAAACCTCTGCCTCAATCTTTACGTCAACCCCAGCAGGAACAAATACTGGGTTTTTTGCTATACGCGACATCTTTCTTAACCTCCTAAGCCACTACACATAATAGCTCGCCACCAACACCTTCCGATCGAGCCTTTCTATCGGTCATAACACCTTTAGAGGTACTTAAAATAGCAATTCCCAAACCATTCATCACAGTAGGAATAGCAGCAGATGGCTTATAGACTCGTAAACCAGGTCGAGAAACTCGTTTTATTTGCTCAATAACAGGACGGCCTAGATAGTACTTTAATTCGATTGTCAATAAAGGCTTATTATCAGCAGAAACGATAAAACTTTCAATGTATCCCTCATCCTTTAAAACTGAAGCTATCGCTTTTTTTAGTTTGGATGATGGCATTTCTACAACTGCCTTCCCCGCGCGCTGCGCATTACGAATACGCGTCAGCATATCTGAAATAGGATCATGCATACTCATTTTAATGTCTCCATTACCAGCTAGCTTTTATTACACCAGGAATTTCACCACGCATGGCAATTTCACGAATTTTTATACGACCCAAACCAAACTTGCGGAATGTTCCACGGGGCCGACCAGTTAACGCACAACGCCGCCTTTGGCGAACGGGTAATGCATTTCTAGGTATACTTTGTAATTTCAAACGTGCCTCAAATCGCTCAGCATCTGTTGCAGTTGCATCATTGATAATGGAAAAAATAGCAGCGCGCTTTTTCTCATACCGCTTGGCAAGAGCGAGTCTTTTTACTTCTCTATTAATAAGAGCTTTCTTAGCCATAATTATCCCTTAAATGGAAATTTGAACAATGCCAGCAATGCTTTGGCCTCTTCATCTGTTTTAGCAGAAGTGGTAATAGTGATATTAAGACCCCTTATGGCATCAATTTTGTCATACTCTATCTCTGGAAATATGATTTGCTCACGAACTCCCATATTGTAATTACCACGACCGTCAAAAGATTTATTACTTACACCACGAAAATCTCTAACACGAGGCAAGGCTATAGTAATTAAGCGATCTAAAAACTCAAACATCCTTTCACGGCGCAGAGTTACTTTACATCCAACTGGGTAATTATCTCGAATCTTAAATCCTGCAATGGATTTACGAGCTACCGTAACAACAGGCTTTTGCCCAGAAATTTTCTCCAAATCGGAAACAGCGTGCTCCATAACCTTCTTATCAGCAACAGCTTCCCCAACTCCCATATTTAAAGTAATTTTTTCAATACGAGGAACCTCCATGACAGTTTTGTAGCCAAACTGCCTAACCAACTCAGGCACCACAACACTATTATAAAAATCTTTTAAACGAGCCATTATTAATCCTCTAAAGTATTAACCGCAACACCGCTAGATTTAAATACCCGAATACGCTGCACTACTCCATTCTCATTTTTAAGAACTTTAATACCGACGCGATCAGCTTTATTTGTGCTCGGATTTAAAATGGCAACATTAGATATATCTAGCGATAAATTCTTAACAACGATACCACCCTCAATACCTCTAGAAGGATTAGGCTTTATATGCCTCTTCACAAGATTGATACCATCTACCGCAATTCTTGACCCTTTAACATAAGATACTACACCAATCTTACCCTTATCTTTGCCAGCAAGAATGATGACACGGTCGCCTTTAATAATTTTATTCACGCACAATTCCTTTACAGAACTTCGGGAGCCAAAGAAACAATTTTCATAAATCTCTCAGTACGCAACTCTCGCGTAACTGGCCCAAAAATACGTGTTCCCATAGGCTCAAGCTTATTATTTAATAATACAGCCGCATTATTATCAAATTTTATTAACGCGCCATCAGCTCGACGAACACCTTTTGCGACTCGAACTACAACAGCATTATAAACATCACCCTTCTTAACGCGACCGCGCGGAGTTGCATCTTTCACAGCAACTTTAATAACATCACCAACACTTGCGTAGCGCCGTTTTGACCCGCCCAACACTTTAATACACATCACACGGCGAGCACCAGAATTATCAGCCACGTCCAAGACTGTCTGCATCTGAATCATATTTTTACCTTTTTCTAAAATCCAACTTAACTTACTATTTTTAAATTCTCAACATTGAAAATAATTACTTAATTGGAATTTAAAACCAATAGAAGGTATGAGTAAATCAGTTTTGGCCCGGAAGGGAAGAAACTTTCACGAAAAGAAAGCTAAAAACGAAGTTTACAGATTTTTTTATCAAACTGCAAGCTTCGTTTTGTCTAAAAATTTTATAAACTAAACAGTACGTGCCTTTTCAATAAGTTCAGTCACTATCCATGCTTTCGTCTTGGAAATAGGTTTACTTTCCTCAATAAGCACAATATCACCAATACCATACTGATTGGCCTCATCGTGAGCATGGATTTTAGTTGAGCGACGGATAACCTTCCCATACAAAGGATGCTTAACTTTACGCTCAATAAGTACAGTAACTGTTTTATCCATCTTGTCACTAATCACCTTACCTCGCAAGACACGGATATTTTTTACGTGATCCATTATTTCACACCCTTTTCAGCCAAGACGGTTTTAATACGAGCAATATCACGACGAGTTTTTTTTAACTCACTTGACTTACTTAACTGCCCTGTAGCATTTTGCATACGCAAACCAAATTGAGATTTCAACAAATCAAACATATGATTACGTAATTGCTCAACAGATTGATCTCTTAATTCACTAGCTTTCATTATTTACCTACCTGCTTAATTACGAATACTGTCGGAATAGGTAATTTGGCAGCAGCCAATGCAAATGCCTCCCTTGCCAACGATTCAGCAACCCCATCCATTTCATAAAGTATTTTACCAGGTTTAATTTCTGCTACGTAATATTCAACAGAGCCCTTACCACCACCCATACGTACTTGGATAGGTTTCGCGGTAATCGGTTTATCAGGAAATACTCGAATCCAAATGCGGCCACCACGCTTAATATGACGAGTCATTGCACGACGGGCAGCCTCAATTTGCCGGGCAGTTAATCGCCCGCGACTCACAGATTTCAAACCAAAATCTCCAAAGCTTACCGAATTGCCACGCGTAGCAATACCAGTATTCCTGCCTTTATGTTGCTTACGATATTTCAGTCTAGTTGGTTGCAGCATTTTTACCTGCCTTTCTGCGTTTACTTTCCGATTCAGATTTTACCTGAGCTGACTCCTTGCTCTCACCTGTATAAACCCAAACCTTCAGACCAATCACGCCGTAGGTCGTATGAGCTTCACTAGTAGCATAATCGACATTGGCACGCAAAGTATGCAATGGAACTCGCCCTTCACGATACCACTCGCTTCGTGCGATATCCGCACCATTAAGTCGACCCGAAGTCATAATTTTGATACCTTTTGCCCCAACTCGCATAGCATTTTGCATTGCACGTTTCATAGCACGGCGAAATTGAACACGCTTTTCCAACTGCTGTGCAATACCATCAGCAATAATTTGTGCATCCAATTCAGGCTTACGGATCTCTTCAATATTAACATGAACCGGCACACCCAAAAGATTTTGCAAATCGCGTTTTAATATTTCAATATCTTCGCCTTTACGACCAATAACCATACCAGGTCGGGCAGAAAAAATTGTTACGCGAGCAGATTTTGCAGGGCGTTCAATAACGATACGTCCAACAGAGGCATTTGCCAACCGTTTCTGCAAATATTCCCGAACATCAATATCCTGTTTCAAAACAGTCGGAAACTCACTATTTTTAGCAAACCATTTTGAAGACCAGTTTTTATTTACCGCCAAGCGAAAGCCAGTCGGATGAATCTTTTGTCCCATAGCTTTTCCTTAGTTTCCCACTGTCAGATTGATGTGACAGGTCTGCTTTTCGATACGGTTACCTCGACCCTTTGCACGAGCCTGAAATCGTTTCAATGACGCCGCCTTATCCACATATACAGTGACAACTTTTAAATCATCAATATCCGCACCTTCGTTATGCTCTGCATTGGCAATAGCTGATTCCAATACTTTCTTGACCAATTCCGCCCCCTTTTTGGGACTGAACGCCAAAATATTTAACGCTTGTGCGACATCTTTACCACGAATTAAGTCTACTACCAATCTGACTTTCTGCGCAGACATTCGTGCATTTTTATGACTTGCTGATACTCTCATGATTCACCTTATTTCTTTTTAGCCTTTTTATCGGCCAAATGGCCTTTAAAGGTACGGGTCAATGAGAATTCACCTAACTTATGACCAACCATGTTATCACTAATAAAAACAGGAACGTGGGTTCGACCGTTATGAACCGCAATAGTGAGGCCGATAAAGTCAGGCAAAATAGTGGATCGACGCGACCATGTTTTGATAGGACGCTTATCGTTGCTTGCACGAGCCGCATCCACTTTTTTTAGCAAATGCAGGTCTACATATGGACCTTTTTTCAATGAACGAGCCATATCAATTAACCTTTATTTGAGTAACGGCGACGGACAATCATATTATCCGTACGTTTATTATTACGAGTACGATAACCTTTAGCTGGTGTACCCCATGGACTTACCGGTTCACGGGCTTCACCAGTTCGACCTTCACCACCACCATGGGGGTGATCAACGGGGTTCATTACAACACCACGAACGGTAGGACGGATACCACGCCAACGATTTGCGCCAGCTTTACCGATTTTCTGAAGACTTTGTTCTTCATTACCGACTTCGCCAATAGTTGCACGGCAATCAACATGAATTTTACGCACCTCGCCCGAACGCAAACGAACTTGGGCATAAATACCTTCTTTAGCCAATACAACAGCAGACGCGCCTGCAGAACGGGCAATCTGCGCACCTTTACCGGGCTTCATTTCGATGCAGTGTACGGTAGTACCTACCGGAATATTGCGGATGGGCAAAGTATTACCTGTTTTAATTGCCGCTTCTGCACCAGACAGCAGCACCGCACCGGCTTGAATACCTCTCGGAGCAATGATGTATCGACGTTCACCATCTGCATAACAAAGTAAGGCGATGTGGGCTGTACGGTTAGGATCGTACTCGATACGCTCCACTTTTGCAGGAATACCGTCTTTATTCCGTTTAAAATCTACTACACGGTAATGATGTTTGTGACCGCCACCTTTATGGCGCGTAGTAATATGGCCGTTATTATTACGACCCGCGGTAGAGTTTTTCTTTTCAAGAAGCGCAGCGTACGGCGCACCTTTATGCAAACCTTCTGTGGTAACGCGAACCATGCCGCGACGACCCGCAGAGGTAGGCTTCATTTTTACAATAGCCATTCCACTTATTCCTTATCTGCAGCTGCAGCGGCGGATTCAAGGTCAAGTTCTTGACCCTCAACCAAGCTTACATAAGCTTTTTTAACGTCGCTGCGACGACCTACCGTACGGCCAAACCGTTTGGTTTTGCCTTTGGTTGTAACAGTAGTAACCGACGCAATCTGCACACCAAACAATAACTCAACAGCAGCTTTGATTTCCTGCTTAGTTGCACTAGGCAATACTTTAAAAGTCATTTGGTTGCGTTTCTCAGCCAGCATATTGCTCTTTTCAGAAACAACGGGAGCCAAAATTACTTTCGTCAAACGCTCTTGATTCATACCCATTGCTCCTCCAGTTGCTGAACGGCAGCCTTAGTAATCACTACTTTTTTGTAGCGCAACAGGCTGTAAGGATCGATCTGCTGTGCTTCCAAAACTAATACATTGGGCAAATTGCGCGAAGACAGGTACAGATTTTCATCGAGTTGTTTGGTAACGAACAACACTTGTTCCAAACCAAGATTTTTTACCTGTTCTGCGAATGCTTTCGTTTTGGGAGTTTCAGCAGACAATTCGTCAATAACAAACAAACGCTCATCACGCACCAACTGAGACAGGATAGAGGCCATGCCTGCACGGTACATTTTACGGTTTACTTTTTGGGTAAAGTTTTCATCGGGCTTGTTCGGAAACGCACGACCGCCGCTTCTCCACAGAGGAGAAGAAGTCATACCAGAGCGTGCACGACCGGTGCCTTTTTGACGCCACGGTTTTTTGGTGGAATGTTTCACCTCGGCACGAGTCAGCTGCGCACGGTTACCGGAACGGGCATTAGCCAAATAGGCGGTAACCAGCTGATGAACCAAAGCCTCATTGTATTCGCGCGCAAACAAAGCATCAGAAGCGGACAAACTACCTGCAACCTGACCTTGCGCATTAATTACTTTTAATTCCATTACGCACCTACTTTCACGCTGGGACGCACAATCACATCGCTGTTTACCGCACCGGGAACGGCACCTTTAATCAACAGCAGATTACGCTCGGCGTCGACACGGACGATTTGCAGATTCTGAACTGTAGAGCGGGTATTGCCGTACTGACCGGCCATGCGCTGACCGGGGAATACGCGGCCGGGATCCTGTGCCATACCGATGGAACCGGGAACACGGTGGGAGCGCGAGTTACCATGGGAAGTACGCTGGGAATCAAAGTTGTGGCGTTTGATGGTACCAGAGAAACCTTTACCTTTGGAGGTACCGGTAACATCCACCAACTGACCTGCCTCAAACAAAGCGACGGTTACTTCGCCGCCGGCTTGCAACTCGGCCAGCTTTTCGGCAGAAACGGCAAACTCAACCAAACCGCGACCCGCTTCCACACCTGCTTTCGCAAAGTGGCCGGCTTCGGCTTTGCTGACACGGTTTGCCTTTTTCTGACCGAAGGTAACCTGAACGGCGGTATAGCCGTCGGTATCTTCGGATTTCAGTTGAGTGACGCGGTTCGGAGTCATTTCCAGCACGGTTACCGGAACAGAAGCACCCTGTTCGTCGAACACGCGGGTCATGCCGACCTTGCGTCCAACCAGACCTAAAGTCATGATTATTTTCCTTAAATTAAAGGGGTCAGCTGCGATTGGCCGACCATTTGGACAAAAATAAAACCTTGGCGCAAAAGGCCAAGGCGCGCACTATACTATATTAGCGGCTGTATTTTCAAGGAAAAAATCATGTTTTCCGCCATTGTGAAGCAAACGGGAAACAGGTCGTCTGAAAACGTGCGGCCGCTGGGGTCGGTTTTCAGACGGCCTGCATATATTTTTACCGGCTATCCAAGGCGGCAAACAAAGGAAAACGGGCAACAAGATACAGCAAAGCCGCCGCATTCAGGAAAACCGTTATAAAAAACACCCTGCGGAAAGACGCTTTCTGTGATTTGTGCCGGAGATACGCCTGCGCCAGCAGCGCACCGCCCCAACCGCCTGCGAGGGACAGTATATGCAGCGTGCTTTCTTGCGTACGCCATCCGCCCGTCTGCGCCGCATATTTGTCGAAATCATAGGCGTAAAAAGTGATATACCCAGCCAGCACATACCATCCGAATATCAGCCACGACAGTTTGCCGAAAGCACATAAAGCAGCAAGGGCGGCGTAAAGGGCAATCACAATCAGCAGTTGCACCGCTTGGCCGGACTCAAAGGCTTCTTGCTGTTGCTGTCGCAGCCGTTCCCTATTCCGCCTTTCCGTTTCCTTGCGCTCTACGAAAGCCTGCTCCTGCACCCGCACGGCCTGCAATCGGCCTTTGCGTTCAGCCGTCTGAAATATAACGCGCTCACCCGCCTGCGGTCGTCTGCCGGCACAAAATTCGCTGATATGGAAAAACAGCTCCCTCCCGTCGGCATCGCTGCGGAGAAAGCCGTATCCTTTGTCGTCCTGCCAGCGGACAACCGTTCCCGTTTGTTGCTTCATTATTTTTCACTTCTCATCAAGGCTGAGGCCGTCTGAAAGCCACCAAACAGTTTTTCAGACGGCCTATTATCCGTTCCGACGTTTAACCGATGATTTGGTTCAACTCGCCTTTGGCATAGCGGTCGGCCATTTTTTCCAACGACACCGGTTTGATTTTCGCCGCCTGACCTTCGCAACCGAAGGCCAGATAGCGGGCGACGCAGACTTCCTTCATCGCATCAATAGTTTTCGCCAGATATTTGCGCGGGTCAAACTCAGACGGATGCTCGGCCAAAAAGCGGCGTACCGCGCCGGTGGACGCGAGGCGCAGGTCGGTGTCGATGTTGACTTTGCGCACGCCGTGTTTGATGCCTTCGACGATTTCTTCTACGGGTACGCCGTAGGTTTCGCCGATGTTGCCGCCATATTCGTTAATCACTTTGAGCCATTCTTGGGGCACGGAGCTGGAGCCGTGCATCACGATGTGGGTATTGGGCAGGGCTTGGTGGATTTCTTTGATGCGGTCGATGCGCAACACGTCGCCTGTGGGCGGGCGGGTGAATTTGTACGCGCCGTGTGATGTGCCCACGGCAATCGCCAGCGCATCCACGCCGGTGTCTTTCACAAAGCGCACGGCGTCTTCGACGCTGGTGAGCATTTGGTCGTGCGACAGTTTGCCTACCGCGCCCACGCCGTCTTCTTCGCCCGCTTCGCCGGTTTCGAGGTTGCCCAACACGCCGATTTCGCCTTCAACCGATACGCCGCAGGCGTGGGAAAACCTGACGACGGTGCGGGTCACTTCGGCGTTGTATTCGTAGGACGCGGGCGTTTTGCCGTCCTCCATCAGCGAGCCGTCCATCATCACCGACGAAAAACCAAGCTGAATGGAGCGTTGGCACACGTCGGGCGATGCGCCGTGGTCTTGGTGCATGACGACGGGAATGTGCGGAAATTCTTCGACGGCCGCCAAAATCAGATGGCGCAAAAAGGGCGCGCCGGCATATTTGCGCGCACCGGCCGAAGCCTGCACGATAACGGGCGCGTTCACCGAGTCGGCGGCTTCCATAATGGCGCGCATTTGTTCGAGGTTGTTGACGTTGAAGGCGGGCAGGCCGTAGCCGTTTTCGGCGGCATGGTCGAGCAGCTGGCGCATGGAGACGAGTGCCATGGGAAACTCCTGAAATAATGAAAAGGTAAACGGTTGAAAGGCGCGGATTATAGCAAAAGATAAAAGGCCGTCTGAAACCTTTCAGACGGCCTCTCGTTACACCGGCAAACGGGTTTTATGGCGTCTGCCGCGCCATCGGCCCTTTGCCGTTGATTTCGAGCTGGCGCTCTTCTATCCAGTCCTCGCAGCGGCGGATAAGCTCCGTTTCGCTGCCGCTGTCGTAGCGGATAACCGGGCCGACAATCACGTCTACCGTGCCGGGGTATTTCAAAAACGAGTCTTTCGGCCAAAATTCGCCGCTGTTGAGGGCGACGGGCACCATGTCCATTTCAAACAGCTTGGCCATCCGCGCCGCGCCGCTTTTGTATCGCCCCCTGCTGCCGGGGGCAACGCGTGTGCCTTCGGGGAAGATGGTGATCCAGTAGCCTTCGTCGCGCCGCTCTTTGCCCTGTTTGGCCAGCTGGGCGCTGGCTTGGGCGCTGCCGCGCTCGATGCCGATGGTTTTGACGATTTTCAGCCCCCAGCCGAAAAAGGGGATTTTGAACAGCTCGCGTTTGGCGACAAACACTTGGTGCGGGAAGATTTCCTGCAAGGCCAGGGTTTCCCAGCCGCTTTGGTGTTTGGCGCAAATGATGGACGGCCTGTCGGGTATGTTTTCCGCACCGACAAGGCGGTATTTGAGGCCGACGACGTTTTTCAGCGACCACATCAGCACTTTCACCCACTGCTGGCCGACCCAAAACGCGCCGTTGGGTATCAGCGCGCCCAAGAGCAGGAAGGGAAACATGGTGATGAGGCTGACGACGAGTATCAGCCAATAAAGCAGGTTACGCGCCAAGAGCATGGGCGGCCTCCGTTTCCTGTTTTTCCTGCTGCATCAGATATTGGGCGAAGGCGGCGAGGTCGTCGAAAATCTGCGTACCCTGCGGCAGCTCCCCCGCGTGTCCGGCCAGCGTTTTTTTGCCTTTGCCGCTCAACACCAGCACGGGTCTGCCGCCCGCGCCCGCCACGGCCTGCAAGTCGCGCAGGCTGTCGCCCACCATGTAAACGTCGGCGGCTTTGGCGTTGAAGCGGTCGATGATGTCTTCCACCATGCCGCTTTTGGGTTTGCGGCAGTTGCAGTCGGCGGCGGCGGTGTGCGGGCAGAACCAGATGCCGTCGATTTCGCCGCCGGCCTGCCGCACCAGCTTGTGCATTTTGGCGTGCATTTCGTTCAACTGCTGCATGGTGAAGAGGCCGCGGCCGATACCGGACTGGTTGGTGGCGACGGCAACGGTGTAGCCCGCCTGCGTGAGAAAGGCGATGGCGTCCATGCTGCCTTCGAGCGGCACCCACTCGTCGGCGGATTTGACGAAGTCGTCGCGGTCGCGGTTGATCACGCCGTCGCGGTCGAGAATAATCAGTTTCATAAGGGTTTCCGGAAAATCGTGCGGCATTTTAGAGCCTGAACGGGGGCTGTCAAGGCTTTGAGACCGTCTGAAAGCGGGGTTTCAACGAAGCCGGAACGGGGCGGACGACGTCTCGGTATGAAGACAGAATGCGGTTATAATGCGCGCTTTGCGCCACCAACGACACGGAAACCGCCATGAGCCAGACCGACCGACAGCCCTCCTCCCTGCGCCGCGACAATATTTTCGCCCCCGCCAGCCTGATCTGCGGCATTTTGGCCTGGACGCTGCTGCCGCTGCTTGCCGCCCCCGCCGCCATGCTGGCCGGACACATTGCCTACGCCAAAAGCAAACGCCTCGGCGTGGGCGGGCGCGGTATGGCGCTGGCGGGCATGGTGCTGGGTTATTCCGGCCTTGCCGCCGCCGCCATGCTGATCGGCGTGCTGCTGGCGCTGCCCGAAGGCAAATCACTGTTTCCGCAGGAAGCCGCCGAACAGCCAGCGCAGGCTGCCGAGCCGCAGCCGAAGCCCCGCGCTGCCAAGCCCGCCAAACCCGTGGCCGTTGGAGAAAAACCGCTGCCGCCCGTCATCCCGCCGCAGGCCGAGGCCATATTGGCGGCGCAGCACGCGGTGGCCGAACGGCTGGCGGCGGGCGAGTCGCTCGACGAAATCAACGAAGGCTTCCCGCTCAACGAAGAAGGCCGCCGCTACTGGCAGAACATCGAAGCGCGGCAGGGCACGGTAATCATCACGCCCAAGCCCGACGCCCGGGGTTTCGCCCGCCAAATCATGCTGCTTTCGGCACAGGAAAACGGCCGCCTCACCTGGTCGTGCGTCGGCGAACTGGAAAAAAGCGTCGAACAGACCGTCTGCCGCTGAACAATCGTGAAACAACACGGGCGGCCGTCTGAAAGCGCACATCCCCGCCGCCTTTTCAGACGGCCTTTTTTCAGACGGCCTCAGGCTGTCTGAAACCTTAAAAGCAATCGAAAACAAAGGCCAAGCATGAAAATCATCCTCGCCACCTCCATGCGCGGGCTGGGCGGCACGGAAACCGCCGGCCTGCGCTTGGGCGCCTTGCTCGTGCGGCACGGCCACGACGTCGTCCTCGCCTCCTCCGACGGCCCCCTGGTCGAACAGGCACAGGCGGCGGGAATGCGCTGGCAGCCCATCGATTTCTACGGCGGCGCGGCGGGCTACCTCAAAGCCGCCTGGGCGTTTGCCAAACTGCTGCGGCGCGAGCGGCCGCACATCGTCCACTGCCAAATGGCGCGCATCGTCCCCGCCTGCGCCCTCGCCGCCAAAATCGCCGCGCCGCAGACCAAAACCTTCTACCACGCCCGCGGCCTCGACGCTGCCACCTATCCCAAAATCGCCCGCCTGTTTGCCCGCCTCGGCGTTTTCCTCATCGCCAACTGCCGCCACGAGCGCGACAAATTCGTCCGCCACGGCTTCCCCGCCGCACGCGCCGCCTACACCTACAACGCCCTGCCGCCGAGACCCGCCGCGCCGCAGAAAACGCCGCGCAGCCACATCGCCCTCGGCACGCTGTCGCGCTTGGACAAAGTCCGCGCCGTCCACCTCACCCTCGACGCCTTCGCCCTCCTCCTGCAACGCGGCCTCAACGCCCGCCTGCACATCGCGGGCGACGGAGAAGAGCGCGCCGCCCTCGAAGCGCAGGCCGCCGCGCTGGGCATAGGCGGCCGCGTCTCCTTCCTCGGCGCGGTGCGCGATTTGGACGCCTATTTCGCTGCCACCGACATCCTGCTCAACACCCCCGACCTGGCGGGCGACCACGGCGCGGGCGTCGGCAACAACATCCTTGAAGCCGGCCTCTACGAAACTGCCGTCGTCAGCTACGACGTGGCCGGCATCTCCGAAATGGTGGAAAACGGCGTCACCGGCTACTGCACCCCGCTGCGCGACCACACCGCCTTCGCCGCCGCCGTCGAAACCCTCGCCACCGATCCCGCCCTGCGCCGCCGCTTCGGCAGCGCTCTGCGCCGCCGCGTCACCGCCCTCTGCTCCGACGACGAAATCTACCGCACCACCCTCGCCGCCTACAAAATGGCGGAAAAAACATAAACGTGTCCGCCCGCAAGCGGCAAGGGCGAAAGGCCGTCTGAAAATTTCAGACGGCCTGCGTTTGCCGACCCTACCCGCGCGTGGGGCGCAGCAGAGAAAAACAGACAAGACAAGCACACGTTTTTTTATCCGCAGGAATCAGGCCGTCTGAACCCTTTTTAACTTCGTTGAAGCTCCGCTTTCAGACGGCCTTTCGCTCTTTAATTTAAAGAGCCGCCGCGCCACGCCCGCCCGCACCGCCCGTATTATCCGCCACCACCGCAGCGCCGATGTCCGCCGCCAAAGTCTGCGCGTTCAGCGTGCGCAAGGCCGTCTGAAAATCCGAGAAATCCATGGCTTGCGAACCGAAGCGGCGCAGGTGCTCCGTGTCCTGCTGGCAGTCGATCAGCGCGATGCCGCAGCGGGCGAGAAAGGGAACGGCGCAGGCAAAGGCGGTTTTCGACGCATCGGGCGCGTCGGCAAACATCGATTCGCCGTAAAACACACGCCCGATCTGCACGCCGTAAAACCCGCCCGCCAGTTTCAGACGACCGCCGGCATCGGGCAGAAAACACTCGAAGGAATGCGCGTGCCCCAGCCTGTGCAGCGCCGTATAGGCCGTCTGAAATTCGGGCGCAATCCATGTGCCGTCCTGCCCCGGGCGCGGTTTGGCGGCGCAGGCGGCGACAACGTCGGCAAAACGGCGGTTGGCGGTAACAAGATAAGGCTTGTTGCGCAGCGTCTTCGCCAGCGAACGGCCGACGCGCAGATTCTGCGGCAGCAGCACCGCCCTCGGCGCGGTGGCAAACCAGTAGAACAGCCCGTTTTCGGAAAACCACGGAAACACGCCCGCGCGGTAGGCCGCCAGCAGCCGCCCCGTGTCCAAATCGGCGCTGACGCCCACCAGCCCGTCCCTTTCGCGCAGGGCGCGGGCGGGGTCGGGGAAACGGTAGTCGAGCGGCGGAAGAAAGGGAACGGTCATAACGGCAGCCTGCGGAAAAAAACGCGATTATAGCGAGCCAACACGAAAATCTACGGCCTTGCTGCGCCTTAGCTCGAAGAAGGCGGTTTTCTACGGCATTGGAAATGCCAAGAAAACCAGTTTCATACTGCTTGTACTGCCTTCGGCTTACTGCCTTGTATCTTTTGTGTTGGCTCGCTTACAGAGTGCAGGCTGCCAAGGCGGTTTTGCAAACCGCCACCCCCTCCCCAACCCTCCCACGCGCTTGGAGCGCAGGGGAGGGAGTGGAAATACAGAGGCGGCAGAAAGGCCGTCTGAAAACCCGTAACAGGGCTTTCAGACGGCCTTTTATGCCTTTAAAGGGAGCAAAACGCTACCTGCGTTCAGTCTTGGTAATCCTCAACCGGCGGGCAGGTGCAGACGAGATTGCGGTCGCCGTATACGTCGTCGACGCGTTTGACGCTCGGCCAGAATTTGTGTTCGCGGTTGTGCGGCAGGGGGAACACGGCTTCTTCGCGGCTGTAGGGGTGCGTCCATTCGCCGGCGAGGTCGTCGGCGGTGTGCGGGGCGTTGACAAGCGGGTTGTCGTCTTTCGGCCAGGTGCCGTCAATGACTTTTTGCACTTCGCCTCTGATGGCTTTGAGCGCGGCGATGAATCGGTCGAGTTCGGCTTTGCTCTCGCTTTCGGTCGGCTCGATCATCAGCGTGCCGGCCACGGGGAAGGAGACGGTGGGGGCGTGGAAGCCGTAGTCCATCAGACGTTTGGCGATGTCGGTTTCGGTGATGCCGCTCTCGGCTTTGAGCGGGCGCAAATCGACGATGCATTCGTGGGCGACGCGGCCGTTTTTGCCGGTGTAAAGAATCGGGTAGTCTTCGCCCAATTTTTTGGCAACGTAGTTGGCGTTGAGCAATGCCCATTCGGTGGCCTGTTTCATGCCCTGTTTGCCCATCATGGTGATGTACATCCAGGTAATCGGCAGGATGGAGGCCGAGCCGAAGGCGGCGGCGGATACGGCGGTTTCGCCGGCACTGGCGCTGCGGGTGTCGGTGAGCGTGTGGCCGGGGGCGTAGGGGGCGAGGTGGGCTTTGAGGCCGATGGGACCCATGCCGGGGCCGCCGCCGCCGTGGGGGATGCAGAAGGTTTTGTGCAGATTCATGTGCAATACGTCTGCGCCGACTTCGGCCGGCTGCATGATGCCGATTTGGGCGTTCATGTTGGCACCGTCCATGTACACTTGGCCGCCGTTGTCGTGGATGATTTTGCAGATGTCGCGGATGCCTTCTTCGTACACGCCGTGGGTGGACGGGTAGGTAATCATCAGTGCGCCGAGGGTGTCTTTGTATTGTTCGGCTTTGGCTTTGAGGTCGGACACGTTGACGTTGCCGTGTTCGTCGGTATCGACCACGACCACTTTCATGCCGAGCATGGCGGCGGTGGCGGGGTTGGTGCCGTGGGCGGATTTGGGAATCAGGCAGACGTTGCGCTCGGGGTGGCCTTGTGCTTCGTGGTAGCGGCGGATGGCAAGCATACCGCTGTATTCGCCTTGTGCGCCGGAGTTGGGCTGCATGGAGATGGCGTCAAAGCCGGTGATGGCTTTGAGGGCGGCTTCGAGACCGTCGATGAGTTCGCGGTAACCTTCGGCCTGGTCGGCGGGGGCGTAGGGGTGGAGGTTGGCAAACTCCGGCCAGGTGATGGGCAGCATTTCGCTGGTGGCGTTGAGCTTCATGGTGCACGAGCCGAGCGAAATCATACTGCGGTTCATCGCCAGGTCGCGGTCTTCGAGTTTTTTCAGGTAGCGTAGCATTTCGTGTTCGGTGTGGTAGCGGTTGAACACGGGGTGTTGCAGGATGGCGTCGCTACGCAGCAGGCTGTCGTTCAGACGGCCTTTGACTTCGTCGGAGAGCGTGAAAGTCTGTTTGCCGGTGAAGATGTAATACAACACGGCCATCTCTTCGCGGTTTGACTCTTCGTGGAAAGCCACGGCGATTTGGCTGTCGGCGGCGCGGCGCAGGTTGTAGCCCAGCGACAAGGCCGTCTGAAACACTTGGTCGGCTTTTTCTTTGCTGCCCAAGTCCGCCAATACGGTGTCGAAAAATACTTCGTGTACGACTGTGAGGCCGTCTGAAACCAGCGCGTCGGCAAAGGCCGAAGCCAGCGCGTGAATGCGCTGCGCGATGCGTTTTACGCCTTCGGGGCCGTGGTACACCGCGTACATGCCCGCCAAATTGGCCAACAGAGCCTGCGCGGTGCAGATGTTGGACGTGGCTTTTTCGCGGCGGATGTGCTGCTCGCGCGTGGACAAAGCCATACGCAGCGCGGGTTTGCCCGACGCGTCTTTCGATACGCCGATGATGCGGCCGGGGGCGGAGCGTTTGAACTCGTCTTTAAAGGCAAAATAAGCCGCGTGCGGGCCGCCGAAGCCCATCGGTACGCCGAAACGCTGCGTGTTGCCCAAAGCAATGTCCGCGCCCATCGCGGCAGGCGGTTTGAGCAGAACCAGGCTCATGATGTCGGCGGCCACGGCCACAATCGTGCCTTTTTCTTTCAGACGGCCTATCACATCGGTTAAATCCACTACATCGCCGTCGCTGCCCGCATATTGCAGCAGCGCGCCGAAATACTCGCCCTCAAAGGCCGTCTGAATGTCGCCGACCACCAGCTCGAAGCCGAAATACTTGGCACGGGTTTTCATCACGTCCAGCGTTTGCGGGTACACGCGGCTGTCGACAAAGAAACGCTCCGATTTCACCTTGCCCACGCGGTGCGCCATCGCCATCGCCTCGGCGGCGGCCGTAGCCTCGTCCAACAGCGACGCGCCCGCCACTTCAAAACCGGTCAAATCGATGCACACCTGCTGGAAATTCAACAGGGCTTCCAAACGCCCCTGCGCGATTTCCGCCTGATAGGGCGTGTAGGCCGTGTACCAGCCGGGGTTTTCCAACACATTGCGCAGAATCACGTTCGGCAGGCGGGTAGGGTAGTAGCCCAAACCGATGTAGCTTTTGTTGATTTTGTTTTTCGCCGCGATGCCCTTGATTTTCAAAAGCGCGTCGGCCTCGGTGAGCGCGTCGGGCAGGCCGAGTTCGGACGGCATACGGATGCTCTGCGGCACAGTGTTGTCCACAAAACCGGCCATGTCTTTCTCGCCCAAAGCCGCCAAAAGCGCGGCCTCGTCGGCAAAGCTGATGTGGCGCGAAGCAAATTCGTTGTTGTTGAAGAGATCGGATAGTTTCATGTTTTTTCCTTTGAGTGGGTTGGCATGAGGCCGTCTGAAAACGGGCGCGGCAAAACGCGCGGATTGTAACACCGTTGCCCGCGTTTTCACGTTGGCGGAGCGGTGTTTCAGACGGCCTCAAACACAACGGGGCGGGGCTGTGCGGCGGTACGGGCGCGATGGTGGAAAAAATTGTCCTGCGGGGCTTGAATTCGCCTGCCGCAGCCCTATTTTCCCGCCGTTGGGTCGGGCGGCGCGCCGTCCGACTGCCGATTCGACCGCAAAGGTCTGTTTTTTATGACTGTCAACTTAATGGAGATTTTTTTATGACCATCCGTCCCCTGCACGACCGCGTCGTCGTCAAACGCTTGGAAGCCGAAGAAAAAACCGCCTCCGGTATCGTCCTGCCCGGCGCGGCCGCCGAAAAACCCGATATGGGCGAAGTGATCGCCGTGGGCGCGGGCAAAGTCGGCGAAGACGGCCAACGCCGTGCGCTTGACGTGAAAGTCGGCGACAAAGTGATTTTCGGCAAATACAGCGGCCAAACCGTCAAAGCCGACGGCGAAGAGCTGCTGGTGATGCGCGAAGAAGACATCTTCGGCATCGTCGAGTAAGTTTTTATGCGGCCGTCTGAAAGCCCCCTTTTCCTTTTTTCAGACGGCCTCCCGACAGCAGAAACAAACATTTGATTATTGATATTTGGAGTAAATGAATATGGCAGCAAAAGACGTACAGTTCGGTAACGAAGTCCGCCAGAAAATGGTCAGCGGCGTGAACACCCTGGCCAACGCCGTGCGCGTAACCCTCGGCCCCAAAGGCCGCAACGTGGTGCTCGACCGCTCCTTCGGCGGCCCGCACATCACCAAAGACGGCGTTACCGTGGCCAAAGAAATCGAACTGAAAGACAAGTTTGAAAACATGGGCGCGCAAATGGTGAAAGAAGTCGCCTCCAAAACCAACGACGTGGCCGGCGACGGCACCACTACCGCCACCGTTCTGGCGCAGGCCATCGTCACCGAAGGCATGAAATACGTTACCGCCGGCATGAACCCCACCGACCTCAAACGCGGCATCGACAAAGCCGTGGCCGCGCTGGTGGGCGAATTGAAAAACATCGCCAAACCCGTGCCGGAAAAATCCAAGGAAATCGCCCAAGTGGCCTCCATTTCCGCCAACTCCGACGAAGCCATCGGCGACATCATCGCCAAAGCGATGAACGAAGTGGGCAAAGAAGGCGTGATCACCGTGGAAGACGGCAAATCGCTGGAAAACGAAGTGGAAGTCGTCAAAGGCATGCAGTTCGACCGCGGCTACCTGTCGCCCTATTTCGTGTCCAACATCGAAAAACAAATCGCCGAGCTGGACGCGCCCTTCGTGCTGCTGTTTGACAAAAAAATCAGCAACATCCGCGACCTGCTGCCCGTATTGGAACAGGTTGCCAAAACCAGCCGCCCGCTCTTGATCATTGCCGAAGACGTGGAAGGCGAAGCCCTCGCAACCCTCGTGGTGAACAACATCCGCGGCATCCTGAAAACCGTGGCCGTGAAAGCCCCGGGCTTCGGCGACCGCCGCAAAGCCATGCTGCAAGACATCGCCATCCTCACCGGCGGCACCGTGATTGCCGAAGAAGTCGGCCTCTCGCTGGAAAAAGCCACCCTCGAAGACCTCGGCCAGGCCAAACGCATCGAAGTGGGCAAAGAAAACACCACCATCATCGACGGTTTGGGCGACAAAGCCGCCGTGGAAGCCCGCGTGGCCGAAATCCGCAAACAGGTTGAAACCGCCACCAGCGACTACGACAAAGAAAAACTGCAAGAGCGCGTTGCCAAGCTGGCAGGCGGCGTGGCAGTGATCAAAGTCGGTGCCGCTACCGAAGTCGAAATGAAAGAGAAAAAAGACCGCGTGGAAGACGCGCTGCATGCTACCCGCGCAGCCGTTGAAGAAGGCGTGGTTGCCGGCGGCGGCGTAGCCCTGTTGCGTGCTCGTGCCGCTTTGGAAAACCTGCACACCGGCAATGCCGACCAGGACGCGGGCGTACAGATCGTACTGCGCGCGGTTGAGTCCCCGCTGCGCCAAATCGTCGCCAACGCAGGCGGCGAGCCTAGCGTAGTCGTGAACAAAGTGTTGGAAGGCAAAGGCAACTACGGTTACAACGCAGGCAGCGGCGAGTATGGCGACATGATCGAAATGGGCGTACTCGACCCCGCCAAAGTCACCCGCTCCGCGCTGCAACATGCCGCGTCCATCGCCGGTCTGATGCTGACCACTGATTGCATGATTGCCGAAATCCCTGAAGAAAAACCCGCGATGCCCGATATGGGCGGCATGGGCGGTATGGGCGGCATGATGTAAGAGGCCGTCTGAACGCCTGACGTACAAGCGTTGAAAAAAACACCCGCAGGGTTTGCGCCCTGCGGGTGTTTTTTATAGTGAGCCAAAATAAAAAAGATACAAGGCAGCAAGCCGCAGACAGTATGGGTAATACGGCAAGGCGCAGCAACGCCGTAGATTTTTTATTTTGGCTCACTATATCGTTGAGGCCGTCTGAAAAGACAGCACAGGCACACAAACATCCGTTCCGTCTGTATGAAAACGTGTGCTTCTCGGGACGGTACACTACCGCGTTTGAAAGATTGAGGCCGTCTGAAAAGTACAAAACGTTTTCAGACGGTCTTTGTGTTTGGCGATTTCGTTTTATCTCAACCTACCATCGCCTTAAACACTTCTTTCGCGGCAGACACGGTTTCGTCTATCAGCTCAGGCGTATGCGCGGCGGAAACGAAGCCTGCTTCATAGGCCGAAGGGCCGAAGACGACTTGTTTGTCGAGCATACCGTGGAAGAAGGTTTTGAAGCCGTCGGTGTTCGAGCGCACCATGTCGGCGTAGTTGCGCGGCAGGCCGTCGGCGAAATACAAGCCGAACATGCCGCCCACGCTGTCGGCGGAGAATGCGATGCCTGCGGCTGCGGCTGCGGCCTGAAAGCCCTGCACCAATTGTTCGGTACGCGCGGTCAGGTTTTCGTAGAACCCGGGGCGCTGGATGATTTCCAGCGTTTTCAAACCGGCGGCGACGGCGACGGGGTTGCCCGACAAAGTACCGGCCTGATACACGCCGCCCAGCGGGGAGATGGCGGACATAATGTCTTTGCGCCCGCCAAACGCCGCCAGCGGCATACCGCCGCCGATGACTTTGCCCATGGTGGTCAAATCGGGCGTGATGCCGTGCAGCGACTGGGCGCCGCCGAGCGCGACGCGGAAACCGGTCATCACTTCGTCGTAAATCAATACCGCGCCGTGGCGGGCGGTAAGGGAGCGCAGGGCTTTGACAAAGTTTTCAGACGGCCTGACCAAGTTCATATTGCCGGCAAACGGCTCAACAATGACGCAGGCGATTTCGCCGCCGATTTGCGCGAAGGTTTCTTCCAGTTGCGCGACATTGTTGTATTCCAACACCAGCGTGTGCTTGGTGAAATCGGCGGGCACACCGGCGGACGACGGGTTGCCGAACGTGAGCAAACCGCTGCCCGCTTTCACCAGCAGGCTGTCGGAATGGCCGTGGTAGCAGCCCTCGAATTTGACGATTTTGTCGCGGCCGGTAAAGCCGCGTGCCAGGCGGATGGCCGACATGGTCGCTTCCGTGCCCGAACTCACCAAACGCACCTGTTCGACGCTGGGCACGAGTTTGGCGATTTCTTCGGCAATCACGATTTCGCCTTCGGTGGGCGCGCCAAACGACAAACCGCCCAAGGCCGCTTCGCGCACGGCTTCAATCACTTCGGGATGCGCGTGGCCGACAATCGCCGGCCCCCACGAGCCGACGTAGTCAATATAGCGCGTGCCGTCGGCATCCCACACATAGGCGCCCTCGGCCTTTTGGATGAAACGCGGCACGCCGCCGACGCTGCCGAAGGCGCGCACGGGCGAATTGACGCCGCCGGGAATGATGTTTTTGGCGCGGGTGAAAAGTTGTTCGTTGCGGGTCATGGGGGTTTCCTTATTTTGATGCGGATGGGGTTTGAGGCCGTCTGAAAATGTCTTTAATCAAACTGCCTGCGGGAGAGTCGGTTTCGGTTTTGACATCGTGGCTGAAACGGTAGTCGGACACGGTGTCGCCGTCGTAGTCGATGCACAGCTTCCATGTGTCGCGGCGGCTTTTCATGTAGAAAAAATTGGTCGGCAGGAAATTGTAGAGCGGCAGGCGGCGCACGGCGGTTTTCCAAACGGATAAAAGCACGGCATTTTACCCTGTTTTCACTTCGTTGAAGCCGCGCTTCGGAAACGCCGTTCCCATGCGGCGGGCGCGGCCTCCCCGCCGCAGAAGCTGCCGCCGCAAAAAATTGCAGAAAATGCTTGACGGGGCGCGTCTGGCTCATTATTATGCGCGCTTTCCTTTCTTACGGGTCGTTAGCTCAGTCGGTAGAGCAGCGGACTTTTAATCCGTTGGTCGAGCGTTCGAATCGCTCACGACCCACCAATTTTAAAGCCGGGTTTTCCAACCCGGCTTTTTTTTGCCCGCATGGCTGACTATGTTTTTCAACCTGTCGGACATGCAGTGAAAAACGCCGCCCTTTTTGCAGGGCGGCGTTTTTGCGGAAACGCTCTGCGTATGCCTTTCAGACGGCCTCAGCCTGCCCCGCCCTGTTTGGCTTCGAGCGCTTCCCAGCGTTCGAGTTTTTCCATCAGCTCGTTTTCCACCGCTTCCGCACGCTGTTGCAACTCGGCGGCTTTTTCGTAGTCGCGGAACACTTCGGGGTCGGACAGTTGCGCGGCCAGTTCGTTTTGTTCGGTTTCGAGGGCGGCGATTTCGTCGGGCAGGGTATCGAGTTCGCGCTGCTCTTTGTAGGAGAGTTTGACGGTGCGGTTGGCCTTGGGTTTGGCAGACTTGGCGGATGCGTCTTCGGGCGCGGGTTTCGCAGGTGCGGCAGCCTGAAAAGCCTGCTCGCGGTTTTTGGCATCGAGATAGTCCTGATAGCCGCCGACATATTCTTTCAGACGGCCTTCGCCTTCAAAGACGATGCTTTGGGTAACGACGTTGTCGAGAAAGGTACGGTCGTGCGACACCAGAAACACGGTGCCGTCGTAGTCGCGCAGCAGCTCTTCCAGCAGCTCCTGCGTGTCGATGTCCAAGTCGTTGGTCGGCTCGTCGAGTACCAGAATATTGGCCGGGCGGGTAAACAGTTTGGCCAGCAGCAGGCGGTTGCGCTCGCCGCCGGAGAGCGAAGACACGGGGCTTTGCGCGCGGGCGGGGTGGAACAGGAAGTCTTCCAAATAGCCCATCACATGCCGTTTTTTGCCGCCGATTTCCACATAGTCGTTGCCCTGGCCTAAGGTGTAGAACACGGTGTCGTTTTCGTTGAGCGCGCTGCGGAACTGGTCGAAATAGGCGGTTTCCTGCTTGCTGCCGAGACGGATTTTGCCCGAAGTTGGCGAGAGTTCGCCCAAAATCAGCTTTAAAAAGGTGGTTTTACCGATGCCGTTGGCGCCGATCAGGCCGATTTTGTCGCCGCGCTGAATCACGGCGGAGAAGTCGCGCATGATGGGCTTGCCGCCGTAGTCGAAGCTGGCGTGTTCGAGTTCGGCGATGATTTTGCCGCTTTTTTCGCCGGCATCGAGTTTGAACGACACCTGCCCCTGCCGCTCGCGGCGCGCGGCGCGTTGGCGGCGCAGCTCTTCCAAACGGCGCACGCGGCCTTCGTTGCGGGTGCGCCGCGCTTCGATGCCTTTGCGTATCCACGCTTCTTCCTGGGCGTGGAATTTGTCGAACAGGCGGTTGTGCTCGGCTTCCACCGCCAGCTCTTCGGCTTTTTTCTCGCTGTAACGCGCGAATGAGCCGGGGTAGGAGCGCAAAATGCCGCGATCAAGTTCGACAATGCGCGTGGCAATGTGGTCGAGAAAACGGCGGTCGTGGGTGATCACAATCAGGCTGCCTGAAAAGCCGCGCAGCAGGTTTTCCAGCCAGATGATGGCATCGATGTCCAAGTGGTTGGTCGGCTCATCGAGCAGCAGGATATCGGGCTTTTGCACCCAGGCCTGCGCCAGCGCGACGCGCTTTTTCTGGCCGCCGGACAGGTTGGCGATGGTTTCGTTTTCAGGCAGCCCCAATTCGCCGATGGTCTGGCGCACGGCGGCGTCGAACTGCCAGCCGTTTTGCGCTTCGATTTGGTTTTGCAGCGCGTTCATTTCGGCGGTGAGTTCTACGTTTTCAGGCTGCTTTTCCAGTTCCGAGAGCACCGCATGATAGCGGCGCAGCACGTCGCGCAGGCTGCCCAGCCCTTCGGATACGGCGTCGAACACCGTGGCCTGCGGGTCGAAAAAACTCTCCTGCGGCACATACACCGTTTTCAGGCCGTTTTGTAAAACGAGCTGGCCGTCGTCGGGCTTCTGCACACCGGCCAGGATTTTCAACAGCGAGGACTTGCCCGCGCCGTTGCGCCCGATGAGGCCGACGCGCTCGCCGGCGTCGAGTTGGAAAGCGGCTTTGTCGAGCAGGGCGACATGGCCGACGGCAAAAGACAGGTTTTCGGCTTGGAGGATGTTCATGGGTTTGGGTTTCAACGGGATGGCAAAGGGGCGGATTGTACAGGCAAAAGGCCGTCTGAAAAGCACGGGGCATGGGTTGGGAAAGGCCGTCTGAAAGTTTCAGACGGCCTTTGGTTCACAATATTGTCAGCGCGATACGGTAAAGCTGCCACAGCGCCCAGGCGCAGACGGAAAGTCCGGCGAAGAGGCGGACGCGGCGGTTTTGCAGCAGGGTTTTGAGTTGTCCGGCAAACCAGCCGAAGGCCAAAAGATTGGGCAGGGTACCCAGCGCGAAGCAGAGCATCAGCAGGCCGCCGTGCAGGGCGCTGCCGCTGCCGAGGGCGTAGAGCGAGGCGCTGTAAACCAGGCCGCAGGGCAGCCAGCCCCACAGCAGGCCGACGGCGAAACAGGCGGGCACGCTTTTAATCGGCAGCAGGCGGTTGAGCAGCGGGTTGAGCCGTTTCCAGATCGGTTTGCCCGCGCTTTCGATATGGCGCACGAGGTCGGACAGCCCCGCCAGATAGAGGCCGAGCAGCAGCAGCAGGATGTTGGCGGCGAGGAACAAAACGGTTTGCGCGCCGCGCGTTTGGTCGAGGGAAATGCCGAACTGGCCGAGCGCGCCGACAATCAGGCCGATGGCGGTGTAGCTGGCGATGCGGCCGAGGTTCATCAGCACAATCAGCCACAGGCGGTTGATGTGCGGCGGCAGTTGCAGGGCGAAAGCGGAAGAGAGGCCGCCGCACATGGCCAGGCAGTGGCCGCCGCCAAAAAAGCCGAGCAGAAAGAGGGTGAGGAAGGAGAGGTCGCTGTTCATGGGTGTGTGCGGGTGGGAGGCCGTCCCCGCCTACGCGGGGATGACGTTTCTGAAAAAGGAGAAAACAGGGTTTTCAGACGGCCTTAATGCAGTTAAATCACAAAATCTTCCGCCGCGTCTGCCTGTTTGCGATACTGGCCGGGCGTGAGGCCGTAGGCTTTTTTAAACGCTTTACCGAAGTGGGTTTCCGAGCCGAAGCCGCAGGCCAGGGCGACGGCCAGCACGGAATCCGCGCTTTGTTTGAGCATGGCGGCGGCCTGTTGCAGGCGGATGCGGTTGACGAAGGCGTAGGGGCTGGTGCCGGTGTGCGCTTTAAACAGGCGCATCAGTTGGGCGCGGGACACGGTGGCGGCGTCGGCCATTTCTTCTATCGTCCACGCGCGCGCCGGGTCGTCGAGCACCGCCTGAATCACGCCGCGCAAACGGCGGTCGCGCCAGCCTTTGAGCAGCCCCTCGGGCAGCGGCCGCACCGGATGTTCGGCCAGGAAAACGCGCACCAGCGACACCAGCAGCACCGCCGAGAGCGCGTCGACCACCGCCTTCGAGCCGGGCTGCGGCCTGTCGGCCTCGGCCTGCAACAGCGACACCAGATGCGGCAGCGGCGTGCCGCGCATATCGAGCAGCACCGTTTCCGGCAGCCCCGCCATCAGGTCGGCCTGCGTATCGTAGGCGAAGCGGGCGCAAAACAGGCTCAAATCGGCCGCGCCTTCGCCGCTGCGTTTGAGCGTGAACGCGCCGCTGCGCTCCGAAACCACCGCCGCGCCGCTGTTGGCGCAGTCGGCCTCGCTGCTCAACACATGATCGGCGGTGCGCGGGAAAAACACCACGTCGCCCGCGCGCAGCCGCCGCGCCTTGTCGTCGGCATCCGCTTTGAGCCAGCCCTCGCCGCCCGTAACGATATGCACCAACCCCTGCCCGCGCCGCGCCTCGTGCCGCACATACCATTCGCCCTGAAACAGACACTGCACATCGACGCTGCCGCTCACCTGCGAGAGCGCCACCAGCTTGTCGAGAATATCCATTTTGCGCCACCTCATGATACGATTTGACGGGTATTATAGAACGAAAAAGACAATAATGGCGGTGTTGTCTGTTTTAATTAGTAAAACAACACGGAAAGATACAAGGCAGCAAGCCGCAGACAGTACAAGTAGTACGAGGCTGGTTTTCTTGGCATTTCCAATGCATTAGAAAACCGTCCCCTTCGAGCTAAGGCGCAGCAACGCCGTAGATTTTCGTGTTGATTCACTATAACCACAAGATTAAGGAAAGAGACCATCATGGAAACCACATTCAAAAACTGGCCCGAACATACCGCCCACGTTAAAAAAGCCTTCGGCGAAATGGGCAAAAAACACCCGAAAATGCTGCAAGCCTACGGCACATTGGAACAGGCCGCCGCCGCCGAAGCCCTCGACGCGAAAACGCGCGAACTGATCGCCATCGCCGTCGCCATCACCACCCGCTGCGAAAGCTGCATCAGCGTCCACGCCGCCGCCGCCGTCAAAGCGGGCGCAACCGAGAGCGAAATCGCCGGCGCACTGGCCACCGCCATTTCCCTCAACGCCGGCGCGGCCTATACTTACGCCCTGCGCGCCTTCGAAGCGGCGGAAAGCCAAAGCTGAAAACCGCCTAGGCCGTCTGAAATAATGCTTTCAGACGGCCTTTGAGCCGCATTATTTGTGCCATAATTACCGAAAGGAAACCCGATGAAAAAACTGCTTCTCCCCGTATTTGCCGCCGCCGCGCTGCTCGCCCAGCCCGCCTTCGCCCTCTCCCTCGCGCCCGCCCAAACGGCGCAGCAGCAGGCGCATGAGGGCGGCGTGTGGATAGACGTGCGCAGCCCCGAAGAATACGCCGCAGGCCACCTGTCGGCCGCGCAAAACATCCCGCTCGAACAAATTACCGCCAAAATCGCCGAAGCCGTGCCCGACAAAAACGCCCCCGTCAACCTCTACTGCAAATCCGGCCGCCGCGCCGGCCTCGCCAAGCAGATGCTGGAAAAACTGGGCTACACCCGCGTCACCAACCACGGCGGCTATCAGGATCTCGTCGCCAAGGGCATGAAATAACAGCCCGTTTGCAAAAAGGCCGTCTGAAAGCCTTTCAGACGGCCTCTTTTCCCAAGTGCCGCAACCGTGAAACCGTAAACCGAAGGAGAACCGAATGAATATGAAACGAAAATTTTCCGCACTGGCCGCTGCGCTGTCTCTGTCTGCCTGCGCGGGCACGCAAACGGGAACGGCGCAGCCTCCTGCGGGCGTGCACAACGCCGCCGCCGAAGCGTCAGAGGCGCGGGAGGCTGAAATGCCGCCTCCGACGAACGTGCACAGCTTCGCCAGCCGCTACGGCTTCGACGAAACCGTTTCCCGCCTGAAAAACGCCGTGCAGGCCAAAGGCATGACCGTGTTCGCCCTGATCGACCACCGCGCCGCCGCGCAAAAAGCGGGGCTGGATATGCAGCCGGCCACGGTGATTGTGTTCGGCGCGCCCAAAGCGGGCACGCCGCTGATGGCCAAAGACCCCGACTTTGCCCTGCGCCTGCCGCTCAAAGTACTGGTAACGGAAACCGACGGGCAGGTGCGCGCCGTCCTCGCCGACACCCGTTCCCTGATTGCCGACAGCCGCATTTCGGTTGCCGACGTGGAAAACACGCTCGACCGTGTGCCGGCGCTGATTGAAAAAACCGTCAGCGAATAGGACGTGTTGACATTCGGCTTGTGGGTATTTTTTGCCAAAAACACCGCCGCAAGGCTGATTGTCAACACGCCCTAAAACGCGGCGCAAAATGGCTGAGGCCGTCTGAAAACTCCGTTTGAGGGTTTTCAGACGGCCTTTCGTTTACCCACAATCTCTGTGGATAAATCTGTGTACAACTTGCGGGTAAACGGAAAAATCCCTATTGCGGCAACCGGCCGCTTAAACTGCCTAAAAAATATTCAAAAATAAAACACATAAAAATCAACAGAATATATATTTCACGATGAGACGGTTTAGCACGGCGTACTAAATTTCCAGCGAAAACAAACCGGTGCGAAATTGTGCATAAACAGAGATTGACAAGCCTGTTCCGCCGCCTGTTCCGGCTTGACTGACACTCTGTTTTTCAGACGGCCCAAGCCGCCCTGCCCCCTCTTCGGGGCATCAGCGCAGGAAAACGGTTTCGCGGTACAATGCGGCCTCGTTTTTTACAAAGAAGAACAATGCCATGAAAGCCAGCCAATTTTTCATTTCCACTTTAAAAGAAGCCCCCGCCGAAGCCGCTCTGGCCAGCCACAAGCTGATGATTCGCGCGGGTTTGATCAAAGCCAACGCCTCCGGTTTGTACACCTGGATGCCGATGGGTCTGCGCGTGCTGCGCAAGGTTGAAAACATCGTACGCGAAGAGATGAACCGCGCCGGCAGCGTCGAATTGCTGATGCCCGTGGTGCAGCCTGCCGAATTGTGGCAGGAATCCGGCCGCTGGGAGTTTTACGGCAAGGAGCTCTTGCGCCTGAAAGACCGCCACGAGCGCGATTTCTGCATGGGGCCGACCTGCGAAGAAGTCATTACCGACATCGTGCGCAAAGAAATCACCAGCTACAAGCAGCTGCCGCAAAACTTTTACCACATCCAAACCAAATTCCGCGACGAAGTGCGCCCGCGTTTCGGCGTGATGCGTGCGCGCGAATTTGTGATGAAAGACGCCTACTCCTTCCACGCCGACTACGAATCGCTGGTGCGCGACGGCTACCAGCCGATGTACGACGCCTACTGCCGCATCTTCGATCGTCTGGGGCTGAACTACCGCCCCGTCGCCGCCGACACCGGCAGCATCGGCGGCACCGGCTCGCACGAGTTTCAAGTGCTGGCCGAGAGCGGCGAAGACGTGATTGCCTACAGCGACACTTCCGATTACGCCGCCAATATCGAGCTGGCGCCGACTTTGCGTCTCTCTGGCGAGCGCAGGCAGCCTGAAAAAACGCTAGAGAAAGTGCACACGCCCGATGTGAAAACCATCGTCGCGTTGGTGGAATTTCTCAATATTCCGGTTGAACAGACGCTCAAATCCATCGTCGTCGAAGGCGAAAACGACGGCGAACCGGTGTTGCTGCTGTTGCGCGGCGACCACGAGTTCAACGACATCAAAGCCGAAAAACTCGCCGGCGTAAAAGCCCCGCTGACGATGGCCGCGCCCGAACTTATCCGCGCCCAATTCGGCGCCGACGGCGGCTCGCTCGGCCCCGTGGGCTTTAAAGGTAAGGTTTACGCCGATTTCGCCGTAGAAAAAGGCGCAGACTGGGTCATCGGCGCGAACGACAACGGCTGGCACTACACCGGTTTCAACTTCGGCCGCGACGCCGCCGAGCCCGAGTTTGCCGATTTGCGCAACGTAGTCGAAGGCGACGCAAGCCCCGACGGACAAGGCCGTCTGAAACTCGCGCGCGGCATCGAAGTCGGCCACGTTTTCCAATTGCGCGACAAATACTCCGCCGCCATGAACGCCAGCTTCCTCGACAACAACGGCAAAGCGCAAATCATGGAAATGGGCTGCTACGGCATCGGCATCACCCGCATCGTTGCCGCCGCCATCGAGCAAAACAACGACGAGCGCGGCATCATCTGGACCGACGCCATGGCGCCTTTCCAAGCCGTTATCGTGCCGATGAACTACAAAAAGTCCGACACCGTGCGCCAAGCCGCCGACCGCCTTTACGCCGAATTGCAAGCCGCCGGCGTAGATGTATTGCTGGACGACCGCGACGAGCGCGCCGGTGTGCTGCTCAACGACAGCGAATTGCTCGGCATCCCGCACCGCATCGTCATCGGCGACCGGGGCTTGAAAGAAGGCCAAGTCGAATACGCCCGCCGCACCGACAGCCAAGTGCAGAGCATCGCGCTCGCCGAAGCCGCAGCGAAAGTGGCCGCAGCGGTGAAACAAGCATAAGCAACGAAGCACAAAGGCCGTCTGAAAAGATGTTTTCAGACGGCCTATCACACACCCAAACCCAAAGGAACTCCCTTGCCGCTCACTTCCCCCGCGCTCTGCCGCATCCGCGCCATTACCGCCTTTGCCACCCTGTCGCCCGCGCAAAACACTTGGGCGGACACCCTCGCCGCCGCCAAGCACCAGTGCGACCGTCTGGCCGCCGCCTTCGCGCAGGAAGGCTACACCGTCCAATCCGTGCGCATCGTCGCCAACCCCTTCGGCGAATACCTCGACACCGCCTCGCCCGAGTCCGCCAAACAAGGGCTCGCCTACATCCAGCGCATCCTCGCCGGGCTGAACCAAAACGGCCTGCGCATCCGCTTTGCCATCGGCGAAGCCCGCAGCGCCGAAGAAATCGCCCTGCTGCCCGAGTTAATCCGCGACTACGGCGATTTGAGCAATGCCTGCGTCAACATCGCCGCCGACGAAAACGGCATCCCCGAACACGACCAAATCGAGCGCTGCACCGCCGCCGTGCAAGAAATCGCCCGCATCACCCCGCGCGGCGAAGGCAATTTCAACTTCACCGTCAATTTCAACTGCGCCCCGCTGATCCCCTACTTCCCCGCCGGCTTCCACCGCGGCGCACAGGGCGACTGCATCGTTGTCGGCTTGGAAACGCCCGACCTGCTCGCCGCCGCACTGCGCGCCTTAAACCCGCCTGCCGACCAGTCCGCCTTTCTTCAGGCTGCCTACACCGCCATGCGCCAAGCCCTGCAATACCACGCCGACCGCGTGCAGGAAATCATTGCCGCCACCGCATTGGACGGCGGCTGGCGCTATGCGGGCATGGACACCTCCGCCGCACCGTCGAAAAACTGCACCTCGATGACGGAAATCTACCGTCTGCTGCGCGTGCCGCACTTTGGCGCGGCAGGCAGCATCGAAGCCTCCGCCCTGCTCACCCGCGTGTTCAAAACGCTGGCAAACGTCAACGCCGTCGGCTTCTCGGGGCTGATGCTGGCGGTAACCGAAGACGCGGGTCTCGCCGCCGCCAGCCGCGTGCCTACCTTCGATTTGCGCGCGCTTTTGACGTACAGCAGCGTCTGCGGCATCGGGCTGGACACCGTTCCCATCCCCGGCGACACCCCCGCCGACCGCATCACCGCGCTGATGCGCGACACCGGCACCATGGCCTTCCGCCTGAACAAACCGCTCACCGTGCGCCTGTTCCCCGTACCCGGCCTGAAAGCGGGCGACATTACCGCCTTTGAAAGCGACGATTTGTGCAACTGCGCGGTGCTGGCGGTACAGTAAGCGCGGCAAAGGCAGCCTGCAAGCGTGGTTTGGGGTTTCAGGCTGCCTGAGAACAGCGAAAAACAGCCTGAAAGACTGATTGACACGTAGGTCGAGTATTTATGCCCGACAAACACGGCTGCCATACAAGCGAGCTTGGTGTCGTTGGTGCACTTGTTTGAATAAAAGGCCGTCTGAAAGGTCGATTAAGGTTTTCAGGCTGCCTTTGCCATTCCGCGTAAATCCTAAAAAACAGCCTGAAAGCTGCAACGGCACTTTCAGGCTGCTTTTTAGGCACGCAGGTCGGGAATTTATGTCCGGCAAATTGACAACAAAACAAAAAATATCGGGCATAAATGTCCAACCTTGTATATCGGAACTCCAGTATCATAGCAACAAACCGCCCGGCCGCCACCCGTACCCAACCGAGGCAAAAAACCGTTGCGTAGCTCAGGGAGCGGCCGGACACCCATCGACACAACCGGACAGTTGCCGGACAACACAACCGAATGCAAGGCAGGTTTATGATGAGTACCCAACACAATTACGCAGGCATCGACATTGCCAAACGAAACTTCGTCATCTCCGTTTCGTCTTTGTCTAAAACCAAAACCGAAACCAACAACCCCAAAGGGATCGCCCATACCGTCGAATACCTTAAAAAACACAACGTCGCACTCGTCGTGATGGAAAGCACCGGCGGTCTCGAAGTCCCCGCCGCCAAAGCCATCCACCGTGCAGGCATAGCCGTGATTATCGCCAACCCTCGTCAGACGCATCAGTTTGCCCAATCACAGTCGCTGACCAAAACCGAAGCGGGGTTGAAAAAGGTCGTCTGAACATTTTAAAACATGGATTTTCATGTGCAATACTGTTTTCAGACGACCTTTTCCCTGATAAGAAATTTCCAATAAAGCCTGAATCATCATGCCCATAGATTCCTTTTTCTACCTCTTACTCCTCACCGGATTTTGCGCCGGACTGATGAATGCGGCGGTCGGCGGCGGCGGGCTGCTGCAAGTCCCGGGGCTGTTCAACCTACTGCCCACTTCCACGCCCGTGGCTTCGGTGGTTGGCACCGACAAATTCGCTGCCTGCTTCGGCATGCTGACCGCAACGGGGCAATACCTGCGCAAAATCCCCGTGCCGTGGAAAGTGCTGCTGCCCGCCGCCGCGCTGGCGTTTGCCGCTTCCTATCTGGGCGCGAATGCCGTGGCGTATCTGCCCGTGCACTACATGAAACCGGCGATGTTGGTCATCATGGTGGCCATGTGCCTTTATACTTTTCTGAAAAAAGACTTGGGACAGGCGGTGCGCACCGAAAAACTGACGCGCCGCGAAACCTTATGCGGCTTGCTGTTCGGCACGCTCATCGGTTTTTACGACGGCATCTTCGGGCCGGGCTCAGGCAGCCTGCTGGTCTTCGTGTTCGTCCGTTTTTACGGTTATGATTTCCTGACAGCGAACGCATCCGCCAAAGTCATCAATTCCACCACCTACCTTGCCGCGCTGGCGTTTTTCATCCCGCAAGGCCATGTCGTGTGGGCATGGGCGGTGCCGCTGGCGCTGGCGAATTTATGCGGCAGCGTGGTCGGCGCGCGCTTGGCCATCCACGGCGGAACAAAATTTCTGCGTTACGGATTTATGGTGTTGCTATGCCTGACCATAGGCAAATTTGCTTGGGATTTGATTCGATAGAGATGGGGCGCGCCATAGCAGGATTAGCGTCCTGAAAGCGTTTCAGACGACCTTTGGATGCCAAAGATGCCAAAATGCTCGCCTTCTTCGCACAGATGACGGCACAGAAAGAAGGTTGGCAAACTATGCTCTACCAGCCGCCCACCGAAGCGGAAGAAGTGTTGGGAGCATTGGTTAACCGCCGCAACCAGCTGGTGGATATGCGGACTGCCGAGAAAAACCGTCTGCATCAGGTTCACGAAACGCAAGTCGAAAGCGTCAAACAACTGATTGCCCATTTTGACCGGCTGATTGACGAATTGGACAAACAAATTGACGACCACACCCACACGCATTTTGACGGCAAAGCCCAAGTGGCGGAGCAGATCAAAGGCATCGGTTCGATAACGACGGCTACGCTGATGGCGATGCTGCCCGAATTGGGACGGCTGAACCACAAACGGATAGCGAGTTTGGTCGGTATTGCCCTGCACCCGAGGGAGAGCGGGGAAACCAAATTCAAAAGCCGCTGCTTCGGCGGAAGGTCTGCGGTGCGTAAGGCGCTGTATATGGCCACCGTAGTGGCGATGCGGTTCGAACCGTTTATTCGGGATTTCTATCAGCGCCTGCTGTCCAAGGGTAAGCCGTATAAGGTTGCCGTTACGGCATGTATGCGCAAACTGCTGACGATATTGAATGCCCGGATGCGTGATTATTTTGCCGGGAACGGTATCCGAACGGCTTGATTTGAGTTTTGGTATTTTTGCCCGACGGGGTGAAAAATACAGTTGCTACGCATTTGCCACACTCGGTTTTGCATCATCGGCGTGCTTGTTTCAACAAAAGGCCGTCTGAAAGCGGTTTTTGGGTTTTCAGACGGCCTTTACCATCACAAACAATCAAACCGTTTGCGCCAGCCATTCATCTGCCACGCGCGCCACGGCGCTTTCCGCGTCCGCCAGCGACTGCTGCAAGCGTTCGCCGCCGAACTCGTCGTATTCCGCCGCCACGCTTTGCACATTGCTGATGCCGATGTAGGCGAAGGCGGTGCGCACCGAGGCTTCGACGTGGTTGGCGTAATCGGCCTGGCCGCTGTCGTAGCCGTAGTCGCCGCGCGAAGAGAGCAGCAGCAGGCGTTTGCCGCTGCCTGCGAGCATCGGCCAATAGGGCTTGCCGCTGCGGTTGCGGTCGAAGCCGAAGGTGCGGCCGACGCGTACGATGTTGTCGATATAGGCTTTAAACTGAGCGGGCGGTGCGAAGTTATACATCGGTACGCCGGACACGATGATGTCGGCGGCGATCAGCTCGTCCACCAGCGCGTCGCTTTCGCGCAGTACTTCGTTCATCCACGGTTCGCGCGCTTCGCTCGGGGTAAAGGCGGCGTGTATCCAACGGCCGCTCACCGGCGCAGGCGGGTTTTGCCCGACGTCGCGGTAAACGATGCGGCTGTCGGGGCGCGCCTGGCGCCAGCGTTCGACAAAACGCGCGCTCAGGCGGCGGGTGTGCGAACCGTAGGCGTCCTGCCCGGAAATGCCGCTACGGGCGCTGGAATCAATGTGTAAAATCGTGGTCATTTTTGGCTCTCCGAAACAAAACAGAAGCGCGATTCTGCCGCCCTGCCCTGATTCCGGCAAACGCTGTTTTCTCAGCCGACAGTCGAGATTTTTTCATCCATTATCACTGCGATATGAACCGTATTCCCTTCTCTCTTGGCGCACTGCACGCCTTTGAGGCCGCCGCGCGGCTGGGCAGCTTTAAAGCCGCCGCTGCCGAGCTGGCGCTCAGCCCCACCGCCGTCAGCCACCGCATCCGCACGCTGGAAGCGCAGTTGGGCAAAACGCTGTTCGAGCGGCGTACCCGCGCCGTGGTACTGACTGCCGACGGGCGGCTGCTGGCCGAAGCCGTAAGCGGCAGTTTCGCCGCCATCGCCGAGGCCGCCTCCCGCATCCGTCGTCCCGAACGCAGCCGCGTGATACTGGCGCTGACACCCGAATTTGCCCGCCAATGGCTGGTGCCGCGCCTAGCCGGTTTTCAGGCTGCCTGCCCCGATGTCGAGCTGCATATCCGCGCCGACTACCGCACCGCCGATCTCGCGGCGGGCGAAGCCGATTTGGCGGTGCGCTACGGCGGCAGCGACAGCGCGGGTATCGAAGCCGTGCCGCTGTTTGGCGAAACTTTTGCCGCGGCCGCCGCCCCCGCGCTGTTGTCCAAACTTCCCGCCGAACCGCAAAACTGGCCGCTGCTGCATCTGGACTGGCACAAGCCGCAGGGCGCCGCCGACTGGACGGCTTGGGCGCAGGCGGCAGGCGTTCCGCCGCATGCCATGCAGGGCGGCACCCGCTATTCCGACGCCGGCCATCTGATTCAGGCCACCCTGGCCGGACAAGGCGTCGCCCTGCTCGGCCGCAGCCTGCTGGCCGAAGAGTTCCGCCTCGGCCTGGTTCACAGCGTGTCGGACATCGTCCTGCCCGGCCGCCGCTATTACCTGTGCCGCGCCACCGGCGTTGTGCTGTCGCCCGCGGTGCGGGTGGTGGAAGGGTGGTTGTTGGCGGCGGGGGATGCCCATGACTGCGGCACGCTTTTGCCGTAATGCCGCCCACGCAGCGGTTTTCAATCAAAGAGGCCGTCTGAAAGCTGTTGCGGGCTTTCAGACGGCATGATGGTTGTTCGCCATGGGAAATGCCGTCGACAACAGACAAGAACGACATGCGGCAATTTCCGATAAATGTCGTGCTATGAATGGTGCGATTAGACGGTGGCAGACAAAAAAATAACCGCTGAAAAGCGGTTAGTGGCAGAGGCTCTATCGAAATGGCAAATAAAAACACTGATTTAAAAAATAATTTTTCTATTAAAAATCAGGCTAACCAACAAAAACGCCAACAAATTACAAGGACTTTATTTCTTAGCCGCCGTCTGCGGTTTCAGATTATCCCGCCGCCTTCCCAAGATGCCGAGTTTTTTAGAAACCAGCTCATCGGCTTTTTCTTCTGCTGCCAGCCATTGCCGGTAAATCCGCTCGTAGGTTTGATGGTGCATTCCTTTGGGGCGGCGCGGTATGCCTGTATCCAGCGGGTCGATTTTTGCCAGCAGGCGGCGGGCTTTGTCGATGGCGTTGTAGGCGGCAGGCTGCCTTGTGCTGGGGTAGTTCAGGTTTTTGCAGCGGCGGCATACGAAAACACGCCCGCTGTACAGTACGCCGACACGGCGGCGGCATTGCGGGCATTCAAACCATAAGCGGCTGCCGCCGTAGTTGCAGGGGGTATGCAGCAGTTTGACGGGATAGGTGCGGGCTTCGCCGTTTATGTGGTAATCCAGTATCAGGCGGTTTTCGGTTGCCCGATAGCTTCGGATGGCTGCCTGCTCTATGCCGCCGCGTGTCCAGCGGGCAGTGATAACGCTGCCTGTCGGGTATTTGGCGATGTCTGTGATTTTGAGTTGCCGATAGTCTTCTGTGCTTGCTTTTGCCATTTTTGCCTGTTGATTTAGTTTGTTTGCAAGTTTAACCGATTTTCCGCCCTCGGCTCAAAAATGAGCTTGCGGCCTCAAATTTGAGGGCGTTAGCCCGTCCATATTTGGATTGGCTGAAACCAAATATGGATTTAGTGCCGAAATGGCTCTGTGCTGCGTTTTTAGTGCGGCCAAATGCGCTGGCAATGGGGGTAGGTAGCGGGCAGGGTGCAAAATCAATCCTAGCGCGTTTTAGGGGTATTTACGGCGGTTTGGTTTGGCTTTTCAGGCTGCCTTTTGGTTTCCTGCCTAAGTTTTACTAAGTTGGGATGGTTTGGCAAATCCGTTTTTCAGGCTGCCTTGCGGATGGGAAAACGGCCAAATTCGCCCCCCATCCCTTTTTCCCTAAATTTTTCAAGAAAAGGGCAAGAGGGACGCGCTAAAAAGCGCGTATAGATGGCTTATATAGAAAGGTGTACGGAAAACGGGGCAATGGGTGGGCTATTGCCCCGTTTTACGGGGCAAGGACTTTAATTTTTCAGGCTGCTTTGTATCTGCGGCCAGTCCGTAGCGTTGGTTTGGTCGGGCGGTTTCAACGGCGGGGGCGGGGTTATTTCGTAGTGCCGCCGCTTCCAGTCGTCAGGCGGGCGGGTGGTGGCCTCGATGTCCAGCTTGCCGCCGCAGTGGTCGATGGCTAGGAAAGTCATGGCATACAGGTTGCAGCGGTTGCGTCCGCCCTGCCTTGATACGGTTATCAGGCCGTTGCCCCGCAGTTCGGCAATGGCTTTTCCCAATGTCTCTTTGGACGGGAAACCTGCGCTTGCGTATGTGGCCGTCAAATCGCCGTTGTTGTGGCCGTTGTACTGCGCCATAAGGTGCAGCAGCAGGCGGGCGGCACTGCCGGAAAGGGTTTGTACTACGGGGCTGCGCAATACGTCGTGCCGCAGCGGCATGAATGACTGGTTGCCGCGTTTTTCGGCTGCCGCGTGCCATTTGTCGGCCTGTTTTTGTCGGCTTCCCATGCCGCCCCCCTATGCCAGCCAATACCGTTTAATTTTTGTTTTCCGCCCGAACTGGTTGGCATGCGGCTCGTAACGGTCTTGCACGGGGTAGCCCATGCGGCGCAATTCCGAAATGCGGGCGGTGGCGGCGTTGATGCCGCGCGTGTGCATTTCGTAGTTGGTAATGCCGCCGTTTTTGAGCCATTGCAGAATGCGTGCGTGTTGGCTCGGCGGTTTGGTAGAATGGCGTTTGCTGTTCGTGCCGTCTGAATGGTTTGCCGTTTGGGCGGTATTTTTTTGTGTCATGGCCTGCCCTCCTATTTGCCTGCTTCGCGGCTGCGGCTGATTAGAATCTGCTGGTAGGCGGCAATTTCGCTTGCCAGCCATGCGGTGGCGCGTTTGCCCACTTTCACGGATTTGGGCATATCGGGGTCGTAGCGGGGATTGCCCTCGCGCATACGGGAATAAACGGCCTCGCTGCTGGTTACGCCTAAGGCTTTTTTGACTTCGCCGATACGCAAAAAGGTTTCTACTGTGTTTGTCATGTTGGCTTTCCTTTGCCGTGGGTTGTGAAACAGGCAAAAGAATATCGGCTTACTGTGGTAAATAACAGGCATGAATTTTTTTATTTTCATGCTGTTATAAAAAAATAAAAATTCATGCACACATGAAAATTTCAGTTTTTCTGCCCGCAAAAATTCTGCCGAAAAAATGCCCGCATGAAATTTTTAAAATTTATGCGGGCATGAATTTGTCGGAATTTTTTACAGCAACAATCTTGGATTGGTTCTTTCCAAAAGTTCTATTGCTTTGGGTTTGACTGTACGGGCAATTCTGCCTACCGCGTCAAAATCCAGCGGGGTATTGTCTCTCGGCGGGTAAATCATGGCGGCCATCTCAACATCGGTAAACTTGCGGCCTGTTATCTGCCCATATACGTACAGGTCGATATAGGCGAAAACCCGATATTCCACAATTTTCCTGATTTCGGCATCCGTGTATCTTTTGGTGCGCCTGCCAGACCAATAGGTGCTTAATTTTGATTTTGATTCCTTTACTCTGATTTCCTTTAATTTCTGCTCGAAAGCCATTTTTAACACTTCATCGCTTTGAGCTAGGTTGATGATGAATATATCGGCATAGTCGGAAACTTCTGATAACGGAGTATCAAGGTCGGATTCAGGGATAGGATTTTCTTCTTCAGTCATTACCACAATATCCGTTAAATAGTCTTGGTATTCAAGTCTGATTGCTCTATCCATTTGCACGGAGGCTTGTTGAAAGATTCTGCGCATTTGCGGATTGACTAAGTAAAATTCAGCAAACAGGTTAACAACATCTCCAAGGCAAAATTCCCGAATAATGTCTTGCTCTGCTTCCAATGGGTCGTAGTCTTCTTTAGCTTGGCTATTTTTGTTTGGGGCTGTACTAGATAAGCAGTCATGTCAGACTGCAAAAATGAAGATAACCCGTTGTAAACTAAAAAAGAGTATTCAAAAGAAACTGCTTCAGTTTTTTGTACTCGAAGTTACTGTCCGTTCAGCAGCTGATTTATTGGGCATCCACCCTAATTCGGCAGTGCTGTTTTACCGCAAGATTCGCGAAGTCATCAGCCATCATCTTTCACTGGAAGCCGATACGGTTTTTGACGGCTCAATTGAGTTGGACGAGAGTTATTTTGGCGGACCCGAACCGAACCGAACCGAAATTATACACGATTTAGAAAATAATTTCACCCAAAACAAGATATTACAACTCAAATCCCTATTCCCCGAAGCCTTTTGCGAAGAGCAAATCGACTGGGAAAAGCTCAAACTCATCCTCGGCGCGGACAATCTCGCGCATCAAAACGAGCGTTACCAGCTTAACTGGGCGGGCAAAACCGATGCCTACCGCACGCTGCAGGCGCCGACCTTCAACACCCTTTCCCCCTGCCGCGCCGAATCGGTGGATTTTGACGGCACGCGCAATCTGTTTATCGAGGCGGAAAATCTGGAAGCCTTGAAAATCCTGCAAAAAGCCTACGCCGGCAGCGTGAAGATGATTTACATCGACCCGCCCTACAACACCGGCTCCGACAGCTTTATCTATCCCGACAAATTTTCCGAAACCCGCGAAGAATACGCCCGCCGCGTGGGCGACAAAGATGCCGACGGCTATTTGAAACGCGACGGCGTGTTCCAAGGCGCATGGCGTAAAAATCCCAGAGAAAACGGGCATTACCACAGCAACTGGCTTTCCATGATGCTGCCGCGCCTGCATTTGGCACGCACGCTGTTGCGCGACGACGGCGTGATTTTTATCTCAATCGATGATAACGAACAGGCGCAGTTGAAACTGCTTTGTGATGAAGTATTTGGGGCGGAGAATTTTGTTGGGCAATTCCCGTGGCGCAAACGCACGGCAAAATCCGATGTGCCGTTTGGCGTATCCGCCGACTATGAATTTATTTTGGCTTATGCAAAATCAACGGAGTTTGTTGCCAGCGTGGAAGGCAAGGAACGCCGTTATTTTGAAACCGATGATTTTCCCAACCGACCTTGGCGTATCCACGATTTAACAAAACAAACCAAAGCCAGCGAACGCCCCAATAGTTTTTTTACGCTTAAAGATCCCAAAACAGGCAAGGAATATCCAGCCAATCCGTTGCGTACTTGGGCGGTTACGCAAGATACGTTTCAAGAGTATTACGATGCAGGAAAAATCGTTTTTCCCGACGACTACGATTTTTTGAATATCAGCAATCCCGTTATGCGCTATTTCAAAGACGACGATATGGCAAAAGCGGGTGAAAAATTCGGCAGAATCGCCGTCAGCACCAAGCTGCCTGAAAACGTGGGAATGTCTTTAAACGGCACAAAAGAAATTACCGATTTGTTTGACGGAAAACTGTTTGATTTTCCCAAACCCTCTTCTCTCATCAGCTTTTTTCTCAACACCTTACACGACGATCAAGCCCTAATCCTCGACTTCTTCTCTGGCTCTGGTACAACCGCCCACGCCGTGATGCAACTGAACGCCAAAGACGGCGGCAACCGCCGCTATATCTGCGTGCAGCTTCCCGAAGAAACCGACGAAAAATCCGAAGCGCGCAAAGCAGGTTTTGACACCATCGCCGAAATCGCCAAAGAGCGCATCCGCCGTGCGGGCGCAGCCGTTTCAGGCAGCCTGAAAGACGGGCAGCGCGTGGATACGGGCTTTAAAGTGTTCAAATTATCCGAAAGCAGTTTCAAACAATGGCGGCAGCCTGAAAACGGCGCAGATTTGGAACAGCAGCTGCGCCTTGCCATCGATTCCGTTGCCGAACACGCCGCGCCGAAAAATATGGTTTACGAGCTGATGCTGCGCCTGGGCTGCAAACTCACCAGCCCCGTCGAACACAAAAACGGCGTGTATTGGGTAACCGACGAAGACACGGGCAAACGCATCGCCCTGCTGCTGGAAGCCGCCGACCAAACGCTGATTGACGACGTAATCGCCGCCGCGCCCGCCAAGGTGGTGGCGCTGGACAAATGGTTTGACGGCAACGATGCGCTCAAAAGCAATACGGTGTTGCAGATGAAAGACGCGGGCATTGTGTTTGAGTGTGTGTGAGGCAGCCTGAAAAGCTACATCCGCCGTCATTCCCGCGCCCTGCTTGCCGTCATTCCCGCGCAGGCGGGAATCTTGGTTGGATTGCGGCGGCCGTTGGGGCAGCCTGAAAGCGCCGAATCTGTTTTTTCAGGCTGCCTTTACGGGGCAAATATCCGTGTACCGCCGAAAAGATTCCCGCCTGCGCGGGAATGACAGGGTGAGGAAATATCTGAAGGCAGCCTGAAAGGCCGTCTGAAAAAGGAAAAATTATGGAACTGAAATTTGAACAATTAGCCTACCAAACCGATGCCGTGAATGCGGTGGTGCGCCTGTTTGAGGGGCAGCGCCGCGAAAGTTTCAGCCTGCACGATGCGGGCATCGAGCTTTTTGTCGGCAATAAGCTGGATTTGGATTGGGCGCAAATCGGCGAAAACCTGAACAACGTGCAAAAAACCTTTGGGCAGCCTGAAACGGAAATCGGGCAGTACGGCCTGAATTTTTCGGTGGAAATGGAAACGGGTACGGGCAAAACCTATGTTTATCTGCGCACAATTTTTGAGTTGAACCGCCAATACGGTTGGACAAAATTTGTGATTGTTGTGCCGGGTGTGCCGATTCGCGAGGGCGTGTTGCAGACGCTGCGGGCGACGAAAAACCATTTTGCCGAGCTGTTTAACAAGCCCGTGATGAATTTCAGCGAGTACGACAGCAAGCGTTTGGGCGCGTTGCGTAATTTCGCGGTGAATGACGGTATTGAGATTATGGTGATCGGCATTCAGGCGTTTTACCAAGACAGAAACGTTATCAATAAAGTCAACGAAAGCGGTGATGCGCCGATTCATTGGATTCAGCAAACCAATCCGATTGTGATTATTGACGAACCGCAAAATATGGAAGACGATGTCAGCAGCAAGGCTTTGGATTCGCTCAACCCGCTGTTTACCCTGCGCTATTCGGCAACCCATAAAAACAGCCGCCATAAGGTTTACAGTCTCAATCCCGTTGAAGCCTACAATCAAAAGCTGGTAAAGCAGATTGTGGTGCAGTCGGTTTTGGCGGAAAACGACAGCAACGGCGCGTTTGTGGAACTGGTGGAAATACCGCCGGCAAAAGGCAGCCTGAAAGCCAAGCTCAACATTCATTATCGCGGCGAAACGGAAACCAAGAAAAAAACTGTGTGGGTGAGAAGCGGCAAAAATGGCAAACAAGGTGATGATTTGTTTGATAAGTCAAACGGGAATGAAGCCTACCGGCACGGTTATATCGTGGATGGACTCAATTTTGATGAACAGATGGTTGCATTTTCCAACGGCGTGCAAATCAGCCGCGCCGACAATCAGGACGCGCTGCAAGATGCGGTGATGAAAGCACAAATCCGCTGCACCATTGACGAGCATTTGAAGCGCGAGAAAAAGCTCAAAGCGCAAGGGATTAAAGTGTTGTCGCTGTTTTTTATCGACAAGGTGGAACACTACCGCACGGCCGACGGCAGCGCGGGCAAGTTTGCGCGATGGTTTGACGAGATTTACCGCGAGCTGGCGGGTGAAGATTCAGACGGCGTACACAACGGCTATTTTTCGCAAGACAAACAAGGCCGTCTGAAAGACACCAAAGGCGATACGCAGGCCGACAACGATACCTATCATTTGATTATGCGCGACAAGGAAACGCTGCTTTCCTTTGCGAGCCCCTTGCGTTTTATCTTTTCCCATTCCGCGCTGAAAGAAGGCTGGGACAATCCCAATGTATTCCAGATTTGCACGCTCAACGAAACCCGCTCTGCCATTAAAAAACGCCAGGAAATCGGGCGCGGGCTGCGGCTGGCGGTGAACCAAAACGGCGAGCGCGTGCGCGATGAAGCGGTAAACGTGCTGACCGTGATTCCCAACGAAAGCTATGAGAGTTTTGCTAAAAACCTGCAACAGGAATACGAAGACGAATGTGGTATTAAATTTGCCGCCAGCAATATCAAAGACGGGCGCAAACGCAAAACGCAGACTTTCCGCAAAAACTTCCCGCTTGACCCCGAATTTCAGGCGATTTGGCAGAAACTCGACCGCAAACCATGCTACCGCGTGCAATACGATACGGCGGAATTAGTCAAACAAGCCGCCGATGCCGTTTGCAGGCTGCCTGAAATCCACGCGCCGAAAATCCAAACGCGCAAGGCGAAAATCGAAATCAACGAAGCCGAACAAGAGCAGGCGTATCAGCTTGAAGCCAAAGAAACCGCCAGCGGCAGCCTGAAAACCGAAACGGTGTTTGCCATTCCCGATATTTTGGGCGAAATCCAAAGCAAAACGGGTTTAACGCGCCGCACTGTGTTTGACATTCTCAAAGCGTCCAAACGCTTGAACGATGCGGCAAACAATCCGCAACGCTTTATTGATTTGGCGGCGGAAAAAATCAACCGCTGCCTGCACGCGCTGATGAGCGAAGGCATTGTTTACGAGTTGACCGACAACGAACAATACCGCCAAGAACTGCTGCGCAACCTGCAAAAAATGGAAAGCGAAGGCGAAGAGTTTTATTTTGACGAACGCACCACGTTTACCGTGCAAAACGGGCAAAAAACCATCGCCGAAAACTATATCCCGCTGGATTCGGAAACCGAGCAAAAATTTGCCGCCGACTGCGAAAACTACGAAAACGTGTCGCTCTATTTCAAACTGCCGCGCTGGTTCAAAATCCCCACGCCGCTGGGCAATTACAACCCCGATTGGGCGGTGGTGAAGCAAAACGGCGAAAAAGCCTATTTCGTTGCCGAAACCAAAAACACCGGCCAAGGCATACAGGGCGGCGTGGACGAGGACAAACTGCGTGATGAAGAGCAGCTCAAAATCCGATGCGCGCGGGCGTGTTTTGAGAAGGTGAAGGAGGTGGGGTATCGGGTGGTAAAAAAAGCAGGGGAGTTGGAGTGAACAAAGGCCGTCTGAAAGCGCAGCGCAAGGCTTTCAGACGGCCTTTGCCGTATGCGCTAAAATGCCGCCTTTTGCAACGACACGGAAAAACAGATGTTCCAACCGAAAATGCTGCTTCTCTGGCTGGCTGCCGCGCTGGGCGTGTTCAGCCTGCCCGAAGTGAAAGAAGCACAAAAATGGCTGCATCGGGCGCAGGCTTGGGCGCGGCAGATTGAACGGCCGCAGGCCGAAACGCCGCGCAAGGCGGCGCGCGGGCGCACGGTGCAGGCCGAGGCGGGGCGGCGTTACGAAGGGCGGGTGACGGCGGTGCACGACGGCGACACGGTGCGCGTTACCGACCGCGACGGCGCGAAACACAAAATCCGTCTCGCCTATATCGACGCGCCGGAAACCGGTCAGGCTTTCGGCACGGCCAGCCGCGATATGCTGCGCAATCTGGTGCTGGATAAAACGGTGGAAGTGCGCGTTGCCGACGTCGACCAATACGGCCGCGAAGTCGCCTATCTGGTTTCAGACGGCCTCGACGTCAACCGTCGCCAAATCGAAAGCGGCGCGGCCTGGCACTATGTTTCCATCGCCAAACGGCAGCAGGCCAAAGCGGATTTCGCCGCCTACTCCGCCGCCGAAGCCGCCGCCCGCGCAGGCCGCACCGGCCTGTGGCAGGCACGCAGCCCGTTTGCGCCCTGGCAGTTCCGCCGCCAGGCGCGCGAGCGGCAGTAAAACAAAACAGGCCGTCTGAAAAGTAAACAGGCTTTCAGACGGCCTTTCCCGCCCGCAAGAGGCCGTCTGAACCCATGAACAAGCAAACCCGCCAAGAAATTTTCGCCCGCTGGCGCGCGGCCAATCCCCATCCGCAAACCGAGCTGCAATACGGCTCACCCTTCCAGCTGCTGATTGCCGTGCTGCTGTCGGCGCAGGCCACCGACAAAGGCGTGAACAAGGCCACCGCCCGCCTGTTTCCCGCCGCGCCCACGCCGCAGGCCATGCTCGATTTGGGGCTGGAAGGCGTGATGGAATACACGCAGACCATCGGCCTTTACAAAACCAAGTCCAAACACATCATCGAAACCTGCCGCATCCTCTTGGAAAAACACGGCGGCCAAGTGCCGCAGACGCGCGAAGAACTCGAAGCGCTGCCCGGCGTCGGCCGCAAAACCGCCAACGTCGTCCTCAACACCGCCTTCGGCCAACCCGTGATGGCCGTCGACACCCACATCTTCCGCGTCAGCAACCGTATGAACCTCGCCCCCGGCAAAGACGTGCGCGAAGTGGAAGACAAACTGATGCGCGTCGTGCCCGCAGAATTTCTGCTCAACGCCCACCACTGGCTCATCCTGCACGGCCGCTACGTCTGCAAAGCGCAAAAACCCCTGTGCCACCAATGTATCGTCAACGACTTGTGCGAATACAAAGGCAAAACCGTCGAACTGCCGCCGCCCGCCGCAAAGGCCGTCTGAAAACTCCCTCGACATAAAAACAAACCATGCACACCGCCGCCCCGCCCGAGCCAAGGCCGCTCCTTCCTCAAACACACGGGAATGACGTTTCTGAAACCCGTTCAGACGGCCTCAACGACACCTTCGCCGAACGCTTTATCCGCTGGCAGAAACAACACGGCCGCCACAATCTCCCCTGGCACAGCCGCGACCCCTACCGCGTCTGGCTATCCGAAATCATGCTGCAACAAACGCAGGTGTCCACCGTTGCCCAATACTACCCGCGCTTTCTCGCCGCCTTCCCCACCGCCGCCGCCCTCGCCGCCGCCCCCGAAGACCAAGTGCTCGCCCTCTGGCAGGGCTTGGGCTATTACAGCCGCGCCCGCAACCTGCACAAAGCCGCCAAACAAATCGTCACAGAGCACGGCGGCGCGTTTCCCGACTCCCGCGCCGCCCTCGAAACCCTCAGCGGCGTCGGCCGCAGCACCGCCGCCGCCATCGCCGCTTTCGCCTTCTGCCAACGCGAAACCATCCTCGACGGCAACGTCAAACGCGTCCTCTGCCGCGTTTTCGCGCGCGAGGGCGACCCGTCCGACAAAAAATTCGAGCAAAGCCTGTGGACGCTGGCCGAAAGCCTGCTGCCCGCCGACCCCGCCGACATGCCCGCCTACACCCAGGGGCTGATGGATCTCGGCGCAACCGTCTGCACCCGCGCCAAACCGCAATGCCCCGCCTGTCCGATGGCAGACATCTGCCAAGCCCGCGCCCAAGGCCGCACCGCCGAACTCCCCCGCCGCAAAACCCCGCCCGCCGTGCAAACCCTGCCGCTCTACTGGCTTATCCTGCGCCGCCGCGACGGCACACTGCTGCTGCAAAAACGCCCCGCCAAAGGCATCTGGGGCGGCCTCTACTGCGTCCCCTGTTTCCCCACCCTCGCCGAAACGCAGGCCGCCGCCGCCCGCCACGGCATAGGTTCAGACAGCCTCGAAGAACAAGCCCCCGTCACCCACCGCCTCACCCACCGCCTGCTCTTCATCACCCCCTACGCCGCCGAATGCGCCCAAACGCCCGCCGCGCGTGAAGAAGACGTTTCAGACGGCCTGTGGGTGCCGCCGCAGGATTTGGCAAACTACGGCCTGCCCAAACCGCTGGCGGCGTATCTGGACGGGAAAACGTAAGGCCGTCTGAAAAAGGCCGTCTGAAATCCGAATCGGGGTTTCAGACGGCCTGACATTTTTCCGCCGCCGCGTAGGGTGTGTTGCGCAGCAACGCACGCGTTCTCCAAATATAATGAGCCAAAATAAAAAATCTACGGCGTTGCTGCGCCTTGCCGTACTACCTGTACTGTCTGCGGCTTGCTGCCTTGTATCTTTTTTATTTTGACTCACTATATTCCGACAAACCGCCGAACAGCTTTGCAAACCCGAAACCGCGTGCGTGCCTGCGGCACACACCCTACGCACGGTGCAAAAAGGCCGTCTGAAAGAGATTTCAGACGGCCTTTTTGCCTGCGGCGTCAGGGCGTGTATTGGGGCATCATGCCGTTGGGTAGGAGCTGCCAGACGTAGCCGGTGTGTTTCATTTTGCCGGCGACGCGGCCGGCTTCGTCGCCGTAGCCCCAGAAGAAGTCGACGCGCACGGCGCCTTTGATGGCGCTGCCGGTGTCCTGCGCCATGATGAGGCGGTTGAGGGCGCGGCCGGTTTCGGGGTGGGCGGTGGCGAGGAAGAGGGGGGCGCCGAGGGTGATGTAGTGTTTGTCGACCGCGCCCGAATAGCCGCCGGTGAGCGGTGTGCCCAATGCGCCGATGGGGCCGTCGCCGTTGTCGGGCAGGGGGCGGAAGAAGACGTAGCTGGGGTTTTGGCCGAGCACTTCGGCCAGGCGCTGCGGGTTTTGCCGCATATAGTTTTTGATGCCCTGCATGTCGGTTTGGGCGAGGGCGAGGTAGCCGCGGTCGGCCATGTAGCGGGCGACGGAGACGTAGGGGTGTTCGTTTTTGTCGGCATAGCCCAGGCGGATGTAGCGGCCGTCGGGGGTTTTCAGACGGCCTGAACCTTGGATTTGCAGGAAGAAGAGTTCGACGGGGTCGGCGGCGTAGCCGAGGACGGGGGCTTTGCCGTTGAGTGCGCCGCCGTTGATTTCGCGGCGGGTGTGGTAGGGGACGAAGCGGTTGCCGGTAAAGCGGCCTTTGAGGGTTTTGCTGCGCTCGTTCAGCGGGAAGGCGGCGAGGTTGGCGGTGTAGGCGCCTGCGGGGTCGATAACGCCGCTGTTTTGGCCGGTTTGGCGGATGCGGACGGTGGCTTTGCTGTTGCGCAGGGCGGCGGGCAGGTCGACGGATACGAAGTCGTAGGGCACGCCGTAGATGGGGAAGCGGGCTTGGGCGGAGGGCGTCGCGCTGCCGTGGAGGACGGGTTCGTAGTAGCCGGTGACCGTGCCTGCGGCTTTGCCGCCGCCGGCCACCTGCCAGGGGGTGAAGTATTGTTCGAAGAAGCGGCGGGCGGAGGCGTGGTCGCGCGGGGTTTGCGCGGCCTGGGCGCAGACGGCCTGCCATTCGGCTCGGGCTTTGAGTTTTTCGCAGCCTTTGAGGAAGGAGGCGAGGCTGTCGGCAAAGGGCTGCTGCGGCCATTGCGGCAGGGCGGCGTAGCTTGCGGCGGTGTAGAGCGCGCCGCCGCCGGATGCGGTTGTGCCTGCGGGCACGGGGCGGCCTGCGGGCTGGGGCGTGCGGTAGGGGAGGGGTTGTAGGGTTTGGCCGGGATGGGCGGGCTTGACGGGTTTTTTTGATGTGCAGGCGGCCAGAATGGCGGCGAGCAGGAGGAGAGCGGTGCGGGATGCGGTTTTGTTCATCTTAAAAACGGGAGGCCGTCTGAAAGGAGTCCTGCTTTCAGACGGCCTGAAAAACGTGGGAATGGAAAATGGGCGGCACTATAACACAGGCCGCCGCGCCGTCTGTTTGTTCGGGAGCAGCGGCGCGGCGCGGCGGCGGGCGGTTAAAACAGCTTCGCCACTTCGGCGGCGATGTCGTCGGCGCGCATAAAGGTTTCGCCGATGAGGAAGGTGTGCACGCCGTGCGACTGCATGAAGACGATGTCGTCCCGGCTGCGGATGCCGCTTTCGCTGACGACGGTTTTGCCCGCCAGATGCGGCAGCAGGCGCAGGGTTTGGTCGAGCGACACTTCAAAGGTGCGCAGGTTGCGGTTGTTGACGCCGACCAGCGGCGTGGCGAGGCGGGCGCATTTTTCCAGCTCGGCTTCGTCGTGTACTTCCAGCAGCACGTCCATGCCCAAAGCGTGCGCCGTTTGTTCGAAGCGTTCGAGTTCGGCGGCTTCGAGGGCGGCGGCAATCAGCAAAACGGCGTCCGCTCCCCAGGCGCGCGCCTGGTAAATCTGATATTCGTCGACGATAAAGTCTTTGCGCAACACAGGCAGCGACACGGCGGCGCGGGCAGCCTGCAAATATTCGGGCGAGCCTTGGAAATATTGTTTGTCGGTGAGCACCGACAGACAGGCCGCGCCCGCACGTTGGTAGTCGGCGGCGTGTTCGGCGGGGCGGAAGTCGGCGCGTATCAGTCCTTTGGACGGGCTGGCCTTTTTGATTTCGGCAATCACGGCGGGCAGGCCGGCGGCGTGTTTGGCGCGGACGGCCTGCAAAAAACCGCGCGGCGCGCCGGCGTCGGCGGCCAGTTTTTCGATTTGCGCCTGCGGCACGGCGGCACGCTCGGCGGCGACTTCTTGGACTTTGGTGGCGAGGATTTTGTTGAGGATGTCGGTCATGGCGGGAGACTTGGCGGCGGGTTGGCGAAGCGGCGGATTATATAGGCCGTCTGAAAATTGGCAAACGGCATCAGGCCGTCTGAAAGGCAAAAGCGCCGTTCAGACGGCCTCTGCGTAAAATTGTCTGCAATTTTGTTGCGCTCCGTTACAATGCGCCCTTTTTGCCCCCTTGGGGCGTTTTATAGTGAAACAACACGGAAAGATACAAGGCAGCAAGCCGCAGACAGTACAAGTAGTACGGCAAGGCGCAGCAACGCAGTAGGTTTTCGTGTTGTTTCACTATAACCAAAGAGGTTTGCATATGATTGAAACAATCCACCACTGGGTGAAGGAAATCAACTCGCCCTTATGGAACGGCCTGATTTTCCTGCTGCTGGGCACGGGAATTTTCTTCACGCTGGCGACGGGCTTCGTCCAATTCCGCCTGTTCGGCCGCAGCGTGCGCGAGATGCTCGGCGGGCGCAAGGCGGTGTCCGACCCGCACGGCATCACGCCGTTTCAGGCTTTTGTCACCGGCCTGGCCAGCCGCGTCGGCGTCGGCAATATTGCGGGCGTGGCGATTGCCATTGCCAACGGCGGGCCGGGCGCGGTGTTTTGGATGTGGGTGACGGCCTTAATCGGCATGAGTTCGGCCTTTGCCGAGTCGTCGTTGGCGCAGCTTTTTAAAATCCGCGACCACGACAGCGGCCAGTTTCGCGGCGGGCCGGCCTATTACATCCGCACGGGTTTGAAACAAAACTGGCTGGCGGTGCTGTTTTCCCTCAGCCTGATTTTCTGCTTCGGCCTGGTTTACAACGCCGTGCAGGCCAACACCATGGTGGCGGCGGCGAAAAATTCCTGGGGTTGGAACGAACACGCCTTCGGCGTCGGCCTCGTTATCCTCACCGCGCCGATTATTTTCGGCGGCATCCGCCGCGTGTCGCGCGTGGCCGAAATGCTGGTGCCGGTGATGGCCGTGCTGTATCTGGCGATGGCGCTGTACATCGTCGCCACCAATTTGCCGCAGGTGCCGCATGTGTTCGGCCTGATTTTCGACAACGCGTTCAATTTCAACGCCGCAGGCGGCGGCATCCTCGGCGGCCTGATTTCCGTTGCGATGGAGCAGGGCATCAAACGCGGCCTGTATTCCAACGAGGCGGGACAGGGTTCCGCGCCCAACGCGGCGGCGGCGGCCGATGTGAAACACCCCGTGTCGCAGGGCATGATCCAGATGCTCGGCGTGTTCGTCGACACCATCATCGTCTGCTCCTGCACCGCCTTTATCGTGCTGCTCTCGACCGACGTGCCCGCCGGACTCAAAGGCGCGGAGCTGACGCAGGCGGCCATCGCCGGACACGTCGGCGCGTGGGGCGCGCATTTCCTCACCGTCGTGTTGTTTATGTTTGCCTACTCCACCATCATCGGCAACTACGCCTACGCCGAGTCCAACGTCCAGTTTATCAACAGCCATTGGCTGACGATGGCCGTGTTCCGCACGGCGGTGCTGGCGATGGTGTACTTCGGCGCGGTGGCCAACGTGCCCGTGGTGTGGGACATGGCCGACCTGACGATGGGCACGATGGCACTGATCAACCTGATTGCCATCCTGCTGCTCTCGCCGCTGGTGTTCCTGCTGCTCAAAGACTACACCGCCAAGCTGCGCATGGGCAGAGACCCCGAGTTCAAACTCTCCGAGCATCCCAGCCTGAAACGGCGCATCAAATCGGATATCTGGTAAACCGCGCCCGCAGGTATGAGAGAGGCCGTCTGAAAACCTTTCAGACGGCCTCTTTTGACATCGTATGTAGGGTGTGTGCCGCAGGCACGCACGCGGTTTTGGGTTTGCAAAACTGTTTGGCGGTTTGTCGGAAATCGAAGAACGCGTGCGTTGCGGAGCAACACCCCCCCACGCGTCGGCGGAAAAATATCAGGCCGTCTGAAACCCGAAGCGGGCTTTCAGACGGCCTCTGTGCGGCGCACCCGCTCAATAACCGGTGGCGCAGAAAAAATCGCCTTTTTTCGCGTCCGCCGCGTAGCAGGTCAGACCCATGGCGGCGGCATTGGCGTTTTTCGCCTGCGCGCCCGCTTTGCCGTTCACCAGCGTTTTGCCGCTTTTGTCGGTCTGCACCGCAACGGCGGTGTTTTTCAGCTTCCATTTCAGCGAGCTGCCCGCCGCGTCCTGGCATTTCGTGACCGTGCACGCCCCTTCGGCGGTGACGCTGCCGTTTTTGTAATGCACGCACTGCTGGCCGCTTTCCTTGCACGCGCCATAGGCGGAAACGGAAAGCAGACAGAGCAGCGCGGCGGCCAATTTCGTTTTCATCATCAGAGTCTCCTAAAAAAACATGACAGGCCGTCTGAAAAGGCGGCAGGCGGATTTTACTCCCGAAAAGGCCGTCTGAAAGCCCAAAAGGCCGGCGGCGGCGCTTTCAGACGGCCTTTTTCCCGCCGCCGCGAAGCGCGTATAATGCCCGCCGTTTTGACTTCCCCATCCGTTTACCCGAAAGGAATCCCATGCCCACCCCCGCAAAATACAAACGCGTCCTGCTCAAACTCTCCGGCGAAGCCCTGATGGGCGGCGACCCCTTCGGCATCAACCGCGACACCATCATGCAGATAGTCGGCCAAGTGAAGGAAATCACCGACATGGGCGTGCAGGTCGGCGTCGTTGTCGGCGGCGGCAACATCTTCCGCGGCGTGTCCGCCCAAGCGGGCAGCATGGACAGAGCCACCGCCGACTACATGGGCATGATGGCCACCGTGATGAACGCCCTCGCCCTCAAAGACGCCTTTGAAAGCCTCGGCGTCAAAGCCCGCGTCCAATCCGCCCTCTCCATGCAGCAGATAGCCGAAACCTACGCCCGCCCCAAAGCCATCCAGTATCTCGAAGAAGGCAAAGTCGTGATTTTCGCCGCCGGCACGGGCAACCCCTTCTTCACCACCGACACCGCCGCCGCCCTGCGCGGCGCGGAAATGAACTGCGACGTGATGCTCAAAGCCACCAACGTCGACGGCGTGTACACCGCCGACCCGAAAAAAGACCCGTCGGCCACCCGCTACGAGACCATCACCTTTGACGAGGCACTCAACAAAAACCTCAAAGTGATGGACGCCACCGCCTTCGCCCTCTGCCGCGAACGCAAGCTCAACATCGTCGTATTCGGCATCGCCAAAGAAGGCGCGCTCAAACGCGTAATCAGCGGCGAAGACGAAGGCACGCTGGTGCACTGCTGATACGCAGCGGCGTTATGCCGCCGCAGCAGGCAGTTTTAAAACATAAAAAGGCCGTCTGAAAAACCGTTTGGGGCTTTCAGACGGCCTTTTGATTTCAGACGGCCTTGCGGCTTGAAGCCGCTTGTTGAGGCCGTCTGAAACCTGTTCCCTCTCCCGTGCGGACGCAGGGAAGGGAGTGGAAATACAACGGCGGCATAAAGGCCGTCTGAAAGCCTTGAATCGGGCTTTCAGACGGCCTCTTGCGTCCGCAGGGCGGCGCGTTTTATTTTTTGTTTTTGCCCATGCTGTCGGGCTGGATGACGACGCTGACGCGTTTGCCCGCTTTGCCGCCCGCCGCTTTGCTGCCGCTGACGGTGTAGACCTCGGTGCGGGTGTTGTAGGTGATGACCGCGCCTTCGGCCTTGTCGCCGCCGCGCGTGACTTTGGCGTTGCCGCTGAGGCGGACGACGTTGGTGGCGGAGGAGTATTCGACCTGCGAGGCTTCGCCGTTGACCGTGCCTTTGCCGCCATCGAGGGTTTGGCCGAAGCGCACGGGGCTGCCGGTGGCTTTCATGGTTTGCTGGCCGTCGTCGCTGCGCACGACGTTGACGCTTGCGGCGCGGATGTTGAGCGTGCCTTGTTTGATGGAGACGTTGCCGCTGAAGGTGGTGGAGCGGTTTTTTTGGTCGAGCTCGCCCTGGTCGGCTTCGATTTCGATGGGCTGTTTGCGGTCGCTTTCGAGGGCGTGCGCCTGGGTGGCGGCAAGCAGGAGGGCGGCTGCGGCGGCGTTAAGAAGGGTTTTTCGGGTCATAAACGGTTGCTTTCACTCGTGCGGGCAGGTTGAGCAGCCCTCGGTTGTAGTCGTAGGTGATGCCGTCGGCCGTGCCGTGCGAGTCGCCGTAGGAGAATTGCACGGGGCGGTCGGTAGCGGCGGTTTTGGCGGCGGTGTCGACGGTGAGGCGGTCGGTGGCGAGGCGGCCTGCGGGTTTGCCGTCGCCTGCTTCTTTGAGGAGCAGGACTTGTTTTTCAAACAGGATTTTGCGGTTTTCCGTGCCGTAGCGCGCTTCTTCGCTGCCGACTTGGTAGGCTTTTTTCCCTTGGGCGTACACTTGCAGCAGAGGCCGTCTGAAAACGATTTCTTTGACGTTCGGGTATTGCCGGGCGGATTCGGCGTCGAGCCGCTCCTGCAAGGCGCCCTGTTTGTCGAAACGTCTGCCTGCGATGCCTTCCATCAGGTATTGCGGTTCGTTGGGGTTGAGGGCGGTTTCTTCGACGGTAACGGCGCTGATGCGGTCGAGCCAGGCGGACAGGCCGCCGAGCGCGCCCGCCAAAACCAGCGGGAAGAGCCAGCCGTAGCCGCGTCTGCCGCTCATTTGACGTATTCCGCAAGGGCATCGTCCAGCGTGCCCTGCGCCTGCATGATGAGGTCGCACAATTCGCGCACCGCGCCTTTGCCGCCGCCGCGCTGTGTGACGTAGGCGGCGTGCCGTTTGGCAAACCAGTGCGCTTCGGGCACGGCGACGGGCAGGCCGCAGCGCACCATCACGGGCAAATCGACCACGTCGTCGCCGATAAAGGCGCATTCGTCTTCGGCCACGCCCGCCTGTTCGCGCAACTCGGCATAGGCGGCGCGTTTGTCGTGTATGCCTTTGAAGTAATAAGCGATACCGAGCTGGCGCACGCGCACGCCGACGGAGAGGGCGTCGCGGCCGGTAATGATGGCCGTCCGAACGCCGCTTTGCTGCAGCATTTTCAGGCCGTGGCCGTCGAGGGTGTGGAAGGATTTGATTTCTTCGCCGTCGTCGCGGATGAAAATCCGCCCGTCGGTGAGCACGCCGTCCACGTCCATCACCAGCAGTTTGATTTTGGCGGCGCGTGCCTGTAATTCGGGGGAGAGGGGCTGCATCGTTTGAAGCCTTTCAGACGGCCTGTAAAAAGCCGCCATTCTAACATCGAAAAGGCAAACCGTCCGTCTGCGCTCCGCGCTTGCGCCTTATGGTTTTTACAATTATTATCATTGGCGTCCCGCCTTGGCGGATTCGTTTACCCATCAGAAAAGGAAAGCAAAATGGCGAAAAAAGTCAGCATCTTGGTCGGCAGCCTGCGCAAAGGCTCGTTTGCCCGCAAAATCGCACAAAACACCATCTCCATGTTTCCCGCAGGCTATGAGGCCGAAATCGTCGAAATCGGCCACCTGCCGCTCTACAACTTCGACTACGACGACCCGAACGAAACCGATTTCCCTACTCCCGAAAGCTACACTGCCTTCCGCGAAACCATCAAAGCGTCTGACGGCGTGCTCTTCGTCACCGCCGAAAACAACCGCACCGTGCCCGCCTGCCTGAAAAACGCCGTGGACATCGGCTCGAAACCGAACGCCGACGTTGCCTGGCGCAACACCCCCGCCGGCATCATCAGCCACTCCGTCGGCAAAATGGGCGGCTACAGCTCGCAGAAAAACCTGCGCCTCGCCCTGTCCTACTTCAACATGCCGCTCACCAGCCAGCCTGAAGTCTTCCTCGGCAACTCGCCGACCCTGTTCGACGAAAACGGCAAACTCACCGAATCGGCGCGTGAATTCGTCCAAGGCTACATCGACCAACTCGTCGCCCTGATTGAGAAAAACCCGAAATAAGCAAATAAGCGGCAAAAAGGCCGTCTGAAAACGAAGTGGGAACCTGTTTTCAGACGGCCTTTTGCGCCACGTGGCATGACCCGGCAGCACAGAACAAACTTCCCCGTCGAATTAAAGCATGAAAAATATTAGCTACTTATGGATTTTTTTAAAATATTCCTTGCCTCTCCATAACGAACATGATTTAATGCCGTCTTTCCGCAAGGCCAGATAGCTCAGTTGGTAGAGCAACGGATTGAAAATCCGTGTGTCGGCAGTTCGATCCTGCCTCTGGCCACCACTAACCGCTTTTTAGCGGTTATTTTTTTGTCTAACGCCGTCTAACGCCGTAAACCAAACGCCCGATATACAAGGCTTTGCGCCTGATTCAAGCTAATCTCGCCGTCTAACGCCGTCTAATCCTGTCTAATTGAAGCAACCAAATTCAGGGGGTATTATTTGGGGTATCTCAAAACACCCCCAAAAAAATACCCCCAAAATGTCCCTAAACGACCGCCAAATAAAGAACGCCAAGCCCGCCGAAAAGCCATACAAGCTGACAGACGGCGGCGGCCTGCATTTGGCCGTTACCCCCGCAGGCGGCAAGCTGTGGCGGCTGAAATACCGCATCGGCGGGAAAGAGAAATTGCTTTCAATCGGCAAATACCCCGCCGTTTCCCTGCTGGAAGCCCGCCAAGCCGCCGAACAGGCGCGGGCGGATTTGGCTAAGGGCATAGACCCCGCCGCCGCCAAGCAACAGGCCAAAGCGGAGCGGCAGGCCGCAGCTTGCAATACGTTTGAAAACATCGCCCGCGAATGGCACGCCTACCAGTTGCCAAGCTGGACACCTGCCCATGCCGCCAAAGTTTGGCGCAGCTTTGAGGCGGATATTCTGCCCGCCATAGGCAAAGAGCCGGTAAACGGCATTTCCGTCAAACAGGTTCAGGCCGTGATTGAAAACGTGGCCAAGCGCGGCGCATTGGATACGGCGGCCACCGTCTTGCAGCGCGTCAAGGCCGTATTCAACTACGCCATACGCACCGAGCGGGCGGAAAACAATCCCGCCGTACCACTGACAGGCATCATCAAAGCACCCAAACAAAAACACCAGCCCGCTTTGCCGCAATCGGAGCTGACGGAGTTTTACCGCCGCTTAATGCGCGAAAACATCAAGCAGCCTACCCGTATCGCCATGCTGCTTATCATGCTGACCTTTGTCAGGGCGGGCGAACTTCGTAAAGCGGAATGGGTAGATTTTGACTTTGAAGCGCGGGAGTGGCGCATACCTGCCGAAAAAATGAAAATGAAAGCCCCGCACATCGTGCCGCTGGCAGATTGGACGCTGGAACTGCTGCAAGAGCTGCACGCCCTTACAGGCCACAGCCGCTATCTGTTTCCCGCCGTCGGCAACCCTGACAAGCCCATGAGCGAAAACACGCTAAGCTACCTAATGGGGCGCATGGGATACAGCGGCATTGCCACCCCGCACGGCTTCCGCAGCTTGGCAACAGACGTTTTGAATGAAAACGGCTACCCGCCTGACGTGATAGAACGGCAGCTTGCCCATGTGGAGCAAAACAAAGTGAGAGCGGCATACCACCGCACGGAATACCTGCCCCAGCGGCATGAAATGATGAAATGGTATGCGGAATTTTTGAAACAGCGGTTTGACAAAGCGGTTGAAACGCTTGCCGCTGGTGTTTGAGGCCGTCTGAAAAATTAAGAGTGAGATTGAAAGATGAAAAAACCTGAATATTGCCCCGAATGGTTTGATATTGACGCATACGATGATTTGGCAGACTTGCCCCGTAATGGGCTAAGTATGGCTTTGTGGATGCGGAAAATGAATTACAAAGGCTATTGCAGTGATATTGAACGCTTTGAACGCGGAGAGGTAAGCGAACGGAACGGCGGCACAAATACAACGCCGGAACAAATAAAAGCCTACGCAATAGAATGGCTGTCCATGCTGGCAACGAAATGGCTTGCGCCACCTGAAAACAAAAGGGGCTGTACTAGATAAGCCCTAAATTTCACACCACCGGCGCAGCACTTTAAGCTGCTCGGAGGGTGTGCCAAAGTTAAAACGGAACTCGCATTCTTTCAAGAAAAGCGGGAAAGATTTACGGTCGATTCCATTGTATTTGCGCAGTACGCGCTTTGCCTGATTCCAGAAATTTTCAATGCCGTTGATATGGTTCTGTCTGTCGGCAAACAGCTTGCTGTGATTAATCTTATCTAGTACAGCCCCATAAAATTATCATGCCGTCCGGACGCGGCAATTGGATATTCGAGGCCAATCCGGCGGCGGCCGAAGCCGTGGCCGACAGCATCCGTTTCAACTTTAAGTTCGAAGAGCCCGGTAAAAAAGCAAAAGTTTTGCGCTTCCATCAGATTGGCGCGGCGGGCGAGACGGTGGCCTACCAAAGCTGGGTGGTCGCAAAAGCGGCAGAGGCGGCAGCGGGCAAAGCAGACATCAAAAAACTGACCGACGAAGACCTCAACAGCATCACGTCACCGGGTATCTTTGGGCAGGCGTTAAACGTACACGCCACCGCAGAGCGCAATTATCCCGTGCAAAAAGCAGGCAGCCTGTTGAGTCTGCCCTCGGCATATAACAGCGACGCCGAACTGGCATCGCATCAAATCTACATTCCATTTGATACCGATGAAATATGGCGGCGAGGCAAGCGCAACGGCGGCCGCTGGACTGAGTGGGCAAAAATCACCGTATCGCCCGCCGAACTGGAGGAGGCCGTCAGAACTGCGGCCGGCCAAACCGTTTTGTTGACAGGTACACAGACGGTGCGCGGCGTGAAAACCTTTTCAGACGGCCTCAAAACGGCCACTCCTGAGGCGACGAGCAACGATACGTCGGTGGCGACGACGGCATTTGTCAAGCGGATGATCGAAGGGGTTGTCAGGAAGGCCGGCAGCTTTACACTGCCTGCAACGGCAAATGGGCAGACGGATAATCAGATGGCCTGTGATTGGCAAACTATTGCCTACCCTGACGGACGTATCGTCCACAGGTATCACATCAAGCACGCGCGCGACATCTATTTCGAGCCTGAGGATGACAATGTGGCGGCCGTTAATGTCGGCGTCAAAGGGGTAACGATAGCCCTGCCGTTGATATCCGCCATGCCGGGTGCGGTTTTCGAAGTGCGCGCACAAGTTATACGGGCGACAAAGCGGGAGCAGTCGTCTACTTATATCGATGAAGCGGCCGAACAGGCAATAGCCTGGAACCTCCGAAAACAGGGGGGCAATTTAGACAAAGTTTATTTGGACATGGCCCGCACGCGTGGCAGCGATAGCGAGCCTGTCGATATCCTTGTTTACGTGGAGGGTTATTAAATGGGGAATTTGAAAGTAGCCGCTTACGCCAAATCCGTCGGCATTGCCGCCGACCAACTGATTAACGCCGTGCTGGGCGGCCGGCCGTCTGAAACCCTGTCCGTCCGCGCCTACCGCCTCGGCGTATTGGACGGCGATACACGCTGGCGGCGCGTGGTTTGGATCATCAACAAACTGTTTTGGTGGCAGAAAAACCATTGCCGGGGTGCATACGCCGCCGCCTTCAACCGATGCACATACAAAAATAAAAGCCCTGCCGACGTACGGCAGGGCGGAATCAACAAACGATAAAACGGCTGCGCGGCGGTGTTGTCCGCACCGTGCTCCGCGCCAGCCTCAGCAGCGACAGCCTGCATCAGCCTTTTTTACCGTCCCCTGCAGGGGAGGCGGATTTTACCACCGCTGATACAAGGAGCTGCAAAAAATGAAACACCGTTGCAAAAACTGTAACAAACTATTGGCCATAGGCACAGGCAAATTCGAAATCAGATGCCCGCGCTGTAAAGCCGTAAATACCATCTGTTCTTTGACAACCCGCAACACCCCCAAACTTTCAGACAACCGTTTAGAGCACCGTGAGTGCCGTTTTACCTTCGATATTCAGGAGACAAAATGACACAAAAACCCCAACCCTTGGTGCCTTGGATGGGCGGCAAACGCAGACTGGCAAAACACCTTATCCCCATGTTTCCCGAGCATTCCTGCTATGTCGAGCTGTTCGCAGGAGGAGCAGCACTGTTTTTCTTACGGCCGCAACCTGCCAAGTGCGAAGTCCTCAACGACATCGACGGCCAACTCATTAACCTTTACCGCGTAGTACAACACCATTTCGACGAATTTGTCCGGCAGTTTGACTGGACATTGACCAGCCGAGAAGTTTTTGCCCGGCTGCAATCCGTTCCCCCGGAGAGCATGACCGACATCCAGCGAGCCGCCCGTTTCTTTTACTTGCAGCAAACCGCCTTTGGCGGGAAGACCGTCCATCAACATTTTGGTACGACCACCACCTCAAAAGCATGGGATGCCTCTCAAATCAGAGCAAAGCTGACAGCGGCACGAAACCGCCTAAGCGGGGTATTTATCGAGAATGAGCCGTGGGAGCGTGGTTTCAAGCGATACGACCGCGAGCACACCTTCTTCTACGCCGATCCGCCGTATTGGCAGACTGCAGGCTACGACCGTGCTTTTGATTGGGCGCAGTATCAACTGCTGGCCAAAGTAATGAGTGAGAGTAAAGGAAAAATCATGTTGTCCATTAACGACCATCCGGACATCAGGAACTTGTTCAAAGACTTCCGCATTGCCCAGTTTGAACTGGCCTATTCCATCGGCAGGAGCAAAACCGGCAAGACAAGCGGCGAGCTGGCCATATGCAATTGGTAAATAAAAAGCGACGGCAACGTCGCTTTTATAAAAAAGTGAAAAAAGATTGCAGATAGTGCAACAAAAAACAAAACGGATTTTCTCAAGAATCAGCGCAGTTTTTCGCAGGCCGCTTCATCCTGCCCGCTATGCCGTTACCTATGAGAATGATGTTTCTTGGGAAAACCGAAAACATTGGATAGCGGGCACAACCATCAAGGTAATTGATACCAAAACCAACACACTGATGGCTGAAAAAACGATGTATGTTTTTGTGCCGGAATTAGGCTATTCCAAATTTGAGCAGAATCCGAATCCTTGGGGGAGAGGGGAAAGATGTCGTCCTAATGAAAATTCCTATGAGCAGAGAACTAGTACATTTGTAAGAAAAGTTTTACTTTCACCAGTATTCAAACCGGAGAATAAAAATGACTAATCAACAACAAAATACCAATACTAACCCTGCAACTATTTTAGAATTTGCTAGATTGCAATTGGCAGCAGAAGTTTTGTATGGGTTTAAAAATGCAAAACCAAACTGGAATCAGGCAGGTAAAAATCCAAATATAGGTAATCTATAGTCAAACAAAATAAAAAATATCCAACAAAGCCTGCTCAAAAGACAAACAGCCGGACATCACTTTCCCCAGATGCCGTTTGATATTCGCCCACACCTTTTCTATCGGGTTCAACTCAGGCGAATATGGCGGCAGCGGCAGAATGATATGTCCTGCCCTCTGCGCCATTTCACGCAGTACCGCCATCCTGTGAAAACGGGCGTTATCCATAATAATGACCGAAGGCTCTTTAAGCTCCTTCAACAGAAACTGCCCAAACCACGCTTCAAACAAGCTGCTGTCCATTGTGCCTTTGTAAACCATCGGCGCAATCAGTTTCCCATCCGCACGGGCGGCAACCAATGACATTCTTTCATAGCGTTTGCCGGAAATCCGCGCTTTGACAATCTGTCCCCTCAAGGCATAGGCATACGGGCGGTAATAGAAAGTATCAAAACCCGTTTCATCCAAGTAAACCTTTGGCATTTCTGAATATTGTTCCAGCTGTTTTTGGTATTCGTCGGCAGCGTCCGATGTGTATAAGAGACTGTCTGAAAAACCTGCGAAGCAGGTTTTTCAGACGGCCTTTTTCAGACGGCCTTTTTCAGACGGCCTTTTTCAGACGGCCTTTTTCAGACGGCCTTTTTCAGACGGCCTTTTTCAGACGGCCTTTTTCAGACGGCCTTTTTCAGACGGCCTTTTTCAGACGGCCTCACCCGCCAGTCCGTGCAGCAGCAGGCCGAGAATGTCCTGCGGCAGGCGTTGCGGCTCGGCGCTATAGCGCGGCAGCGTTTGCGCCTGTTCGGCCAATATGTCGGCGTGGCGGACGAACAGGCCGACCAGTTCGGCGGGAATGTCCGGACGTATCAGACCGCGCTGTTGCAGGGTGTGGAAGAAGCCGTGCAAAAAGACGTGCTTTTCTTCGTTTAATTCGCTGAAAAAACGCTCCAGCGCCAAATCGGTGTTGTCGGTCATGTCGCGCAAAAAGGCGGCGGAATACAGCTCGGCAAACGATTCGCGCTGCAGCCGCCAAAAGGTATCGGCAATGCTTTCCAATGTGCCGCATTGCGCCAATACGGCTTCCAATTCGGCGCGCACGCGGTTTTTCTGTTCGACAACCACCGCCTGCACGATGGCGCTTTTGCCGTTGAAATATTTGTAAAACGTCGGGCGGCTGACGGCGGCTTCGCGGCAGATTCTGTCAACGGATACGGCGGCAAAGCCGTGTTGGTGAAACAGTTGTCGGGCGGTGTCGGCGAGGATTTGCCGTTTGTTTGTGTTCATGTTTTTTGGCTTTCTCTGCAAATTTTTACGGCGGATTTTATGTTCAGACGGCCTGATGCCTCAAAACTATTCCTGATAAAGGCTTGCATTCTTCTTTTTGGTTGACTAAAATTTACAAATATCGTTATTTTAATGTAAATCTGTAAATTAAACTGCCTAAAAAGGCCGTCTGAAAACAAGGAGAACAATATGTGCCTGTCCCAACCCCGCCGCCTGCCGCTGCTTTTGGCGCTGGCGTTTGCCTGCCCCGCCTATGCCGACACCGACCAAACGCCCGAAAAAGCCGAAGAAAGCACGGCCTTGGAAGAAGTCGTCGTTACCGGCGAGCGCAGTAAACGCAGCGGCTTTGCCACCGGCACCAGCCACAAAGTCTTCACCACACCCGATATCGACCGCAGCGGCCACAATCTTTCCGCCACCGACCTGCTCAAGCAGACGGTGAACACCGTGGATTTGGGCAGCGGCAACGACCTGCCCACGGTGCGCGGCGTCGACGGCTCGGGGCCGGCGGTGGGTGCGGTAGCCTTTTTCGCCGGTACGCGGCCGCGCCTGAACCTCTCCATCGACGGGCGCTCCGCCACTTACAACGAATACGCTTTCGGCACGCAGTCGCTGTGGGACATGCAGCAGGTGGAAATCCTGCGCGGTGCGCAAAGCGACGTGCGCGGCCAGCACGCCATTGCGGGCGCAGTGGTGATGCGCTCGAAAGATCCGACGCCGCATTGGGAGGGCGCGCTGCGTTTGGGCTTGGGCAACCAGAAAACGCGCAACGCCGCCGCCGTGCTGTCCGGGCCGCTGGTCAAAGACAATCTGTCTTTCCGCCTCAGTGCCGAGCGCCAGCAGCGCGAAAGTTACGAGCCTTTTATTTCCTACGATCCCACCGGCAACCCGCGCCGCGTGGAAAACACCAATATCCGCTTCAAACTGCTCTACGCCCCCGCCGAGCATCCCGACCTGTTCAGCCGCCTCACCGTCAACCGCATCCGCTCGCGCGCGCCACAAAACGAAATCCTCGGCAATACTGCCAGCCGCCGTTTTCTCAAAGAAAAACCCGTATTTGTTACCGAATCGACCTCGGGCATCTGGGACATCTCGTGGCAGGCCGCGCCCAATCTGCGGCTGGAAAACAAGTTGGTGTACAGCCGCTACCAAAACGAGCGCCTGCATCTGCCGATGAGCGTCAGCCCGCAGGGCGTGCCGGCCGAACTGAAAGGGCGCGAATTCCAAATAGAGCCTACGCTGCACTGGCACACCGACTCAGGCCGTCTGAAAGGTCTGGCCGGGTTGCACTACTTCCGCAGCAGCCAGGACGAATGGGTGGACATCCGCGCCATCGGCGGTCGCAACACATTTGACGACCGCAACCGCGTCTCCGCCGCCTTCGCCGAAGTGACCGCCAGCCCGAACGACCAATGGGACATCACCCTGGCCGGACGCATCGAAAAAGAATCGCACAAGCGCCAAGGCGGCAGCGGCGCGCTGCATCTTGATCTCGACAAAGGCCAAACCGTATTCCTGCCCAAAATCGACATCGCCTACAAACCGTCGGCGCAATGGATTACCGGCCTCAAAGCCGTGCGCGGCTACAACCCCGGCGGCGCAGGCATCACCTTCGGCCGCCCCGTCGTTACCTACGCCTACGAACCCGAGTATGTGAACAACTTCGAGTGGTACACCCGCTGGAAAAGCCCCGACAAACGCCTGCAGCTGAGCGGCAACCTGTTCCACAGCCGCTATAAAGACATGCAGCTGCCGTTTTATCTCGGCACCAACTCCGTCGTTATCCGCAACGCCGAAGCCGCCCGCACCTACGGCGCGGAGCTGGGCGCCGACTGGCAGGCTGCCGAACATCTCAAACTCACCGCCGCCGTCGGCCTGTTGCACAGCAAAATCAGCCGCTACCCCAATAGCGGCATCGAAGGCAACCGCTTCGGCCGCGCACCGAAATACACCGCCAATCTCGGCGCAAAATACCTGCACCCGAGCGGCTTTGAAGCCGGCGGCGACATACGCTTTTCCGGCGGCTACTACTCCGCCGCCGACAACGCCGAAACCGGCAAAATCGGCAGCTACAGCCAAACCAATCTGTATGCCGCCTACAACTTCAAACAAGGCCGTGTGTCGCTGTATGCCGACAACGTCTTCAACAGCCGCCGCCCCGTATTCATCTCCACCGCCGACCGCCAAGACGCCCTCTACCAACGCCCCCGCAGCGTCGGCGCCAGCGTCGAATGGCGGTTTTGAGGCCGTCTGAATACCGCGCCAACCTACTCCCTCCCCTGCGCCCGCGCGGGGGAGGGGCGGGGTGGGGGTGGCAGTTTGCAAAACTGCTTGCCCGCCCGCACAAACGCCGTACAAACCGCAAAAGGCCGTCTGAAACCCCAACTGCAAAGGAAACTCCGCCATGCCCTTTTTCACCCCAATCAAAACCCTGCCCGAAGGCACGGTTTACTTCACCGACCTGACCCCCGTACAGGATTTCGCCGACTGGCTTGCCGAATTTGAAACCCTGTTGGCCGCCCACGCGCACAGCCCGTTTGCCACCGTTTGCGCTCCCATGCGCCTGCAAAAAAGCGACGGGCAGCGCATTGCCGACCGCAAAGCCTATCTGGCGTGGATTAAGGCGCATCAGCCGCAGCTTGCCGAACGCTGCGCCGCCATGCTGCTGGTTGAGCCAGATCCGCCGCAGCTTGAACTGATGCGCCAACAATCGGCCAAACTTGCCCCGTCGCTAGGCGTCAACTACATCGTCGAAGCAAGCGAAGCCGCCGCGCTGGCCGCTGCCGAAGCGGCATTGCAACGGCATGTGCAGGCCGTCTGAAAACCCGAATCCGCGCGTTCAGACGGCCTTTCCCGTACACCGCCCGCTTTCCGGCCGACAAACCCGCCACAAAAGGAGCCGCCATGACTAGGCCGTCTGAAATCCACGAAACATCCGCCCCGCGCCGCAGCGACTGGCTGCTGCTCGCGCTCGGCAGCACCTACAAATTCACCCTCGTCGGCTTTTACCTCGTCGCCCTGATGACCGTGCTTAAACACGACGGCTACAGCCTGAAACAGTTGAGCTGGGTGCAGCTTATCGGCGGCATCGAAGCGTTTAAAGTGCTGTTTGCCGCACTGATGGACGGCTGCCCGACAAGCCCGCGCGGGCGCTTCCGTCCGTGGCTGACGGGCGCGACGCTGGCGCTGGCCGCCGCATTCGCCGTGATGGCGTTTGCCGACGTGAGCCCGCATTTTCCTCTACTGCTGGCTTTGTGTTTGGTTTTGAGCGTATCGGGCACGCTCTACGGCTGCGCCATGCTCGGCCTAAGCTGCATCGTCCTACCCAAGCGCGAACTCGGCTTCGGCGGCGTGGTGCAAACCATGGCCGCACGCGGCGGCAAAATGATCGGCGGCGCACTGGTATTGTGGTTTTACCAGCAACACGGCTTTCAGACGGCCTGCGCCTTCATGCTGGCCTTTACCCTGCTGCTGCTTGCCTTGATTTTGCCCTACCGCGAGCCTGCAAGCCGCGCGGCGGGCGGCAGCGTGGCGCAGCTTGCCGCGCGGCTGTTTGCCTTCTGGCGGCAGCCGCACACGGGGTGGTGCTGGTTTGCCCTGTTGTTTTTCGCCACCCTGCCCTACGCCTTTTGCGCCGCCGTGTTCGTACCCAAGCTCGCCGACGCGGGCTACACGCCCGTGCAAACCGGCAACATCCTCGCTGTCGCCATCCCCGTTGCCTGCCTGATTGTTACCCCGCTGGCAGGCCGCCTCGCCCGCAGCCGTGCTCCGCAAAGCCTGATGCTGCCGCTTTTTGCGCTGCAACTGCCGCTGCTGCTGGCCAACGCCGCGGTCGGATACACCGGCGCCCCCGCGTGGGTCAGCCCCGCGTTGATGGTTGCCCTCAGTCTCGGCTACACCCTGCTGATGCCCGTATTGCTTGCGCTGATGATGGAAAAATCCAGCCGCCAAACCGCCGCCCTCGACAGCAGCCTGCAATTTTCCGTCATCCTCACCGGCAGCTACGCCGCCGGTTTCGCCGCCCTGCGCCTGGCGCAGCATTGGGGCTACGGCAGCGTCTTCCTTGCCGCCGTACTGCTCGCCCTGCCCGCAGGCGGCATGATGTACCGCATGGGCAAAAACAAGGCCGTCTGAAAAACCTGCGAAGCAGGTTTTTCAGACGGCCTTTTCAGACGGCCTTGCAAATCCGAACGGCCTTGGCGGGTGATGCCAAGGCCGTTTGTCAGTTTGGTTCTTTTTTTGTTGCCGTTTTGATTTTCACCGCCATCAGGGTGTGCAGGCGGCGGGGGTCGGCGCGGGCGACGGTGAAGAGCAGGGGGGGCAGGGCGATTTTGTCGCCGCGCACGGGCAGGCGGCCGAGTTCGCGGATGACGAGGCCGCCTATGCTGTCGGCTTCTTCGCCGGAATAATCGGTGCCGAAGTAGGTGTTGATGTCGTCGATTTCGGTTTGGGCGTTGATGCGCCAGCGCTCGGATGAGACGGGGAAGATGTTGTCGGCGGAGTCGTCTTCGTCGAATTCGTCTTCGATGTCGCCGATGATTTGTTCGATGACGTCTTCAAAGGTGACGAGGCCGGAGGTGCCGCCGTATTCGTCGACGACGATGGCCATGTGCAGGCGTTGTTCGCGGAAGATTTTCAGCAGGGCGTTGAGGCTTTTGCCTTCGGGGACGAAGCAGGCGGGGCGCAGCAGGCTTTCGAGGTCGAAGGGTTCGCTGCTGCCGATGTATTTGAGCAGGTCTTTGGCGTGGAGGATGCCGAGGATGGTGTCCTTGTCGCCGTCGATGACGGGGAAGCGGGAGTGGGCGGTTTCGATGATGTAGGGGATGATGCGTTCCAGGCTGTCGCCGGCTTTGACGACGCTCATCTGCGAGCGGGTGATCATGGCGTCGCGCACTTCGAGTTCGGCGAAGTCGAGGACTTTTTCCAGCCGCTGCATGGTGTCGGCGTCGAAGGCTTGTTGTTCGTGCGCCTGCTGCAGCAGGGCGAGGACGCCTTCGGCGGTGTCGGGGGCGTTGCCGCTGAGGCGGTGGATGATGCGTTCGAGGAAGTTGGGTTTCGACGGGCTGTCGTCCATTGTGTTTGTTCCTATTTGTACGGGTCGGGGTATGCTAACTGATGCAGCAATTCGGTTTCAAGGGCTTCCATTTCTTCGGCTTCGTCATCGTCGATGTGGTCGTAGCCCATGAGGTGCAGGACGCCGTGGACGGTGAGGTGGGCGTAGTGCTGTTCGGGGGTTTTGCCTTGTTCGGCGGCTTCTTTGAGGACGACTTGGGGGCAGATGACGAGGTCGCCGTGCAGGCCGTCTGAAAGGGCGGGGAGGGTTTCGCCTTCGTCGAGGGCGAAGCTTAATACGTTGGTGGCGTAGTCTTTGCCGCGGTAGTCGCGGTTGCAGGCGCGGGCTTCTTCTTCGTCGAGGAGGACGACGGAGATGTCGGCGCGGCGGTATTGTTGTTTGACGGCCTGCCACGCCCAGCGGCGGAATTGGTTTTCAGACGGCACTTCGGCGGCGGTTGAGCGGTTGTCGAAGTGGAGGGCGAGGCGTTGGCGCAGGATTTTTTTGAAGGGGTAGCGTTTGGCGCGTTTCATGGGCGGCTTGGCGTGAAAAAGACGGGATGATACTGGAAAACGGCGGCGCGGGGCATTTTGTCCTTCGGAGGCCGTTCCTGTCAGTACCCCTTCGGGGCATAAACGCGGGAATGACGTTTCTGAAAACGGGTTCTGCGTTTTCAGACGGCCATTTTCAGACGGCCTTTTTGTATTCGCGGCTCATACCTGCCAGTCGATGGGGCTTTGACCGTGTGCTGCAAGATAGGCGTTGGTTTGCGAGAAGGGGCGGCTGCCGAAGAAGCCGCGGTAGGCGGAGAGGGGGGAGGGGTGGGGCGAGGTGAGGACGAGGTGGCGGCTGCGGTCGATGAACGCGCCTTTTTTTTGCGCGTGGCTGCCCCAGAGGATGAAGACGAGGTGTCGGCGTTCTTCGGCAAGGCGGCGGATGACGGCGTCGGTGAAGGTTTCCCAGCCGAGGGCGGCGTGGGAGTGGGCTTGTCCGGCGCGGACGGTGAGGACGGTGTTGAGCAGGAGCACGCCCTGATCGGCCCAGTGTTGCAGGCAGCCGTGGGCGGGGACGGTAAAGCCGGGGATGTCGTCGGCGAGTTCTTTGTAGATGTTTTGCAATGAGGGCGGCACGGGGATGTTTTCGCGCACGGAGAAGGCGAGGCCGTGTGCCTGGCCTGCGCCGTGGTAGGGGTCTTGGCCGAGGATGACGGCTTTGACGCCGCCAAATTCGGTGGCTTTGAAGGCGTTGAAGACGTCGGCGGCGGGCGGGTAGACGGTTTGTCCGGCGGCGCGTTCGGCGCGGACGGTGTCGAGGATGGCTTGGAAGTAGGGCTTTTGTTTTTCGCCGGCGAGGGCTTCTGTCCAGGTGTTCATGGCAAAACGGGCTGGTGGGCGGGAGGCGGATTATACAGGGAAGGCCGTCTGAACGGGTTTCAGACGGCCTTTTGCACCCTTTACGACAGGTGCAGGATGGAGTGGCAGATTTCGCCGTTGAGGCGTTCGGTGACGTGCCAGTTGGAGTTGTCGTTGAGGGTGAGCCAGCGGCGCTCTTCGGTTCGGTAGAACCATTCTTTGTCGTTCTGGTAGAAGACTTGGATGTTGCGCGCTTCTAGGATGTTGAGGATTTCGTTGGAGTGCGAGCGGGTGTCGTCGAAGTCGGTGACGGCGCGCTGTCCCATTTCGCTGTATTGGGCGTTGAGGATGAGCAGCAGGTCGTTGGTGGCTTTGTCGAGATCGCGGGCGTTGAGGCCGATGCGGCGGGCTTCTTTGGTGAGGATGGGGTAGCTGTGGGTGGGGTAGCCGGAGTTGAGCATTTCGGCGATGCTGTGCACGCGCACGGGGTCGCCGATGTGGTAGGAGAGCAGCTCTTCGCACAGTTTGATCGACAGCGACTCGGCTCTGTCTACCGCGCCGATGACGAGGGGGTGGACGTAGTCGAACAGGGATTTGTAGGGGTTGGAGCCGGTGTCTTCGGTGTTTTTCTGCCAGAGTTTGACGACGCGGTTGAGTTCGTCGAGGCTGACGGAGACGCGGTCGTTGTCGCGGTCGATGGGCGAGAGGTCGTGTGTGAGGGAGGTGTCCACCGAGCTGAGGTAGGCCATCGGCCCCATTTGGATTTCGTCGGCGCCGATGGCCATCATGGTGGCGGCAGAGGCGCATTGCAGGGGAATCAGGCTGACGAGGCTGCGGCAGTGGCTGCGGATGAGGTTGATCATGCGCAGGGCTTCTTTGCCCGAGCCGCCGTCGCTTTTGATGAAGAGGTAGACGGTGTCGTGCTGGTCGACGTGTTCGAGGATGCGGTAGAGGGCGAGCACGTCGTTGCGGCAGATGCTGCCGCCGTTGCTGTTCCAATAGCACAAAAGCGGGGCGTTCAGACGGCCTTCCAGTTCGGCGATGATTTCCTGTGTTTCGGCAAACAGGCGCGGGGGTTGTTTGATGACTGCTTCGTTTTCACTCATGATGAACCTTCTTTGTTTTGTCGGCGGCAGGCCGTCCCCGCCGTATTTTGCGGGATGCCGTTTCTGAAAACGGATACGGGCGGGCCGTCTCGGGTTGTCGAGCCGGGAATGAAGCGTTTTTCTGATTGCGGACGGAGAGTTCGTTTACATATTATAACCAAGTATGGTTATGCTGTAACAGAAAATTACACTCAAGCGTCGTGCCGCCCGTTTTGCTTTTTCAGACGGCCTTTGGGGTGCGGAGGCCGTCTGAAAAACGGCGGCGCGGTTTTGGCGGCGGGATGCGGACGGTGTTTCTAACAGGGCGGGGTGGCGAAAGGCCGTCTGAAACGTTTTCAGACGGCCTTTCGCCTGCTTGGATCAAAGATGGTATTGGTGCGACAGCTCGTGTACCGAGTCCACCAGAATCTTGGCGTGTTCGGGGTCGGCGTGCTGGTTGATGCCGTGGCCGAGGTTGAATACATGGCCGCTGCCTGCGCCGTAATCGGCCAGAATGCGCGACACTTCGGCGCGGACGGCTTCGGGCGTGCCAAACAGCGCGAAGGGGTCGAAATTGCCCTGCAGGGCAACTTTACCGCCGACGCGCGCGCGGGCTTGGCCAATGTTGCACGTCCAATCCAAACCCAGCGCGTCCGCGCCGCTTTCGGCCATCGCCTCGAGCCACAGTCCGCCGCCTTTGGCAAACAGGATAACGGGCACGCGGCGGCCTTCGTTTTCGCGTTTGAGGCCGGCGACAATCTGCTTCATATAGCGCAGGCTGAATTCTTGGAAAGCCGCGTCGCTCAACACGCCGCCCCAAGTGTCGAAAATCTGCACCGCCTGTGCGCCCGCGTCGATTTGCGCGTTGAGATAGGCGGTTACGGCCTGCGCGTTGACTTCCAAAATTTTGTGCAGCAGATCGGGGCGCGAGTACATCATGGTTTTGATGGTGCGGAATTCCTTGCTGCTGCCGCCCTCGACCATGTAGCAGGCCAGCGTGAACGGGCTGCCGGAAAACCCGATCAGCGGCACACGGCCGTTTAAGGCGCGGCGGATGGACGTTACCGCGTCAAACACATATTGCAGACGCGCCATGTCGGGTACGGCCAGCTTGGCAATGTCGGCTTCGTGTTGCAGCGGCCGCTCGAATTTCGGCCCTTCGCCTTCGGCAAAATACAGCCCCAAACCCATCGCGTCGGGCACGGTAAGGATGTCGGAAAACAAAATCGCTGCGTCCAAATCGAAACGCTCGAGCGGCTGGATGGTAACTTCGGTGGCCAGTTCGGTGTTTTTGCACAAATCCAAAAAGCTGCCGGCGCGTGCGCGGGTGGCTTTGTATTCGGGCAGATAGCGTCCGGCCTGCCGCATCATCCAAACCGGCGTGTATTCGACGGGCTGTTTGAGCAGGGCGCGGAGGAAGGTGTCGTTTTTCAGGGGCTGCATGGCGTAATGTTTTGAAAACGGTTGAAAAGCGGGCGATTATAGCCGAAAGGCCGTCTGAAAAGCGGGTTTTGCGTATAATGCCGCCTTTTGTTTTTCAGGTGCTTTACATGATTATCCACCCGCAGTTCGATCCCGTTGCCCTCCAACTCGGGCCGCTTGCCATCCGCTGGTACGCGCTCAGCTATATTGTCGGCTTTGTCCTTTTTATGTGGCTCGGCCGCCGCCGCATCAAAAAGGGCGGCACGCCGTTTACCAATGAAATGCTCGACGATTTCCTCACCTGGGGCGTGCTCGGCGTCATCCTCGGCGGGCGGCTCGGTTTCGTGCTGTTTTACCAGCCGGAATATTATTTGTCGCACCCGACCGACATTATTAAGGTGTGGAACGGCGGCATGTCTTTTCACGGCGGCTTTCTCGGCGTGGTGGCGGCAAGCTGGCTGTTCGCCCGCAAGCACGGTTTGAAATGGTTGCAGGTGCTCGACTTTATCGCACCGCTGGTGCCGCTCGGCCTGGCTTCGGGACGCATCGGTAATTTCATCAACGGCGAGCTGTGGGGGCGGATTACCGATCCCGCCGCCTTTTGGGCAATGGGTTTTCCGCAGGCGGCCGACGTGGACGCGCGTCTGGCGGCGGGCAACGCGCAGTGGGCGCAGTGGCTGCTGCAATACGGTGCGCTGCCGCGCCATCCGTCGCAGCTTTACCAGTTTGCGCTGGAAGGCGTGCTGCTGTTTGTTGTCGTATGGCTGTTTTCAAACAAACCGCGCCCGACGGGGCAGACGGCGATGCTGTTTCTCGCAGGCTACGGCCTGTTCCGCTTTATCGCCGAATACGCCCGCCAGCCCGACGATTATCTCGGCCTGCTGACGCTGGGGCTGTCGATGGGGCAGTGGCTCAGCCTGCCGATGCTGGTGTTGGGCGCGGCCGGTTTCGTTTGGTTCGGCAAACGGGGAAAACAGGCGGCTTAAAGGTTTCAGACGGCCTCTGTATGGAAACAAAGAGGCCGTCTGAAAACAGAAATGCGGCGCAAAACAGACGTTTCTCGACAAGAGGCCGTCTGAAAACATCCGCCCGCTTGCCAAACGCACGGCGCGGCAATATAATCCGCGCTTTCCTAAATACAGGCACGTAGCTCAGTTGGTTAGAGCACCACCTTGACATGGTGGGGGTCGTTGGTTCGAGTCCAATCGTGCCTACCAAATTTTCCAAACGGCATTTATGCCGTTATTTTTATAAATAAATCCGGAGTTTTTGATGTTGAATATCACCCTGCCTGACGGTTCCGTCCGCCAGTACGAAGCCCCCGTTACCGTGGCACAGATTGCCGCGTCTATCGGCTCGGGTCTGGCGAAAGCGACGGTGGCAGGCAAGGTAAACGGCCGCTTGGTCGATGCGTCTGATCCGATTTATGAAGACGCTTCCGTCCAAATCATTACGCCCAAAGACAAAGAAGGCGTCGAAATCATCCGCCATTCCTGTGCCCACTTGGTCGGACACGCCGTCAAGCAGCTTTATCCCGATGCCAAAATGGTTATCGGGCCGGTAATCGAAGACGGCTTTTATTACGACATCGCCACGGAAAAACCGTTTACGCCCGAAGATATGGCCGCCATCGAAGCGCGGATGAAAGAGTTGATTAATCAGGATTACGATGTGGTCAAAATCATGACCCCGCGTGCCGAAACCGTCAAAATCTTCCAGGAGCGCGGCGAAGATTACAAATTGCGCCTGATTGACGATATGCCTGATGTACAGGAAATGGGTTTGTACCATCACCAAGAATACGTCGATATGTGCCGCGGGCCGCACGTTCCCAATACCCGTTTCCTGAAAAACTTCAAGCTGACCAAGCTGGCTGGCGCGTACTGGCGCGGCGATAGCAACAACGAGATGCTGCAACGTATTTACGGTACGGCATGGGCAAGCAAAGACGAATTAAAAGCCTACATCCAGCGTATCGAAGAGGCGGAAAAACGCGACCACCGCCGCTTGGGCAAACAGCTCGATTTGTTCCATCTGCAAGACGAAGCCCCGGGCATGGTGTTTTGGCATCCGCGCGGCTGGGCATTGTGGCAGGCCATCGAGCAGCATATGCGTAAAGAGCTTGATGCGGCAGGCTACCGCGAAGTCAAAACGCCGCAGATTATGGATAAAACCTTCTGGGAAAAATCCGGCCACTGGGAAAACTACAAAGACAATATGTTTGTTACCCAGTCGGAAAAACGCGAATATGCGGTCAAGCCGATGAACTGCCCGGGTCATGTTCAGATTTTCAACAACAGCCTGCGCTCCTATCGCGACCTGCCGATGCGTTTGGCCGAGTTCGGTTCGTGCCACCGCAACGAGCCTTCCGGTGCTTTGCACGGTCTGATGCGTGTACGCGGATTTGTACAGGATGATGCACATATTTTCTGTACTGAAGAGCAGATTGTTGATGAAGCCCGCCGTTTTAACGAGCTTTTGGTGCGGATTTACCGCCAGTTCGGCTTTAACGATGTGGCCGTAAAACTCTCTCTGCGTCCCGAGCAGCGCGCCGGTTCCGATGAAATTTGGGATAAGGCCGAGCAGGGTTTGCGCGATGCGCTGACTGCTTGCGGCGTGGAGTGGGAGGAATTGCCGGGTGAGGGTGCGTTTTACGGCCCGAAAATCGAATACCATGTTAAAGATGCCATCGGCCGTTCTTGGCAGTGCGGCACTTTGCAGCTTGATTTTGTTTTGCCCGAGCGTTTGAATGCCGAGTATGTAACTGAAAACAATGACCGCGCTCGTCCGGTGATGCTGCACCGCGCAATTTTGGGTTCTTTGGAGCGCTTCATCGGTATTCTGATTGAAAACCACGCCGGTTCGTTCCCATTGTGGCTGGCACCGGTTCAGATGGTGGTGATGAATATCACCGAAAATCAGGCGGATTACTGCCGTGAAGTGGTTGAAAAACTGCGTGCAGAAGGTTTCCGTGTTGAATTGGATTTACGTAACGAAAAAATCGGCTACAAAATCCGTGACAACAGCCAATACCGCTTCCCGTATCAGATTGTGGTTGGCGATAAAGAAAAGGAAAACGGCCAAGTGGCTGTGCGCCGCAAGGCAGAAGATTTGGGTTCATTGAATCTTGACGACTTTATCTCCCGCTTGAAAGTGGAAATGGCCGAGATTCAGTAAATTATTAATTGTTAAAAGGAGTATTACCATCGCTCAAGAACGCGAAGCACGAATCAACGGCGAAATTACCGCTAAAGAAGTGCGATTGATCAGTGGTACAGGCGAACAGCTTGGTGTTGTGTCTGTCCGTGAAGCTTTGGCTATGGCCGAAGAGCAGGATGTCGATTTGGTGGAGATTTCCCCGACTGCCAAACCGCCCGTGTGCAAGCTCATGGATTTTGGCAAGTATAAATACCAGCAGGCCAAAAAACGTGACGAGGCCAAGAAAAACCAAAAGCAGGTGCAGATTAAGGAAATCAAATTCCGCCCAGGTACGGACGAAGGCGATTACCAAATCAAAATGCGCAACATCAACCGCTTTTTGGCCGACGGCGACAAGGTGAAAGTAACCCTGCGTTTCCGTGGACGCGAAATGGCGCATCAACAGCTTGGCGCGCAGCTTTTGGAGCGCGTTAAAGAAGAATTGGCCGAAGTGGCGCAAATCGAATCCTTCCCGAAAATGGAAGGCCGCCAAATGGTTATGATGATTGCGCCCAAGAAAAAATAAAACTATAATCCGCCGCTTGCCTTGTCCGCCGCGCAAGGCAAGTTTGATTTGAGCGGCAAAAACCGTGGCATTCGGGTGTCAAGCGTTTGAAAAGAGACTCAAACCCCCTTATGCCTTATCTAAAAAACGAATGGAGTTTTCCCATGCCTAAAATGAAAACCAAGTCCAGCGCGAAAAAACGCTTTAAAGTGCTCGGTAACGGCGGCGTAAAACGCGCTCATGCGTTCAAGCGCCATATCCTGACCAAAAAAACCACCAAAAACAAACGCCAGCTGCGCGGCACCTCTATGGTAAACGACCGCGATTTGGCTTCTGTTGCCAAAATGTTGCCCTACGCTTAAAGGAGTTTGAACTATGCCACGCGTAAAACGCGGTGTAACCGCACGTGCCCGTCATAAAAAAGTATTAGCATTGGCCAAAGGCTATCGCGGACGCCGTAAAAACGTCTACCGCGTTGCCAAACAGGCAGTCATGAAAGCAGGCCAATATGCCTACCGCGACCGCCGTCAGCGCAAACGCCAATTCCGTCAACTATGGATCGTCCGTATCAACGCCGGTGCGCGTGAAAGCGGTTTGTCTTACAGCAAATTCATGAACGGCCTCAAACGTGCCGCTATCGAAATCGACCGTAAAGTATTGGCTGATTTGGCTGTATTTGACAAAGCTACCTTTGCCCAATTGGTAGAAAAAGCAAAAGCCGCTTTGGCTGCTTAATTGCTTTTGACCGTATAAAACAAAAAAGGAAACTTCGGTTTCCTTTTTTGTTTATGTGTTTGATTCTTTTCCGAAACATCTGTTTTTCTTGTGCAAAAAATGTCAGTTTGCGCTAAAATAACGCCCATTCAATATCCAGCGGAGCGGCCGCAGCGAAATGATAAGGCCGTCTGAACATTCAGACGGCCTTTGTTGATTCCGGTACGGCGGCCGTCACATACAGGCAAACAATCATGGAAAATGCAAACCGTATCACCGCCGCCGGCATCGCCGCCATCGAAGCCGCTGCCGACCAGCAGACGCTTGAACTTGTCAAAGCCCAATATCTCGGTAAAACCGGCGAACTCAACGCCCTGCTCAAGCAGCTCGGACAAATGTCGCCCGAAGAGCGCAAAACCGTCGGCGCGCACATCAACGAGTGCAAAAATCGTTTTCAGGCTGCCTACAACGCCAAGCGCGATGCGCTGAACGAAGCCAAGCTGCAACAGCGCCTGGCCGCCGAAGCGCTCGACATTACCCTGCCCGGCCGCAGCCAAGAGCAAGGCGGCCTGCATCCCGTTACCCTGACCCTGCAACGCGTGGTCGAACTCTTCCACGGACTCGGCTTCGACGTGGCCGACGGCCCCGAAATCGAAGACGATTTCCACAATTTCCAAGCGCTCAACATCCCGCAAGACCATCCCGCCCGCGCCATGCAGGACACTTTTTATGTCGAAAACGGCGACGTTTTGCGCACCCACACCTCGCCCATCCAAATCCGCTACATGCTCGACAAAAAAGAGCCGCCCATCCGCATCATCGCCCCCGGCCGCGTGTACCGCGTGGACAGCGACGCCACCCATTCGCCGATGTTCCACCAAGCCGAAGGCCTGTGGGTGGAAGAAGGCGTAACCTTTGCCGACCTTAAAGCCGTGTTCACCGACTTTATCCGCCGCTTTTTCGAGCGCGACGATTTGCAGGTGCGCTTTCGCCCCTCGTTCTTCCCCTTCACCGAACCCTCCGCCGAAATCGACATCATGGGCGACAACGGCAAATGGCTGGAAGTGGGCGGCTGCGGCATGGTGCATCCCAACGTGTTGAAAAACGTCAATATCGATCCCGAAAAATACACCGGCTTCGCCTTCGGCATCGGCCTCGACCGCTTCGCCATGCTGCGCTACGGCGTAAACGATTTGCGCCTGTTTTTTGACAACGACTTGGCGTTTTTGAAGCAGTTTTCTTGAAAATGGCTGTCTGAAAAGTTTTCAGGCTGCCTGTTAAAGTACAAGAGCGATTCGATAGAGACGCCGGCTCCCAAATTCGCGACGCATTACGTCCTGAATTCACACAGGTTTTGAGCAAACGTTTCAGACGACCTATTCTGATGGACAGACTGACCGCCGAACAACGCCGAAAATGTATGCAGGCCAACAAAAGCAAGGGCACGAAACCCGAGCTTCTGCTGGCTAAGGCCATGTGGAAACTCGGGCTTCGTTACCGGAAAAACAGCAAAACCGTTTTCGGCAAGCCGGATTTCAGTTTTAAAAAATACAAAGTCGCCGTATTTGTGGATGGAGAGTTTTGGCATGGCAAAGACTGGGAAAAGCGCAAAAACGACATCAAGAGCAACCGGGAATTTTGGCTTGAAAAAATCGAACGCAACATACGGCGCGATGCCGAAGTAACAGGCCGTCTGAAAGAAGAGGGTTGGACGGTGTTTCGGTTTTGGGGAGGAGATGTTGTGAAAAATGCCGAAATACCCGCCCGAAAAATTTCAGGCTGCATTTCGGCAAAGCAGTGTTTAAAGCAGGGGAATGATGTTTTGGGCAATACTGCGGATGACGTTTACTGCGACTGAATTGCCGAACTGTTTGTAAAGCTGAACGTCCGACACACCGCGCTTTCTGGCTTTTTCTACTATTTCATCAGGGAATCCCTGCAACCGTGCGGCTTCCAGCGGGGTAAGTTTGCGGGGGTTGGCATTTTTCTGTTCGATCAGGATTTCCGATCCGTCTTTGTAGTAGCGTGCGGAAATGGTGTTGGTATAGTCAGATTGGGCATTAAACAAACCATACCCGAAACCGTTTCCTTTTTGCCGATGTTCGGCCTTCCGCCGCAGGTGTCCCTGCCAGAGTTTGTCTGAAATAGTGTATTTGGGGTCTGGGTTTTTTTCCAAAATGTCCCCCACGCTGACGGTTTTGGGTATCGGCTCGGGAAATTTGAACTGTTCTGCATCCTGTTCGGACAGGAATCCGACGATATAGATGCGTTCGCGGTTTTGCGGCAGGTTGAAGTCCTTTGCAGCCATCACTTTGGCACTGACGGTGTAGCCGAGAGCGCTTAGGGAATCGTAAATAGTTTTGAAAGTCCGCCCCTTGTCATGCCCTTTTAATCCCTTTACGTTTTCCAAAAGAAAGGCTTTCGGACGTTTTTGGCGGATGATCTCCTCGATATGGAAGAACATTGTCCCGCGTGTGTCGGTAAAACCTTTTTTCAGCCCTGCCTGACTGAACGGCTGGCAGGGGAAACCTGCCAGCAGTAGGTCGAAATCAGGGATTTCAGACGGCGTGATTTGGGTGATGTCGCCGTGTGGAACGTCGCCGTAGAACGCGTGATAGGTGGTTTTGGCGAATTTGTCGATTTCCGAGCTGAATACGCATTGTCCGCCTGCTTCTTCAAACGGCAGCCTGATGCCGCCGATGCCCGCAAACAGGTCGATAAAACGAAATGGCGGGTTTTGTACCGGCTTCGTTTTCCTAAAGCTGGAATACAGTTGGAATTCGATGAATTCTTGGATATTGAGCTGGTTTGATTTGCAGTGTGCAACCAATTTGTTGTGAAGGGTGTCGTCCAGTTTGATGTGTATCTGCTTCATATCAGGGTGTAAAAATGTACCAAATTGCGCACATTTTATTTTTTACCCGAGATTTTGCCAAGTAATTTTTGAAATTGGGTCTCTTAATGAAATGCATAGAAAATATCGTATTGCAGCCTGAAGCCGAATGTGAATGGGATGATTTGGAAGAAACCGAAGGTTTTTACCGTCCGCTTTATGCGTTGCTTTATACCGGATTGCCAAATCACGGAAGATTGATGTCTCTGGATTGGGATGATTTCAAAGAAAGGGCAGAAGGTTTATACAACGCATTATCCCCCGAAGTACAAAGGAGGCTGAGAAAATCTGTTGGCACTGCTCCTGCAGACTACAGAAAGAATCCCCATCAAAAATTGGCTTGGATGTTTGCAAACCGATTTCCTGCTTTTGGTGCGGTGCTGAAACACGTCCATTTGAATGCGGATATTCTGCTGAAAACAGTAGCTCTTCTAATGGAAGAAGATGTTGGTGCAGAAAACTTTATCCGCTTTAAAACCAAAATTGACGCATTAAACCGACTGGCTTGGACAAGAACTCAGACGGATTCCGAATCTCAAAGCGGCGTTTCCAATCTGGGTACAATTTCTGAAACCTTATTGGAAAGGGCATTGGCAGATTTGATTGACGGCAGCCGTTTTTTCAAAACCAGTAATCAGGAAATCCAGTCTTACGGAGATTTTGTCCTGATGTGTCTGCCCAACAATCTGTGGTTGTCGGTAAAGTCGAACTATGCGCGGGAGAGACTGCTTGCATCCGGCTATACGACAGATATTCTCGGTGTCGGTTTCTTTACTGATTACAGAGAATTTACCAGCAAGGCAAAAATCCGCAATTTTCAAAGGGTCGGATTTTTGGCTATGTATCTGCCGGATGTTCCGGTTTCCCGAGATCAGCAGGAAGCAGAAATAAGTACTTATGAAGAAGTCAGAGAATTTTATCAGCGGCAGAATCATGAAATGCCAAAGAATATCAACGGTACAGATTTTCTGAGACCTTTGTCAGGTCTCTATAACGATTTGGCAGCATTGCTTGAAGAAGAAAATATCCAAAACAGGACAACCATCAAATTTTAAATCCGAAAGAGTAAAACCATGCAATTCTCCTACTCCTGGCTGAAAACCCAAGCCGATACCGAACTTTCTGCCGATAAGCTGGAACATCTGTTAACCATGTCCGGCTTGGAAGTGGAAGAAGCCGAGACTGCCGCGCCTGCGTTTGCAGGTGTGGTGATTGCCGAAGTGAAATCCGTTGAAAAACATCCTGATGCCGATCGTTTGAACGTTACTCAAGTTGATGCGGGTACGGGTGAGTTGGTGCAGATTGTGTGCGGTGCGCCGAATGTGAAAGCGGGCATCAAAGTGCCGTGTTCGCTGCCGGGCGCGGTGTTGCCGGGCAATTTCAAAATCAAGCCGACCAAGATGCGCGGGGTGGAATCGAACGGAATGTTGTGTTCTGCCAAAGAGTTGGGCTTGCCCGATGATGGTGTGGACGGCCTGCATGTCCTGCCTGCCGATGCGCCCGTCGGTGCGAACATCCGCGATTATCTGGATTTGGACGACACGCTGTTTACGCTGAAAATCACGCCCAACCGCGCTGATTGCTTAAGCATCAAGGGCATCGCCCGCGAAGTGGCGGCGCTTACCGGCTGTGAATTTGCGCCGACTGTGATTCAGACGGCCTCTGTCAGCAGCGGCAAAACCCAGCCCGTGCGCATTGATGCACCGGCCGACTGCGGCCGCTTTATTAGCCGTGTGATTGAAAATGTCAACGCGCAGGCCGCCACGCCCGCGTGGATGCGCCAACGGCTTGAGCGCAGCGGCATCCGCAGCATTTCCGCGCTGGTGGACATCGGTAATTATGTGATGCTGGAAATCGGCCAACCGATGCACGTTTTCGATGCCGACAAAATTTCAGGCAGCATCATCGTGCGCCGCGCCGAAAACGGTGAAGTGCTGGAATGTTTGAACGAAAAAACCGTTACGCTGGCCGACAATACGTTGGTGATTGCCGACGAAAAAGGCGCGTTGAGCATCGCGGGCATGATGGGCGGCGCGGCCAGCGCAGTTTCAGACGGCACGCGCAATATCGTGCTGGAAGCGGCGTGGTTTGCGCCGGCCGTTATTGCGGGCAAATCGCGCCAATACGGCTTCGGCTCGGATTCTTCGTTCCGCTTCGAGCGCGGCGTGGACTACCGTTTGCAGGCCGATGCGATTGAGCGCGCCACCGAATTGGTATTGCAAATCTGCGGCGGCCAGGCGGGCGAGATGGTCGAAGCGCTGGGCGAATTGCCGTCTGAAAAACGCGTATCCGTGCGCTTGGATCGCGTGGCCAAAGTGTTGGGCGTGGACATCGCCGCCGAACAGGTCGAAACCATTTTGCGCACGCTCGGTTTGCAGCCTGAAAAAACCGCCGACGGCTTTCAGACGACCTCGCCGAGCTTCCGTTTCGACATCGAAATCGAAGCCGATTTAATCGAAGAAATCGGCCGCGTGTACGGCTACGAAAACATCCCCGACGATGCCACTTCAGGCAGCCTGAAAATGCTGCCGCTGCCCGAAACCCGCCGCCCGCGCTTTGCCGTGTACAACGAAATGGCCGCGCGCGGCTACCGCGAAGTGGTCAGCTACGCCTTTGTCGATGAAGCGTGGGAAACCGATTTTGCCGCCAACGCCAACCCCATCCGCTTGCAAAACCCGCTGGCGGCGCAATACGCCGTAATGCGCTCGACGCTGGTGGGCGGCCTGGTCGAAATCCTGCAAAACAATTTAAACCGCAAGCAAAACCGCGTGCGCATTTTTGAAATCGCCCGCGTGTTTGCCAAAGGTTCAGACGGCCTGTTTGCGCAAAACGAGCGCATCGGCGGCCTGTGCTACGGCGCGGCCATGCCCGAGCAATGGGGCGAAAAAACGCGCAACGCCGATTTTTACGACATCAAGGCCGATGTAGAAAACCTGTTGAAAAACAGCAAAATCGAGTTTGTCAAAACCGCCCATCCCGCGCTGCACCCCGGCCGCGCCGCCGAAATCGTTTCAGACGGCCGCGTGATTGGTTTTGTCGGCGAGCTGCACCCCAAATGGCTGCAAAAATACGACCTGCCGCAAGCGCCGCTGGTGTTTGAAGTCGATATGGACGCGGTTTTGCAGCGCGAGAAAACCCGCTATCAGCCCGTGTCCAAATTCCAGGCCGTGCGCCGCGATTTGGCCTTTGTACTGCCCGAAAACGTGTCCTACGCCGAACTCGAAAGCAGCCTGAAAACCGTTTCCAGCCCGCTGGTGCAGGAAATCGCGCTGTTTGACGTCTATCGCGGCACCGGCCTGCCCGAAGGCATGAAGAGCATGGCGGTGAAAGTACTCTTGCAGGACATGGAAAACACACTCACCGACGAAGCCGTCGAACCGGTAATGGCCAAGCTGGTGGACGCGGCGGCGGCTGTGGGGGCACAATTGCGTGCTTAATCTATTGAATATGTTTTGAAATCTGAGCGGAAATTGGTAAAATCCGCGTCCGTTACAATAAAAAGGTAAGCAAATGACACTGACTAAAGCCGAATTGGCCGATATTTTGGTCGATAAAGTAAGCAACGTAAGCAAAAACGACGCAAAAGAAATCGTCGAACTTTTTTTTGAAGAGATCCGCAGCACTTTGGAACGCGGCGAGGAAATCAAGATTTCGGGTTTTGGCAACTTCCAGCTGCGCGACAAACCCCAGCGTCCCGGCCGCAATCCGAAAACCGGCGAGGAAGTACCCATCAGCGCCCGCCGCGTTGTGACTTTTCATGCCAGCCAAAAATTGAAAGGCATGGTGGAGCATTATTATGACAAGCAGCGCCAACGTTGATTTGCCCCCGATTCCGGCGAAACGCTATTTCAGTTTGACCGAATTGTGCGAGCTGGCACAGATCAGTCCGAAGCAGTTCGCACAATGGCAGCAGGAACACGGCATTGTGGTGGGCTACGGTGCGGATCACTATACCCGTGCGGATGTGGTGAAAGCCAGAAAGCTGCGGGACACTTTCGCGCCGTTTGTCGATGTGTTCAACCATAACGGGTTGGATGCGGACGGTCGGCCTGCCGCTACGGCGGAGGAAATCAAAACGGGCTTGACTGCTTTGTCGGATAAAATCGAAAAAGCGCTTGCCGGAAACGGTTAAGCTCTATATAATGCGCAGCTTTCCAAGTCGGAGTGTGGCGCAGTCTGGTAGCGCACTTGCATGGGGTGCAAGGGGTCGAAGGTTCGAATCCTTTCACTCCGACCAAAAAATTAAAAAACAGCCGTTTCAAGCGGCTGTTTTTTGTTTCTGTATTTTGCGGGATTTCGTACTTTTCTCTTTTATGTAGGGGCTGTACTAGATAAGCCCTAAATTTCACACCACCGACGCAGCACTTTAAGCTGCTCGGAGGGTGTGCCAAAGTTAAAACGGAACTCGCATTCTTTCAAGAAAAGCGGGAAAGATTTACGGTCGATTCCATTGTATTTGCGCAGTACGCGCTTTGCCTGATTCCAGAAATTTTCAATGCCGTTGATATGGTTCTGTCTGTCGGCAAACAGCTTGCTGTGATTAATGCTGCGTTCGAATTTTTCCTTAGCCATGAGCTAATTCCTTTACAAATAAAGATCACAAAGAACAAAGGCCGTCTGAAACGGATTCCAGAATCTTCAGACGGCCTGGCGGGGTACCGAATCAGCCTTTGCGGGCTTCGGTTACGGCTGCGGCCACATGGGCGGGCGCTTCCGCGTATTTTTTAAACTCCATGGAGTAAGTGGCGCGGCCTTGGGTGGCAGAACGCAAATCGGTTGAGTAACCGAACATCTCCGCCAAAGGCACTTCGGCACGGACTTTTTTGCCGCCGATACCGTCGTCGTCCATACCCAATACAATGCCACGACGACGGTTCAGATCGCCCATTACGTCGCCCATGTACTCTTCGGGAGTTTCCACTTCCACTGCCATAATCGGCTCGAGGAGAACGGGGTTGGCTTTTTTCATACCTTCTTTAAAGGCCATGGAAGCAGCCAATTCAAATGCGATCTGCGAAGAGTCCACATCGTGGTACGAACCGAAGGTCAGGCGGACACGGACGTCGACAACAGGGTAACCGGCAACAATACCGTTAGACAGGGTGTCGCGGATACCTTTATCTACTGACGGAATGAATTCACGCGGAATCACACCGCCTTTGATCTCGTCGATAAATTCGTAGCCCGCACCGCCCGGTTCCAACGGCTCCATTTTGATCACAACGTGACCGTACTGGCCTTTACCACCGGACTGTTTGACGTGTTTGGCTTCGGATTCGACTTCTTTGCGGATGGTTTCGCGGTAGGCCACCTGAGGCGCACCGATATTGGCTTCAACACCGAATTCGCGCTTCATGCGGTCTACAATGATCTCCAAGTGCAGCTCACCCATACCGGAAATAATGGTCTGACCGGATTCTTCGTCCGTGCGCACACGGAAAGAAGGATCTTCCTTAGCCAAGCGGTTCAGGGCAATACCCATTTTCTCTTGGTCGGCCTTGGTTTTCGGCTCGACAGCAATGTGAATCACCGGCTCGGGGAATTCCATGCGTTCCAAAATAATGGGAGCGTTTTCGGCACACAGGGTTTCGCCTGTAGTTACATCTTTCAGGCCGATGGCAGCGGCAATGTCGCCTGCGCGGACCTCTTCAATCTCCGTACGGTCTGCGGCGGTCATCTGCACCAAACGGCCGATGCGCTCGCGTGTGCCTTTTACGGAGTTCAATACGTTGTCGCCCGATTTGACAACACCGGAGTAAACGCGGATGAAGGTCAATTGTCCGACATATTTGTCGTTCAGCATTTTGAACGCCAACGCAGAGAACGGAGCTTCATCGGCAGCCTGACGGTTATCGGGTTCTTCGCTGTTGGGATTAACGCCCTGTACCGGCGGAATGTCGGTAGGTGCAGGCAGCAATTCGACAACGGCATCCAGCATACGTTGCACACCTTTATTTTTAAAGGCAGAACCGCACAACATCGGCTGAATCTCGCCTGCCAGAGTGCGCTGACGCAAAGCACCAACGATTTCTTCCTCGGTCAGCTCTTCACCTCCCAAGTATTTGTCCATCAATTCTTCATTGGCCTCTGCTGCGGCTTCGATCATGTTTTGCCGCCACTCTTCAGCGGTATCGACCAAATCGGCAGGAATGTCGCCATATTCGAAAGTCACGCCCTTATCGGCTTCGTTCCAAATGATAGCTTTCATTTTCAACAGGTCAACGACACCTTCGAAACCGTCTTCCGCACCAACGGGAATCACGATCGGCACGGGATTGGCGCGCAGACGGGTTTTCATCTGTTCGACAACACGGAAGAAATTGGCGCCTTGACGGTCCATTTTATTTACAAAGGCCAAACGCGGAACTTTATATTTGTTGGCCTGACGCCATACGGTTTCAGACTGGGGCTGAACGCCGCCCACAGCACAGTAAACCATAACGGCACCGTCCAGCACGCGCATGGAACGTTCTACTTCGACGGTAAAGTCCACGTGTCCCGGAGTGTCGATAATGTTAAAACGGTGCTCAGGGAACTGCTTGGCCATACCTGACCAGTAGGAAGTTACGGCAGCGGACGTGATTGTGATACCGCGCTCCTGCTCTTGTTCCATATAGTCGGTAGTAGCCGCACCATCGTGCACCTCGCCCAATTTGTGGGTCAGCCCGGTATAAAACAGGATACGTTCGGTAGTAGTGGTTTTACCTGCATCGATATGCGCGGAAATACCGATATTGCGATACAGGTTAATTGGGGTTTTACGAGCCATTTTTTCAGCCTTTCAAATTTAGAAACGGAAATGGGAGAAGGCTTTGTTGGCTTCGGCCATGCGGTGTACTTCTTCGCGTTTTTTCATTGCGCCGCCACGGCCTTCGGAGGCATCGATCAATTCGCCCGCCAAGCGCAGATCCATTGATTTTTCGCCGCGTTTGCGTGCGGCATCGCGCACCCAGCGCATTGCCAAAGCCAATCTGCGTGAAGGTCTGACTTCAACAGGGACTTGGTAGTTCGCACCACCGACACGGCGGCTTTTCACTTCCACAACAGGCTTGGCATTGGCAATAGCTTCATTGAAGACTTCAATAGCTTCTTTGCCTTGTACTTTTTTAGCGATTTGCTCAAGCGCGCCGTATACGATGCGCTCGGCAACGGCTTTTTTGCCGTCAATCATCAGTACGTTCATAAATTTGGTCAATTCAACGCTGCCGAACTTAGGATCGGGCAATACGTCGCGCTTGGGGACTTCTCTACGTCTTGGCATTTCAATTCCTTTAACTATTCAGTCGGGGACTTGCCCCATGAATGCCCATCGGGACATCCACTTACTCGGCCGTTTCAATTTAGGCGGCCGACGTGCCTTTCAATATCCTTACTTAGGACGCTTCGCACCGTATTTGGAACGGGCTTGTTTGCGGTCTTTCACACCGGCAGTATCCAAAGAACCGCGGACGGTATGGTAACGGACACCCGGCAAGTCTTTTACACGACCGCCGCGAATCAGAACGACGCTGTGCTCTTGCAGGTTGTGGCCTTCACCACCGATATAGGAAATCACCTCAAAACCGTTGGTCAGGCGCACTTTGCAGACTTTACGCAAAGCGGAGTTCGGTTTTTTCGGAGTAGTAGTGTACACACGGGTACAAACACCGCGTTTCTGCGGACATGCTTCCAGTGCGGGCACTTTGTTTACGTACACGGGCTTTTTACGGCCTTTGCGTACCAATTGGTTAATAGTAGGCATACTTTCTTTGTCCTGTTGAAATGAAAATATTTGCCGGCACCATGCCGACAAGAGCGGAATTATAGTAGCAAGGCAAACATACGGTCAAGAAAGGCTTTGACAGCCGGATACATCGAACATCTGAACAGATGCGGATTTTCCACACAAAAAGGCCGCCTGAAAAACGAAATCTTTTTTCAGACGGCCTCATCACAACAAGCAGACTGCAAATTAATTTTTAAGATTTGTCAGCCATTCTGCCGCGGCGGATAACCGCAGGAATCTCCAAATCGTCCAATACGCGCTGATCGGACAAATCGGGACCGGTCAGGTTCATATTGCGGACTTCACGCCCCGAAGTAACCACCCCTGCAATATTGGAAAAATCCGCATCCGCAGAATCGCCCGACAAGCCGTCGAGATCTTCACGCACCGCATGCTGGCGGCGCGCAGACGGCGTCCGACCGTATTGAGCCGCAGGAGCCTGGGGAGCAGAGTAGTGGTTATTTTCCTTCAAACCTGTGGCGATGATGGTGACGCGGATGGCGTCTTCCGGCATGTTTTCGTCTTCGGCCGTGCCGTATTTGCGCTCCGAGTCCGGGTGTGCGTAATCGTCGATTACGCGCATGATTTCACGGTATTCCGACATTTTCAGACAGCCCGGTGCGGTAGTGATATTGACCAGCACGCCGCGCGCACCGTCCAAGCTGACATTATCGAGCAGCGGACTGGAAATCGCCTCCTCGGTCGCCAGGCGGGCACGATCGACACCCTGCGAAGCCCCCGAACCCATCATAGCCATACCGGTAATGCCCATCACGTTTTTCACGTCGGCAAAGTCCAAATTGATAAACCCGGGACGGGTCACAACCTCCGAAATCCCCGCTACTGCCGCATGAAGTACGTTATCGGCCGCCTGAAATGCCTCGCGCACGGTAACGTCTTCGCCCAACGCGGTCATCAGCTTGTCGTTCGGAATGACAATCAGCGAATCCACCTGACTTTTCAGATGTTCCAAACCCTGCTGGGCGATATGGATGCGCTTGCCTTCGTGCTCGAAAGGACGGGTTACCACGGCAACGGTCAGAATGCCCATTTCCTTGGCAATTTCCGCCACCACCGGTGCTGCGCCGGTACCCGTACCGCCGCCCATACCGGTTGTAATAAACAACATATTGGCGCCGCGCACGGCCTCGGTAATGGCTTCGCGCTCTTCCAAAGCGGCTTCGCGGCCGACTTCGGGATTAGCTCCCGCACCGAGGCCTTTGGTGAGATTGGTACCCAACTGGATACGTTTGGGCGCGTTATTTTTGCTCAAAGCCTGCGCATCGGTGTTGGCACTGATGAATTCGACACCCTGAATGGTGTTTTTAATCATGTTGTTAATGGCGTTGCAGCCGCCCCCGCCGATACCGATTACCTTGATAACCGCAGGGCTTGCGGCGGAATCCACTACATCGTAAACCAAATCCATTAAAACTACTCCTTTGCGCCCTGTTCGGGACGGCATACTCTGAACAAATACTGCGGATTATATAAGAAGCCGCATAATCTTAGCAAAAAACCTGCGGCGGACGCAGCCTGCCGCCTTATCGGCAGCAAACGGGCATCAGCGGACTAAAAATTGTTGCGCAGCCATTCTTTAATCTTGGCCAGCAAGCCTTCGCCTTCCTCTTCGTGATAAGACACCGAACCACCTTCGCCGCCGGCTTCCACATCGCCGCGTGCGGCATAGAGCAGGCCGATAACGGTGGCGTTGCGCGGATTGCGGATGCGCTCGGACACGCCGGGCATTTCGGGCGGCACACCGACACGGGCGGGCAGGCCGAAAATATCTTCGGCCAGATCGACGATACCGTTCAACATGGATGCCCCGCCGGTCAGCACTACGCCGGAAGTGAGCATGTCTTCATAAAAGCCGCTGCGGTGCAGTTCGTGCAGAGTCAGTTCCAAAATTTCCTCGACGCGCGGACCGATAACGGTGGCGAGGCCGCGCCGTGCGATTTGGCGCGGCTGGCGGTCGCCCACGCTGGGCACTTCCACCATTTCGTCCAAATCTTCGTCTTCCAGATCGGGATGCGCCACGCCGTGGTGGATTTTGATGTATTCGGCGGCGGCATACGGCGTACGCAGAGCCTGTGCCAAATCGCTGGTAATCAAATCGCCCGCCACGGGTATCACGGCGGTATGGCGGATGGCGCCGTTGGTGTAAACGGCAATATCGGTGGTGCCGCCGCCGATGTCGATAACGCACACGCCCAAATCTTTTTCGTCTTCGGTTAAGACGGCCTGACCGCTGGCCAAAGGCTGGAGCATGATTTGCTCCATTTCCAGGCCGCAGCGGGTAATGCATTTTTGGATGTTTTGCAGCGCGGTGACCGCGCCGGTGATGATGTGGACGCGGGTATCAAGGCGTACGCCGCTCATGCCGATGGGGTCGCGCACGCCGGGCTGGTTGTCGATGATGTATTCCTGAACCACGGTATGCAGGATGCTGTGGTCGGGCGGGATGTTTACCGCCTTGGCGGTTTCGATGGCGCGGTCGATGTCGGCCTGCGTCACCTCGCCGTCTTTGATTTTCACCACGCCCTGCGAATTGAGGCTGCGGATATGGTTGCCCGCGATGCCTGTGGTAACGCTGCCGACTTTGCAGTCGGCCATCAGTTCGGCCTCGCCGACAGCCTGTTTAATCGCCTGGGCGGTCGCGTCGATATTGGTGACCATGCCCGCCTTGAGGCCGCGCGAAGGCGCCTGACCGATGCCGACGATATGGATTTCGTTGTCCTCCTGCACTTCGCCGATCAGGGCGATAACCTTGGAGGTGCCGATATCAAGGGCGCTGATATAGTGTTTGTCTTTTGCCATATGTAAATTCCAGTCCTGTTTTTAATCTTATCCGAATCTTTTCCGCTCAATCGTTTTCAGACGGCCTTTCGGCAGCGTCTTCGCTGTGTTCCGCTTTTTTCAGTCTGACGGCAAAACCGTCTTTGTAACGCATGTCCACATAATCCAATCTGTCCGCCTGCGCCGCCAGCAGCTCAGGCCATGCCTTGGCGAAGCGCCGCAGCCGTTCGCGCTCCTGCTCGCGGCCGAGGCGGACGGTCACGCCGTTGTCCAGTTCGATTTCCCACGCCGAGCGCGGCGTATAGGACAGCACGGCAATACCGAGTTTCTGCCCCGCCAGGTCGCGGCGGAACATAGCCAGATGTTCGACCATGGTTTTGCCCGCTCCGGCTTGCCCTCGGAAACGCGGCAGTTCCGTGTCGTCGTCCACAGCCGCGCGGAACACTTCGCCTTCGCTGTCGACCAAGCGGTTTTCATCCCAATGGGCAACGGGTACGCGCTCGGTCAGGTGGATGTCCACCGTATCGGGCAGGCGGCGGCGCACTTCGGCGGACGCTATCCACGGCATACGGGAAAACGCGGCCTGTGCGCCGTTCAAGTCGGCGCGGAAAATATTGCCGCGTATGTAGCGCCGCGCAATTTCTTGCAGTTGCGCGCCGTCGGCATACTGCAAACTGCCGTCGATGTTGACTTTTTTAATCGGGAAATACGGCGAACGGTAGAACCATACGGCTGCCGCACCGATCAGCATGACAAAAACGGCAAAATAAAGCCAGCCGCTGACGCGGCGCATGGCCTGCGCGTTATTCCACATAGGCGGTTTTCAAAATCTCGATGCACAGCTGCGGGAAATCCATGCCCGCCTGCGCCGCCGCTTTGGGTACGAGGCTGTGCGAGGTCATACCCGGCAGGGTGTTGGCTTCCAGCAGATACAGGCGGCCGCTTTCGTCTTTGAGGAAGTCGATTCTGCCCCAGCCGCGTCCGCCGACGGCGTCGAACGCGCGCACGGTCAGTTCTCGCATGAGTTGTTCGTCTTCGTCCGACAAGTCCGACGGGCAGAGGTAAACGGTATCGTCGCGGTCGTATTTCGCTTCTTTGTCGTAAAACTCGGTGGCGGGGATGATGCGCACGGCAGGCAGCGCATGGCCGCCGATGATGCCGCAGGTATATTCGCCGCCGCCGATGAATTTTTCGGCGATGATTTCGCCCTTGTACTGTTTCAGCTCGCGATACACGTCTTTCAGACGGCCTGCTTCTTTCACCTTCACCACACCGACGCTGCTGCCTTCGTTGGCGGGTTTGACAAACAGCGGCAGGCCGAGCTTGGCTTCCACGGCGGCAAAATCGCTGTCGTCGCGCAGCACTTCGTAATCGGGCACGGGCAGGCCGAGGCCTTTCCACAGGAGCTTGCAGCGGTATTTGTCCATCGCAACGGCGGAGGCGAGAACGCCGCAGCCGGTGTAGCGGATGCCGAGGGTTTCGAGCGCGCCCTGCACCGTGCCGTCTTCGCCGAATATGCCATGCAGGATATTAAACGCGCAGTCGAAGCCCTGCGTTTTCAATTCGCCCAGCGGCGTTTCTTTCGGGTCGAACGCATGGGCGTCGACGCCTTTTGCGCGCAGGGCGGCCAATATGGCGCGGCCGCTGTCGAGCGAGATTTCGCGTTCGCTGGAAAAGCCGCCTGCCAGCACGGCCACTTTGCCGAAATTCTGCATATTTCTGTCTTTCGTTTGTTGCCTGTCGGCAGCCGCTCCGATACGGGCGGCATTGCCGGAATGGTTGGTTCGCTTTTCAGACGGCCTTGTGCCTGACTGCCGCTCTGAGGCCGTCTGAAAAAGAGAAAACGTGCTTCAACCGTGTTGAAGCTTGGTTTTCAGACGGCCTCTTTCGCCCGCTCTGCCAATGCGGCGGGCACTTTGTTGATGCTGCCCGCGCCCATGTTGAGCAAAACGTCGCCGTCGCGCAGCACGGTGTCCAGCAGCATGGCGGGCAATTCGTTCGCGTCGGCGCAGTAGAGCGGCTCGACTTTGCCGTAGGCGCGGACGTTGCGCGCCAGCGCGCGGCTGTCTTCGGGCAACGGGTCTTCCCCTGCGGCGTATACGTCGGTGAGCACCAGCGCGTCGACGGTGTTGAGCACTTTGCTGAAATCGTCGAACAAATCGCGCGTGCGGGTGTAGCGGTGCGGCTGGAAGGCGAGGACGAGGCGGCGTCCGGGATACGCGCCGCGCGCGGCTGCAATGGTGGCGGCCATTTCGGTGGGGTGGTGGCCGTAGTCGTCGATAAGGAGGGCGCTGCCGCCTGCTTTCAAGGGAATGTCGCCGTAGCTTTGGAAGCGGCGGCCGACACCGCCGAAACCGGCCAGCCCCTGCTGCACGGCTTCGATGCCGACGCCGCATTCCAGCGCGATGCCGACGGCGGCCAGCGCGTTGAGGACGTTGTGGCGGCCGGGCAGGTTGAGGGTGACGTCGAAATCCTGCCGCTGGTGGCCTTTCATGCGCACATGGACGGTGAATTTCATCTGTGCGCCGACGCTTTGCACGTTGTCGGCGTAAATATCGGCGGTGTCGTCGAAGCCGTAGGTGGCGTAGGGTTTGCTCACTTTGGGCAGGATGGCGCGGACGTGGGCGCTGTCGGCGCACAGAAAGGCTTTGCCGTAGAAAGGCATGCGGTGGATGAAGTCGATAAAGGCCTGGTGCAGTTTGTCGACGCTGTGGCCGTAGGTGTCCATATGGTCTTCGTCGATATTGGTGACGACGGACATCAGCGGCGTGAGATAGAGGAAGGAGGCGTCGGACTCGTCGGCTTCGGCGACGATGTAGCTGCCTTTGCCCAGCCGCGCGTTGGTGCCTGCGGCGGTGAGTTTGCCGCCGATAACGAAGGTGGGATCGAGGCCGGCGGCGGCGAGCACGGAGGCGGTGAGGCTGGTGGTGGTGGTTTTGCCGTGCGTGCCGGCGATGGCGATGCCGTCTTTGAAACGCATCATTTCGGCCAGCATCAGGGCGCGGGGGATAACGGGAATCTGCTGCGCGGTTGCGGCGGCCACCTCGGGATTGTCTTTTTTGACGGCGGTGGAGGCGACGACGACATCGGCGCCCGCGATGTGTTCGGCGGTGTGGCCGGGATAGACGCGCACGCCCAAATCGGACAGGTGGCGGGTCACGGCGCTTTGCGCCTGGTCGGAGCCGGAGACGGTGTAGCCCTGGTTGTGCAGCACTTCGGCTATGCCGCACATGCCCGAGCCGCCGATGCCGACGAAATGGATGTGTCTGACTCTGTTTTTCATGATGGTGTTCCGTATGCTTTTCAGACGGCCTCCTCAGGGCGGACAGGCCGTTTGCGACGGGGCAAAAGCGCAAACGGGTGCGGGATTTCCGAAAAGCGTAAAAGGGGCGGATTGTAAAGTTTTTGCCGCACCTGCGCCATGCGCGGCGAAGTAAAAACAGGTTTTTCCGCCGTTTCAGACGGCCTCGATGTCCCGCCTGCGCGAAGGTCTGTCAGGCCGTCTGAAAGCGGGGCTGCGGCATGGCAAAACCTAAAACGGATGTTTACGCGCTTGCCGCCGCCACGGCCGCTTCGGCCACTTTGTCGGCGCTGTCGGGATTGGCGAGGCGGCGGGCGTTTTGTGCCCGATGCAGGCATTGTTCGCGCGTGAGGCCGCCGAGGATGTCGGCGAGTTTGGCGGCGGTGAGTTCGGGTTGCGGCAGCAGCAGCGCCGCGTCGGCCTGCACCATAAAGCGGGCGTTGGCGGTTTGGTGGTCGTCCACCGCGTGCGGATAGGGCACGAGCAGAGCGCCGACGCCTGCGGCGGTCAGCTCGGCGATGGTGAGCGCGCCGGCGCGGCAGATAACGAGGTCGGCATCGCGGTAGGCGGACACCATATCGTCGATAAATTCGCTGCATTCGGCTTCGACGCCCGCGTTGCGATAGGCCGTCTGAAGCGCCTGCAATTTGCCGCGTCCCGACTGGTGGCGCACCTGCGGACGCTGTTCGGGCGGCAGGGCGGCAAGGGCGGCGGGCACGGTTTCGTTCAGCACCTGCGCGCCGAGGCTGCCGCCGACAACGAGGATTTTCAGACGGCCTTCCCTGCCCGCAAAGCGCGCTTCGGGCGCAGGCAGGGCGGCGATGTCGGCGCGCACTGGGTTGCCGACGAGGCCGCCCGCTTTGTCGAAGGCGTCGGGAAAGGCGTACAGCACACGGTCGGCTGCTTTCGCCAACAGGCGGTTGGACAGACCTGCCACGGCGTTCTGCTCGTGGATAACGACGGGCACGCCGCAGAGTTTGGCCGCCGCGCCGCCCGGGAAGGTGACGAAGCCGCCGAAGCCGATTACGCAGGCGATATTGTATTTTTTAATCACGGCGCGGGCGGCGCGCACGGTTTGCAGCAGAGTGAAGGGCAGCAGCAGCTTGCGTTTGAGGCCGTTGCCGCGCACGCCTTTAATCGCCAGCGTTTCCAGCGGGATGCCGTGCTGCGGCACGAGCCGCTCTTCCATCGAGTCGCGGCTGCCGAGCCAGACGACTTGGTGGCCGCGCTCCCGCAACGACTGCGCCACGGCCAGCGCGGGGAAAATGTGGCCGCCCGTGCCGCCGGCCATCAGGAGAAATGTTTTCGCACCCATGTTTTATCCTTCCACTTTGTAACCGCGCATTTTCAGGCGGTTTTCGTAATCCGCGCGCAGCAGCAGACCCATGCTCACCAGCATGACGACCACCGCCGAGCCGCCGTAGGACACCAGCGGCAGGGTCAGCCCCTTGGTCGGCAGCAGGCCGATGTTGACGCCGATGTGGAAAAAGCTCTGCACGCCTATCCACAGGGCGATGCCGTAGGAGACGAAGGAGCTGAAAAACAGCCCGAGATCGCGCGCCTGTTTGCCGATGGAAAACGCCCGCCACACCAGCCAGCAGTAGCAGAACACCAAAAGGCACATACCGAAAAAGCCCCATTCTTCGCTGATAACGGCGAAGATGAAGTCGGTGTGCGCCTCCGATTCGGTGAGGAAAAAGCGTTTGTCCAAACTCGCACCCGGCCCCGTGCCGAACCACTGGCCGCGCGCGTTGGCAATCAGCGAATGGGTAAGCTGGTAGCCCTTGCCCAGCGGGTCGCGGAAGGGGTCGAGGAAGGAGGTGACGCGCTCCATGCGGTAGGGCGCGAGCAGAATCGCCATCACCAGCCCCAAAAAGCCGAAGGACACGGCGGTGAAAAACCATTTTTTCGGCAAATCGGCGAGAAACAGCATGCCCAGCGCAATCAGCGCGGCCACCACCGTCGCGCCCAAATCGGGTTCGAGCAGAATCAGGCCGAGGCCGCCGCCGATAACGACGGCGGGGAAAATCAGGCTTTTGAGTTCTTTGAGCACTTCGGCGCGGCGGTTGAAAAAGGCGGCCAGATAGAAAATCAGCACCAGCTTGTAGCTTTCGCTCGGCTGGTAGCTGAAAAAGCCGAGGCTGATCCAGCGTTTGGCGCCGTTGATGTTGCGGCCGACGAATAAAATCAGCAGCAGAACCAGCGTATTGGCCAGCAGCAGGTGCAGCGAATAGCGGCGCCAGAACGACATTTTCACGGTGCAGGCCAAAAGCGCGGCAAAGGTGCCGCCGCCGACAAACACGGCCTGTTTGCGCACCACCTGCCACTGGTCGCCGTCGTAGCCCGCCCAGGCGATGGAGGCGGAATAGACCATCAGCAGGCCGAAGGAGACCAGGAGCACCAGCATCCACAGCAGCGACTGGTCGAATTTGTCGCCGTTTTTCAAGATTTTGCGGTCGAGCAGTTTGGATTCGTTAATCATGTTTCCGATACTTCATACTTCAAAATTTTTCTTTCAGACGGCCTTGCAGCGAAAGAGGCCGTCTGAAAAGGCGGGACCATGTTTTCAGACGGCCTGTCATACTGCACCCGACGGCCGCCCCGCGCCGAGACGCCGAGCGGCTTCTACAAGCCCTGAAACGCTTCGACAAACACTTCGGAGCGGTGGGCGTAGTTTTTAAACATATCCATGCTGGCGCAGGCGGGGCTGAGCAGCACAATATCGCCGCTTTGCGCCCGGGCATAGGCCGTCTGAACGGCCTCTTGCAGCGTGGCGCAGTCGATCAGTTCCACATCCGCGCCCGCCAAATCGCGGCGTATTTGCGGCGCGTCGCGGCCGATGAGCAGCACGGCTTTGGCCTTGCCGCGCAACACGTCGGCAAGCGGCGTAAAGTCCTGCCCTTTGCCCAAGCCGCCGAGTATCACAAACAGCGGGTTTTGCAAACCGTTAACCGCGGCGGCGGTGGCGCCGACGTTCGTGCCTTTGGAGTCGTCGATAAACGTGATGCCGTTTTTCTCGCCGATTTTTTCCACGCGGTGCGCCAGCCCTTTAAAGGTTTTGACGTGCGGCAGCAGCGTGTCGCGCGGGATGCCGACGGCTTCGCACAAGGCCAGCGCGGCCATTACGTTGGCGGCGTTGTGCAAACCCTGCAAAGGAATGTCGGCAATGTCGATGAGGCCGTCTGAAGCCGCTTTCAGACGGCCTGTGTCGCGGTCAAACCAATAATCGGCCTGATTTTCCAGCGAAAACCATTTCACATCGCGGCCGGCGCGTTTCATGGCGCGGCAGAGCGCGTCGTCGGCGTTGAGCACCTGCACGCCTTCGCCGCGAAAGATTTTGTCTTTGGTGTGCGCGTAGTCGAGCAGGTCGTCGTAGCGGTCGAGATGGTCTTCGGAAATATTGAGCACGGCGGCGGCGGCGGGGCGCAGGCTTTCGGTGTTTTCAAGCTGGAAGCTCGACAGTTCGAGCACCCACACATCGGCCTTTTTGCCGCCGCGCTGCATTTCGGCTTCCAAAACCGGCGTGCCGATATTGCCCGCGATTACGGTATCCAAGCCGCTTTGTCGGCACAAATGGCCGACCAGACTCGTTACCGTGGTTTTGCCGTTGCTGCCCGTGATGGCGATAACCTTGTCGCCGCGCGCGTTGAGAATGTGTGCGAGGATTTCCACGTCGCCCAACACGCGCCCGCCGTTTTGCTTGAACGCGGCGATGTCGTCCTGCCGCTCGCTGATGCCGGGGCTGAGGGCGAGGATGTCGAAACCGTGTGCCAGCGCGTCTTTCAGACGGCCTCCGTAGCACTCAATGCCTGCGAAACGGGTTTGTAATTCGGAGGCGCGCTCGGCCGACAGTTTTTCATCGTAAGCCGCCACGCTTGCGCCCTGCGCGTGCAGATACGCCAACATAGAAAGGCCGCTGCCGCCCATGCCGGCGACGAGGATTTTTTGGTTTTTCCAGTTCATTTTGCAATCTCTTTCAGGGGTTTCAGACGGCATCAGTCAAACGTTAAAGGACGTCTGAACGATTAGGCTTGCGCCGCCCATTGTGCGGCCAGCGTACCGAAGGCTTGGGCGTAATTCGGGTCGTAGCGGCGGCGCGCTTGGATGTAGTTTTCCAGCCGCCGGTAGTCGGCAGTGAGGGCGCGGCGGCGGATAAGGCGGTAGGCTTCGGGTTCGAGCAAGCCGTTTAACACGGCTTCGGCGGCGGCGTTGCGCGATTCGATAACGGTGCGGATATGGCCGCTGTTTTCGAGATATTGGCGCAACAGGGCTTGCGCGGCTTCGGTGTCGGCGGCGGTGTAGCTTTGGCTGCCGTCTGATCGGCGCGTGGCGGAGATGTTTTGGGCTTGGCCGTGGTGCGCGAAAAAGGCGGCGATGTCGGCATACAGGGCGAAATCGTGCTGCGGGTCGGCGGCGGCCGCGTCGAGCCAGCGGCGGGCGGCGTAGAGGTGCGGGTCGGCGTTTTCGGTTTCGATAAAGCGCAGGGTGAAGTTGTCGAAGGTCTGCCGCGAGGAGTGGCGGGTGTTTTGGTAACCGGTGTAGGCAACGATGGCGGCGATGCCGACGGAAATCACGGCGGTGAGGTCGGCGAGGGCGAGGGTTTCGGTAAGCTGCATGGTGTTTCAGACGGCCTTCGGGGTTTCAGACGGCCTCTGGGGCCGTCTGAAAAGACAAATCAGCGGATTTTCAGCGTGCTCAGGCCGACAAGCACCAAGACGATGGTGATGATCCAGAAGCGGACGACGACTTGGGTTTCTTTCCAGCCTTTTTGTTCGTAGTGGTGGTGGATGGGCGCCATCAGGAAGATGCGTTTTTTGGTGCGCTTGTACCAGCCGACCTGCAACATCACGGACACGGCTTCGACAACGAACAGGCCGCCCATGATGAAGAGGACGATTTCCTGGCGCACAATCACGGCCACCGTGCCCAGCGCCGCGCCGAGCGCCAGCGCGCCCACGTCGCCCATAAACACCTGCGCGGGATAGGCGTTGAACCACAAAAAGCCGAGGCAGGCGCCGCACATGGCTGCGCAGAACACGGCCACTTCGCCCGCGCCTTTGACAAAGGGCAGTTGCAGATAGTGGGCGAAATCGTAGTGGCCGGAAACGTAGGCGAAGACGGCAAGGCCGCCCGCCACGAGCACGACGGGAAAGGCAGCGAGGCCGTCGAGGCCGTCGGTCAGGTTCACGGCGTTGGACGTGCCGACGATCACGAGATAGGTGAGGATAACAAAGCCCAGCCCGCCCAGCGGATAGGCAAACTGTTTGAAAAACGGAATGAGCAGCTCGCCCGAGGCGGGCAGCTTCACGACATAAAACAGCGTTGCACCCGCTGCGAGGGCGACGGCCGACTGCCAGGCCATTTTGAATTTGGCCGACACGCCGTTCGGGTCTTTGTAGACGACTTTGCGCCAGTCGTCGTAAAAGCCCAGCGCGCCCGTGGCGAGCAATACGCCCAGCAGTATCCAGACATAGGGGGTTTCCCATCTGCCCCACAGCAGCACGGACACGGTGATGGCGGTGAGGATGAGAGAGCCGCCCATGGTGGGCGTGCCGTTTTTAATCAGATGGGTTTGCGGCCCGTCGGTACGCACGGCCTGGCCGACTTTGAGTTCGGCGAGTTTGCGTATCGTCCAGGGGCCCAGAAGCAGCGAGAAAACCAGCGCGGTGAGCGCGGCCATCACGGCGCGGAAGGTGGTGTATTGGAAAACATTCAGCGCGGAAAACCAGCCGCTGAAATGCGAGAGCCAGACAAACATGGGGCTTCCTTTTGTTTATTGCTTGGGTTGTGTGTTTTTGGGTGTGTGTTTTTTGGTGTGTGTTTCAGACGGCCTGTGCGGCGGATAATCCGATAATCGGGTCAACCGACGCCTACGGCCGCGCCGTCACGCACAGCGGCGGATAGCCCGGCCGCACGCTGCCGCCGATATCGCGGCAGAGGTCTTCGTACAGAAACGCCTGCGCGCGCATACCGGCGTAAAACATGCCCAACAGGGCGGCGGTCAGCAGCAGGATTCTGCCCGTTTTGGCTTTGTCCATCGTTGTCCTTTCTTTTTCAGACGGCCTATTTGAAATAATCTTCGGGCATCAGGAAATACAGGCACACCATCACCGAAGCAAAGGCCGCCACATCCAGCCACGACATCCACGGCTGCCACGGATAAAGCCAGTGGCGCAGGGTGTTTTCGGCGATAAAGGCCAGCCCGCCGAGCAGCCCGATGCGCCGCGCCCAATCGCGCCCGCGCCACAGGCCGTAGGCCACCGCGCCCATCGCCAGCGAAAACAGCAGCGGCTCGGCCACGGAAACGGCAAACCAGCCCGTGCCGATGGTGCCCTCTATCGTTTTGCCGTCCAGCTCCGTGCGCTCGTGCCACAGATAAATCGCGGTGTTCAGCGGCCACAGCACGGCCGTGGCGGCCACCACGCAGACGATAAACTGCAAAAGCACGGGTCTTTTCATCGTTGTTTCCATTAAGCCGTATTGAGCCGCAGCAGCTTTCAGACGGCCTCTTTCTCTTCCAGCGCCCCGACGACTTCTTCCATTTCCATAAAGCGCGAACCCTTCACCAAAACGCTCGCGCCCTCGGGCAGGTTGTATTCCAGCACCTGAATCAGCGGGTCTTTGGCGGCAAACCACAAGCCTGCCGCGCCGAAAGTTTCCGCCGCTTCCACGCTTTCGTCGCCGACAAAATATGCCGCTTCAATGTCCTTGTCGCGGGCGTACGCGCCGACTTCGGCGTGCATCGCGGCGGCTTCGTCTTCGCCCAACTCGCCCATGTCGCCCATCACAAATACGCGCGGCGCGGGCAGCGCGGCCAGTACGTCGATGGCGGCTTTCATGCTGTCGGGGTTGGCGTTGTAAGTGTCGTCAATCAGCGTCGCGCCTTTGATGCCGCGTTTGACTTTCAGACGGCCTTTGATATTGCTGAAATCTTTCAGGCCGTCGGCCACTTCCTGCAAACTCAAACCGGCGGCCAGCGCGAGCGCGGCGGCAGCGGCGGCGTTGTGGACATTGTGGCGGCCGGGCACGGGCAGCGACACGGCGGCGCGATCATTGCCGCACACTAAATCAAATGCGCACGAGAGCGGTTTCAACACAATGTTTTGCGCGTGCACGCCGCCTTTGTCCACGCCGAAAGTCTGCTGTTTGTGCGCGGCAGAGGCCGTCTGAAAAACCGATGCATTGGCATCTTCGCAGGGAATCAAGGCCAAACCGTCTGCGCCCAAACCCTGATAAATCTCGCTTTTGGCACGGGCGATGTCGGCCGTGCCGTCGAAGCCGCAGCCGACATGGGCGCGCAGGGCGTTGTTGACCAGCGCGGCATCGGGCTGGGCGATTTGTGTCAGCACCGCCAGCTCGCCGAAATGGTTCATGCCCATTTCAATTACGGCATAGCGGTGGTTTTCGTTTAATTTCAACAGCGTGAGCGGCAGGCCGATATGGTTGTTGAAATTACCCGCCGTCGCCAGCACCGCCTCTTCGCCGAAACGGCGGCGCAACACGGCGGCCAGCATTTCTTTCACGGTCGTCTTGCCGCCCGAGCCGGTGATGCCGAACACAAACGGATTCACGTTTTTGCGCCACGCGTGTGCGAGCGTCTGCAAGGCTGCCAGCGTGTCGCCCACAAGCAGCGCACCGCGCAAACCGGCGCAGTCTCCGCGCGACACCACCGCCGCCGCCGCGCCTGCGGCCGATACGTCTGCCGCAAAATCATGGCCGTCGAAACGCTCTCCCTCAAGCGCGAAAAACACATCGCCCTCACGGATGTCGCGGCTGTCGGTAACAATGCGCGACACGGCGCGGTTTTCCGACGGCAGCGGCAGATTGAGGGCTTGGCAGATGAAGTTTAGGTCTAGTGGTTTCATGGTTTGCTTGGATTTTGGGTGGATTGTCGGTTTCAGACGGCCTTAGCTGCCGAATTTGCCGTACTGCTGGTAATCGGAAAAAACAAGGACGACGGTTTTGCCGTTTTTGCGGTAGGGGTAGTACAGGGTGTAGTTGCCGCCGTCGGCACGGAAGCGGCTGCCTTCGCGGCCGGCGAAGGCTTGTTGCAGGTAGGCGCGGTCGGCGGGGTCGGTGGTGTAGACGTGGTCGATTTTGCGCACGGTTTTGACGTTGTCCCGCTCTTTGGCGGTGAAACCGTCGGCGGCGGGCTGCATGTCGGCTAGGTTGCGGTAGCTGTCGGCCTCGTCGTAAAAGGCCAGGTAAACGGGTTTGCCGCCGATGGTGTCCGGCGTGATCAGGAAAACGTTGCGAAAGGCGGTGTTTTCCTTTTCCATCAGTTTGAGCGTGTCGGCCGTTTGCAGGATGTAGGGCAGATCGAAGCGGTAGTCGGCCAAAGAAGCCGTGTCGCCGCTTTGCACGATGCGCTCGGCCGATTGCAGCAGAATCCGCTGCTTGCGCTGTTCGGAAAGGTAGTTGCCGCCAAACAGCAGCGCGGCCAGCAGGGGAAACAGAGCCGGCAGCAGCCACGCCGTTTTTTTGCCGCCCGCCACCGCCGTTTCCTGATTGCGCTCGGCAATGCGGGTCAGGTTCAGCATGATGTTGAGCATCAGCGCGCCCGCCATCAGGGCGATGATGCCCAGCACGCTCATGGCGAACATTTCGGTGATGTGTTCGCGAAACACTTTGAGGCCGAACACCTGCGCCAGTATGAAGGCAAACACCCAGTACACCAGCAGCAGCACCGAGACGATGCCGATGATATTGCTGAGTTTGACCAGTTTTTTCATGTTCATTGCTGACTCCTGTTTTCAGACGGCCTCCGCCATAAGAAAGGCCGTCTGAAAAGGGTTTTGCAGCTTTCAGACGGCCTTTTTGCTTTTACTGCCGTTTGCCAGCGCCGCTTGGGCAATTTCAAAGTCGGAAAAATGGTGTTTCACGCCCTGCACGTCTTGGTAGGTTTCGTGGCCTTTGCCGGCAATCAGGATGATGTCGGCACTTGCGGCGTGCTGCACGGCAAATTCGATGGCGGCGCGGCGGTCGGCTTCGACACGCTCGGGCGCGGATACGGCGGGCAGGATGTCGGCGATGATGTCGTTAGGATTTTCCATGCGTGGGTTGTCGCTGGTGACGACGACTTTGTCCGCACCCTGCACCGCCGCCGCGCCCATCAATGGGCGTTTGCCCCGGTCGCGGTTGCCGCCGCAGCCGAACACGCACCACAAGGCCGCGCCCTGCGGTTTGATTTCCTGCAGGGTGGCGAGGGCTTTTTCCAGCGCGTCGGGCGTGTGGGCGTAATCGACCACCACCAGCGGCTTGCCGCTTTCGATGATGCAGTCCATGCGGCCGGTGGCGGGGCGGATTTGCGCGAGCGCGGCCAAGACTTTATCGAGCGGATAACCGTCGGCACACAATACGCCCACGCAGGCGGCGAGGTTTTGCGCGTTGAACCGCCCCAAGAGGCGGGTTTTGACACTGCCTTTGCCCCACGGCGTGTCGAGGGCAACTTCCATGCCGTCTGAAGCGGCGGCAAACCCTGTGATGCGGATGTCGGCTTGTTCGCCGAAACCGTAGCCGTACACGGCCAAATCGGGGCGGTCGGCTTTCAGACGGCCTATCAACTCTGCGCCGTAGGGGTCGTCTGAATTAATCACGGCGTGTTTCAGGCCGCGCCAGTAAAACAGGCGTGATTTGATTGCGCCGTAGGCTTCCATTGTGCCGTGGTAGTCGAGATGGTCGCGCGTGAGGTTGGTAAACACGGCCGTCTGAAAAGCCGTACCGTTGACGCGGGCTTGGTCGAGGCCGTGGCTGGACACTTCCATCGCGGCGGCGGTTGCGCCCTGTTCGCGGAAACGGTGCAGCAGGGTTTGCACTTCCACCGGCGCAGGTGTGGTGTGGGTGGTGTCTTCGAGCGCGCCCCAAAAGCCGTTGCCCACCGTACCGATAATCGCGGTTTTGTCGCCGAGCAAATCTGCCGCCTGCGCGAGCCATTGGGTAATCGAGGTTTTGCCGTTGGTACCGGTTACGCCCCAGACTTTGAGGCCGTCTGAAAGGTTGCCGTACACTTGCGCGGCGAGGATGCCCGCGCGGTGTTTCAAGTCTTTGATGCCCTGATTGGGCACGTTCCACTCGGGATTCCATTGGAACGCGCCGTCGTCGTCCCAAAACACAAACGCCGCGCCATTGGCAATCGCGGCGGAAATGTAGCTGCGGCCGTCTGAATATTCGCCCTGGCAGGCGACGAAAATATCGCCGCGCTTGATTTGGCGGCTGTCCGAATGCAACAAACGCCCTGCTGCGTTTTCACACAGCAGAGGCGGAAAGCCGGTTTCCACCGGCGGGTTCGAATCGCTGAACATGATGGCTGGTTTCCTTATCCGGCAGCGGGCACGGCGGCTTTTACGGGCTTGGTGGGCGTGACGCCGAGGATGTTGAGGCTGCCCGACATGATGTCTTTGAAGACCGGGCCGGCGACGATGCCGCCGTAGTAGCCGTTGGCGCGCGGCTCGTCGATGGCAACAGCAACGATAACGCGCGGTTTGTCCGCCGGAGCGAAGCCGATAAACGTGCCGATGTGTTTGTCGCGGGCATAGCCCCTGCCGACGACTTTCTGCGCCGTGCCGGTTTTCGCGCCGACGTCGAAGCCTTCAACCGCACCCGCCGTGCCCGTGCCGCCTTTTTCGGTAACAGCAACCATGATTTTGCGCATGGCTTTGGCGGTGTCGGGTTTGAGGATGCGTTCGCCGTCGGGTGCGCCGTCGAGTTTTTCAATCGAAAGCGGCATCAGGCGGCCGTCGGCGGTCAGCACGGTGTAGGCGCGCGCCAGTTGCAGCAGGCTCATCTGCATTCCGTAGCCGAAGGACATGGTAGCCTGGTCGAATTTGCCCCAGTTTTTCCAGTTGCGCAGCTGCCCTGCGGCTTCGCCGGGGAAGCCGATATCGGGCTTGGTTTTGAAACCGAGGCTGCGGTAGTAGTCGTACATGTCTTCGGCGTCGTACATCAGCGAGATTTTGCTGGTACCGACGTTGGACGATTTCTGCATGATGCCGCGCACGTCGAGCGAGGGATACAGGTGGGTGTCGCGCACGGGATGACCGCTGATGCTGTACGGCTGGGTGTTGAACTGGGAGCGCGGGTTGATTTTTCCGTCGTCCAGCGCTTTGGCGATGGGGAAGGGTTTGAGTACCGAGCCGAATTCGTACATATCGGTCACGGCTCTGTTGCGGCGCTGGTCGCTGTCGGCTTCGCCCGGTTCGTTCGGATCGTAGGACGGGCCGTTGACCATGGCGAGGATTTCGCCCGTGCGGGCATCGAGCACGACGGCGCTGCCCGCTTTGGCCTGGTGGTGTGCCACAGCTTTGGTCAGCTCTTCGTAGGCCAGGGTTTGGATGCGCTGGTCGACCGATAAAACGATGTCGCGGCCATCGTGCGGCGCCCGGCTGCCGCCGTCTTCCATGCTGTCGACGATGTGGCCTTTGTTGTCGCGCAGCACGACTTTGCGGCCGTCGCGGCCGTGCAGTTCTTTTTCGCGCGACAATTCCAAGCCTTCCTGGCCTTTGCCGTCGATATTGGTGAAGCCGATGATCTGCGCGAACAGGCTGCCGCCCGGATAGTGCCGCTGCGGCTCCTGCTGGAAAGCCAGACCTTTGATTTTCAAGGCGGCAATCCGCTTGGCGGTTTCGGGTTTCAACTGGCGTTTGAGAAACACGAAGTCGATTTTTTTGCCCATATCGGCTTTGAGCACTTCGACGCTTTTTTTGTCGAGTTTGGACTGGATGGCGGGATTGAGCACGTCGGCCAGCTCTTGCAGCTTGGCATCGTCGGGCAGCACGGCCAATTCGCCCGGGCGCACGTAGAGCGACTGCGTGCCGGAAGGCGTGCCGTCTTTTTCTTTGTCGTCGCGGAATTTCAGGCCGTCGATGCCGAGCGCTTTCACGGCTGCGACGGTATCGGGTTTCAGACGGCGTGCGATATAGGAAACGGTGCTTTTTCTGTCGAGGCGCTCGCTGATGATGTCGGCGGGCACGTCGATCATCTCGGAAAGGGTTTCGATTTCTTCGGCCGTGAGATTGGCTTCGGAAGGGATGGCATACAGGGATTCGGCGGGCGCGCTCAATGCCAGGCGCGCGCCGTTGCGGTCGCTGATCAGGCCGCGCGCGGCGGGCAGCTTCACGGTGCGCACGAAGCGTTTGTTGCCTTCTTCGGTGAGGAATTCGTGATGCGAAGTCTGCAGATACAGGCCGCGTCCGATCAGCGCAAGAAAACCGGCGCCCAGCGCGCCGAGCATGAAATAAATCCGCCCGTTGCTGGTAACCGGCTTTTTGCTCTTTTCCTGCCCGGGCAGCATCTTCGGCTTGTATTCGTTCTTAATCAACATACTGCTACTGCTTTCTTGTGGGAATTTTCTCTGCGTGTCCGGCACAGGCCGGTTTTTGTTGTTATTCGGTTTCCACCACTCGGGTGTCGGCGGCCTGCGGCGGCGCGAGCCCTGCTTGGGCGGCGGCCTGTCTGACCAGCCGGTGGTTCGACAATTCCGCCTGTTTGAGTTGCAGGCGGGCGAAATCCTTTTCCAGCTCCTGCTGCTGCTTTTCCGCCTCCGCCAGCTCGATATGCTGCTGGCGGGCGCGGTTTTGCTGGGAGACGACGGCAAAGCCCGATCCGAGCGCCAGCACCAGCAATGCGATATTGATATAGTTCATCCGTTTTTGCTTCCGCAAACTCTGTTGGTTTTCAGACGGCCTCACGGCCGCCGAATGCGCCTTCGGTACGCTCCGCCACCCTCAGCACCGCCGAACGGGCGCGCGGATTGGCCGCCACTTCATCTTCCGACGCCTTCATGGGTTTTCCGACCGTTTTCAGCGGCGGCTGCGGCAGATCCGCATCGCGCACCATCGCCCATTTGGGCAGCGGCTCGTGGGCGGAATACCGTTTGAAAAATTGTTTGACAATGCGGTCTTCCAAGGAATGGAAGGCAATCACCGCCAGCCTGCCGCCGCTTTTCAGACGGCCTGCCGCCTGCGGCAGCACCGCTTCTATTTCTTCAAGCTCACGGTTGATGAAAATCCGAACGGCCTGAAACGTCCGCGTCGCCGGATCTTGGCCGCGCTCGCGAGTACGGACGTTTTGCGCCGCGATACGCGCCAGCTTGCCGGTTGTATCGACAGGATTTTCGCCGCGCTGCGCGACAATGGCGCGCGCAATCGGGCGGGCAAACCGCTCTTCACCATAATTCCTGATTACCTCGCAAATTTCGTTTTCATCGGCAACTGCCAGCCACTGCGCCGCCGACATGCCGCGCGTGGTGTCCATCCGCATATCCAGGGGCGCATCGAAGCGGAAGCTGAATCCGCGCGAACCGTCGTCTATCTGCGGCGACGAAATGCCCAAATCGAACAGCGCACCGTCTATTTTTCCGATACCCAGCGCATCCAAGGCCGTCTGAAAAGAGGAAAAACCGTCGTGCACCACGCTGACGCGGCTGTCCTGCCGCGCCAATTCCTGCGCCACGGCAACCGCCTGCGGGTCCTTGTCGAACACAATCAAGCGGCCGTTTTCGCCGAGCTTGGACAAAATCAGGCGGGAGTGTCCGCCGCGTCCAAAAGTTCCATCAACATAGATGCCGTCTGAAACCACGTTCAGCGCATCGACCGCTTCGTTCAGCAAAACGGTGACATGGGAGAACGTTTCGCCGTTCACAGCTGAAATCCTATCTGACCCAGCTCGAAATCCAGCTCTTCGGGATCGATATCGAGCGCGGCATCGTCTTTGGCGTGGAACACCTCCCTGTCCCACAGCTCCAAACGGTTAACCCTGCCCGTCAGCGCCACTTCCTTATCAAGCTGCACTTTGCGGCGCAGGTTGGCGGGCAGCAGAATCCGCCCCGCCGCATCCATTTCCATCACTTCGGCATTGTTGAGCAGCAAATCGCGCCACGCCGAAAGTTTGGCGTTGCCCGCCACGTTTACCGACATCAGCCGCTGCGCTTCCTGCTCCCAAACGCTTTCGGGATAAAGCAGCAGCCGCTCGCGGTTTTCCAGCGTGGCAACCAGTGCGGGCGTGTATTTGCGCAGCAGCAAATCACGGAACTTGGCGGGAACCGCCAACCGTCCTTTGCTGTCGATATTTAAATCGTGAATGCCGCCAAACATAAAACGCGCCCGAAAAATTCTTCAACCAGGGAAAATTGACACACTTTGCACCACTTTCCCCCACTCAGGCCGTACTATAAATAAAAACACGGCATACGGTCAAACGGAAAAATCGGGAAAACAAAATAAGGAACAGATACTTAAAGGTAGCCCGAACCAGCCTCCGCACAAGAGCGCAATGCCTTGTCATACCACCCGCACCGCCTTCCCGTATAAAATACACGCACTTAACATTTCGCCGCATACCGACGAAACAGTAACGCCCCGCACTTTTACACCGTCAATCATCGCGATTGCCATTTCATTTTTACACAAGTTAACCATGACCGCCGCAAACCTTCCCGAACCCTCCGCAGAAGCCCTCGAATCTTCCGAACGCCTCAAACAAACCATCCGAGAAGAAATCGCCCTTTCAGACGGCCTCATCCCCTTTTCCCGCTTTATGGAACTCGCCCTCTACGCCCCGCAATACGGCTACTACACAGGCGGTGCGCACAAAATCGGCGCACAGGGCGACTTTGTTACCGCGCCTACACTCACCCCGCTGTTCGGCCAAACCCTAGCCCGCCAAATCGCCGCCCTGCTGCCACAAACCGCCGGCAACGTTTACGAATTCGGCGCAGGCACGGGCGAGTTGGCCGCCACGCTGCTCAACAGCCTTTCAGACGGCCTCAACCGCTATTACATCGTCGAACTCTCGCCCGACTTGGCCGAACGGCAACGCCAGTTCATCGCCGACAACACCACCCCCGAAGCCGCCGCCAAAGTCGTCCACCTCAACGCCTTACCCGATACCGTCGACGGCATCGTTATCGGCAACGAAGTACTCGATGCCATGCCCGTGGAACTCGTGCGCCGCGAACACGGCTGCTTTTGGCAAATCGGCGTCGGCTTGGAAAACGGGCAGTTTGTCCGCCGCACATCGCCGCTTACCCGCCCTGCCCTGCTGCAAGCCGCCGCGCAATATTTCCCTGACGCAGAGCCTTACACCGGTGAGCTGCATCCCGCACAATACGCGTTCGTACGCACGCTGGCCGAACGCCTCACACGCGGCGGCATCATCTTCATCGACTATGGTTTCGATGCCGCCCAGTATTACCATCCGCAGCGCAACGAAGGCACGCTCATCGGCCACTACCGCCACCACACCGTGCACGACCCGTTTTTCCGCGTCGGCCTCACCGACCTCACCGCCCACGTCAATTTCACCGACACCGCACAAGCCGGCACCGACGGCGGATTGGATTTGATCGGCTACACCACACAGGCCGATTTCCTGCTCAACCTCGGCATTACCGAACTGCTCGAACGGCAAAACCTGCCGCCCGACTCCCCCGCCTACGTTCAGACGGCCTCCGCCCTGCAAAAGCTCCTGATGCCGCACGAAATGGGCGAGCTGTTCAAAGTTATCGCCTTCGGCCGCAATATCGGCGTCGACTGGCAGGGCTTTGCCCGCGGCGACATCTGCCACAAACTGTGAAGCGGTTTTTTAACGATTAAAATCAATCGGAAAAGAAAAAGCCTTGAAAAAGCGGTTGCCCGAGCAGAAAAAAGCCGTATAATCACGGCTTAACTTCACGGCGAATTAGCTCAGTCGGTTAGAGCAGAGGAATCATAATCCTTGTGTCCGGGGTTCGAGTCCCTGATTCGCCACCAAAAAATTCGGGGGTATAGCTCAGTTGGTAGAGCGCTTGCATGGCATGCAAGAGGTCAGCGGTTCGATCCCGCTTACCTCCACCAGACAACACAAAGGCTTGGTTTAAAAACCAAGCCTTTTTTACTGCCTGAGTGCACAGGAAACCGCATCGCCGTCCCCGTTTGGAAACACCGCACACCGCATCCCCTGCCCTGCCAAAGCGTCCAGCCACACGAGAAAAGCACACAGCGTCATTTGACGGACGGAAAAGCCCGCCCCGCCCAAGGCTTCCGCCACCGCCTCTTCCGGATACAGGCACACCGCCCTGCCGTCAGATCCGACCACACGGACACCGCCCGCACCGTCTTCCAACAGCCACACCGCCTCAAAATCCACCACCTTGCGCACAAAATATTCATAACGCGTCCGCGCATCCATCGCCAGCAAATTTGCCGGCTTATTCGGGTGGATAAAAGCCATTTTCCCTCTCCTGTATTGACGCCTGCCAACAGCCATAGAGGCCGTCTGAAAACGTATAACAGCATTTTCAGACGGCCTCAACCCCGCCGCCTGCGGTACAATCGCCGTTTTCCCAACAACTGCAAAGGATCAAGCATGACCACCGCCACCATCCTCCAATCCCTCCCCGTCGGCCAAAAAGTCGGCATCGCCTTTTCCGGCGGGCTGGACACCTCCGCCGCCCTGTTGTGGATGAAACTCAAAGGCGCGCTGCCCTACGCCTACACCGCCAACCTCGGCCAGCCCGACGAATCCGACTACGACGCCATCCCGAAAAAAGCGCTGGAATACGGCGCACAGAACGCCCGCCTGATCGACTGCCGCGCCCAGCTTGCCCACGAGGGCATCGCCGCCATCCAGTGCGGCGCGTTTCACGTGTCCACCGGCGGCATGCCCTATTTCAACACAACCCCGCTCGGCCGCGCCGTAACCGGCACCATGCTGGTTTCCGCCATGAAAGAAGACAACGTCAACATCTGGGGCGACGGCAGCACCTACAAGGGCAACGACATCGAACGCTTCTACCGCTACGGCCTGCTCACCAACCCCGCGCTGAAAATCTACAAACCCTGGCTGGACCAGCAATTTATCGACGAACTCGGCGGCCGCCACGAAATGAGCGAGTTCCTGATTGCCAACGGCTTCAACTACAAAATGTCCGTCGAAAAAGCCTATTCCACCGATTCCAACATGCTCGGCGCGACGCACGAAGCCAAAGATTTGGAGTTCCTTAACAGCAGCGTCAAAATCGTCAAACCCATTATGGGCGTCGCCTTTTGGGACGAAGACATTGAAATCAAAGCCGAAACCGTGTCCGTGCGCTTTGAAGAAGGCGTCCCCGTCTCCCTCAACGGCAAAGAATACGCCGACCCCGTAGAACTTTTCCTCGAAGCCAACCGCATCGGCGGCCGCCACGGCCTGGGCATGAGTGACCAAATCGAAAACCGCATCATCGAAGCCAAATCGCGCGGCATCTACGAAGCCCCCGCCATGGCCTTGTTCCACATCGCCTACGAACGCCTGGTAACCGGCATCCACAACGAAGACACCATCGAGCAATACCGCATCAACGGCCTGCGCTTGGGACGCTTGCTCTACCAAGGCCGCTGGTTTGACAGCCAAGCGCTGATGCTGCGCGAAACCGCCCAACGCTGGGTCGCCCGCGCGATTACAGGCGAAGTAACGCTCGAACTGCGTCGCGGCAACGACTACTCGATTCTCAACACCGAATCGCCCAACCTCACTTACCAGCCCGAACGCCTGAGCATGGAAAAAGTCGAAGACGCCGCCTTCACCCCGCTCGACCGCATCGGCCAGCTCACCATGCGCAACCTCGACATCACCGACACCCGCGCCAAACTCGGCATCTACTCGCAAAGCGGATTGTTGCAACTGGGCGAAGGCTCGGTATTGCCAAAGTTGGATAACAAATAAAACGCCCATAAGGCAGCCTGAAACGGGGAAACGGTTTTAGCTTCGCAGAAGCTCGCAAGCTCGCTTTCAGGCTGCTTTTTCAAATATGAAAGGCCGTCTGAAAACATCGTTTCCACATCCCCCCATACAAACAAACGCACACCAAGGAAAACCCATGAACACCCCCACCCTGCGTCTGAACCGCGTCCGCCTCGAACCCCTCGCCCCGCAACACGAAACCGCCCTGCGCGAAGCCGTGTGCGACGGCAACATCTGGGAGCTTTTAGTCACCACCGCACCCGCACCCGATCAAGTGGCAGCCTATATCCAAACCGCCCTGCAAACACGCACCGCCTTTGCCGTTATCGACGAAGACAGTGGCCGCATCGTCGGCAGCACCTCGCTCTACAACACCGACCCCGCCGTCCCCCGTGCCGACATCGGCTACACCTGGTACGCCCGCTCCGCGCAGCGCACCCGCATCAACACCTGCTGCAAACTCATGCTGCTGGATTACGCCTTCGACACTCTCGGCTGCACCTGTGTCGGCTGGCAGACCGACATCCTCAACACCGCCTCGCAAAGCGCCATCGAACGGCTGGGCGCCAAAAAAGACGGCATCCTGCGCCGCCACAAACTGCGTAAAGACGGCAGTGTGCGCGACACCGTGGTTTACAGCATGCTGCGTGAAGAATGGCCGCAGGCCAAAGCTGCGCTGGAAGCAAAACTGGCGGCGTTTGGCTGACGTACAGATCAAGCAAAGGCCGTCTGAAACCTTTTTCAGACGGCCTCCAAACTGCCAACCGAAAGCCCCGCCATGACCGTCACACTCAACAAGCTCAACTTCCTGCTTCTACTCTATGCAGCCGTTTCCGCCTGCATCTTTCAGCTTGCCCTCCCCGACCCTCCCGCTACCTGGCCGGCATGGAGCGCCCTCACCGCCTTTTGCGCCCTGCACGGCTTTATCGTGGCGCGTCGGCTGAAACGCGGGCAGGACGCATCACCTGCCGGCATCGGCAACTACCTGACCGGTTTGCTCGTCGGGATCTGGCTGATACAGGGCATGGACATCCTGATCTACGCCGATTACTACACCGCCGACTACCGCATCCCGCGCGACCGGCTTTCCACCATCGAATTTACCGTGCCCCAAGCCCCCGAATGCAGCGGCAGCAACCGCGTCAGATTCTGCTACCTGCCTGCCGCGGAAGACCTGCACCTTTACTGCCAAACGGTTGACAAAGACAGCTGCACCCGTGCCTACCGCCACGCAGGCCAAACCGCCCGCGTCCGCTACTACGGCGGCCGGCTCTACGAAATGAGCGTCGGCAACACCGCCGTATACCGCTACGAAGAACAAACCGCCGTTTTCGAGCGCGAACAGTCGCAACTGCGCCGCCAGCCGCTTATCCTGCTGCTGTTTACCCCGCCGCTGATCTGGTTTGTCCGCCGCTACAAACGGCTTGCGCGCAAACAGGAGCATCAAACCGAAGGCCGTCTGAAACCCTTTTCAGACGGCCTCTTTTCCATCCCCGCTCCCACTGCGGCAACACGCCCCAGGGGCTGTTGACAATTGGTTTGCGAAGCGGATTTTGCGTCAGAAAGCCGCCGCAATACCAAATGTCGACAGCCCCTAGCCCAGCGCAAACAGCTCGCGCCCGTGCGCTTTGAGCCAGGCTTTCGCCGCCTGCGTGTGCGGCGTGTGGCGGGAAACCAGCTCCCAAAACGCCGCGCTGTGGTTCGGGTGCGGCAGGTGGCAGAGTTCGTGCACGCAGACATAGTCGGCGACGAAATCGGGCGCGCCGACCAGCCGCCAGTTGAGGCGGATGCCCGTGCGCGCGCGGCACACGCCCCAAAAGGTTTTGGCGTCGGTGAGTGCGGCGGCGGCGGGGCGCAGGTTCAGACGGCCTGCGTGCGCCCACAGGCGCGGCGGCAGGGTTTGCGCGGCGCAGGCGTACAGCGCGTCTTTCAGCAGCCGCCTTTGTGCGGCCGCGCCGATCGGCGGCAGCAGAATCCGCCGCCCGTCAAACACCGCCTCCGCCACGCCCGCATCGGTTGCCACTTGCGCCAGCCTGCCGTGCAGCCACACCGCCTGCGGCAGGCCGTCTGAAAGGTTTTCAGACGGCCGCTCCTGCCAACGCGCCAGCGTCCGCCGCAGTGTTTCGCCGTTTTGCGCCAGCCAGTCTTGCAAGCCGCGCCGCCCCAGCCATTTGGGCGCGCTGACGCGCAGCGCATCGGCGGCAAGCGGGCGCAGGATGATGTTTTTCTTGGCGGCAAAGCGCACGGCAATGCGCACGGGGCGGCCGTCGGGAAGGTGGTGGATGAATTCGGTCATGTTGGGTTTTCTGTTTTCATATTCGGTATTTGAGGCCGTCTGAAAAGCCGGAAACGCGTTTTCAGACGGCCTCTTGCCGTTTACGCGCCCATGTAGGCGGCGCGGCTGGCCAGCCATCTGTCCAAATGGGCTTTGACGATGTCGGGATGCTGCTCGATCAGTTGCGGGGCGATTTCGCGGGCGTGTTCCAACAGGTGCAAATCCTGTTCCAAGTTGGCAAAGCGCAGCATGGGTACGCCGCTTTGGCGTGCGCCGAGAAATTCGCCGGGGCCGCGGATGTTGAGGTCTTGGCGGGCGATTTCAAAGCCGTCGGTGTGCTCGTAAATCACTTTCAGCCGTGCTTTGGCCAATTCGCTCAACGGCTCGGCAAACAAAAGGACGCACACGCTTTTGGCCGCGCCGCGCCCGACGCGCCCGCGCAGTTGGTGCAGTTGCGCCAGGCCCATGCGTTCGGCGTGTTCGATCACCATCAGCGCGGCGTTGGGCACATCCACGCCGACCTCGATCACGGTGGTGGCGACGAGTACGTTCAGACGGCCTGCGGCAAATTCGGCCATCACAGCGGCTTTTTCGGCGGCTTTCATGCGGCCGTGTACGAGGCCGATGTTGAGTTCGGGCAAGGCCGTCTGAAGCTGCTCCAGGGTTTCGGTGGCGGTTTGCAGCTGGAGGGTTTCGCTCTCTTCGATCAGCGGGCAGACCCAATATGCCTGTTGCCCTTTGCGGCAGATGTTCAGCAGATAGCCTTCGACTTCGGCACGGCGCAGGCTGTTGACGAGGCGGGTTTGGATGGGCGTGCGGCCGGGCGGGAGTTCGTCGATCAAGGACACATCGAGGTCGGCGAAAAAGCTCATGGCGAGGGTGCGCGGGATAGGGGTGGCAGACATCATGAGCTGGTGGACGTCGCGGCCTTTGTTTTTCAGGGCGAGACGCTGCGCCACGCCGAAGCGGTGCTGTTCGTCCACAATCACGAGGCCGAGGTTTTGAAAGGCCACGTCGTCTTGAAACAGAGCGTGCGTGCCGACGGCGATTTTGACCAGGCCGTCTGAAAGCTGCGCTTTGGCTTCGTCTTTGGCTTTTTTGCGCTGGCTGCCCGAGAGCCATGCGATGTCGAGACCGAGCGGATCAAACCATTGTTTGAACTTGATAAAGTGCTGTTCGGCGAGGATTTCGGTGGGTGCCATTACGGCCACTTGTGCGCCGGCTTCCACGGCGGCGAGTGCGGCCAAGGCGGCGACGATGGTTTTGCCGCTGCCTACATCGCCCTGCAACAGGCGGTGCATGGGAAAGGTTTGCGCCATGTCCTGCCGGATTTCGGCAAGGGCTTTTTCTTGGGCGCGGGTAAGGGCGAAGGGCAGCGCGTTTAACAGGGGCTGCGACAGCGTGCCGTTGCCGGTGAGCGGTGCGGCCTGACCGCTGATGCGCTTTTGCCGAGCCAGCCGCATGGAAAGCTGCTGCGCCAGAAGTTCGTCGAATTTGAGCCGCTGCCATGCGGGCAGTGCGCCGTCGGACAACTGCTGCACGCTCAGGCTCGGCGGCGGCGCGTGCAAAAGGCGCAGGCTTTCGGCCAAATGCGGCAGTTTCAGACGGCCTAACAGCGCGTCGGGCAGGGTGTCGTGCAGCGGGGTGTCGTCTAAGGCCGTCTGAATGATGCGGCGCAGGGTGGGCTGGTTCAGCCCGTTTACGGTGGGATAAACCGGAGTGAGGCTCTCGGCGAGGCCGCTCGTTTCGGCATCGCGGATTTTGGGGTGAATCATCTCGTCGCCGTAAAAACCGTGTTTGATTTCGCCCACGGCGCGGATGCGCTTGCCGACGGCAAGCTGCTTCTGCTGGCTCGGGTAAAAATGGATAAAGCGCAAAAACAACACGTTGCCCGCGTTGTCGCCGATTTGCACAATCAGTTGTTTGCGCGGTTTGAACATGACTTCCTGATGCAGCACCGTGCCTTCCACCTGACAGGGCACGCCGACGGGCGCGTCTTGCAGCGGCATGATGTGGGTTTCGTCTTCGTAGCGCAGCGGCAGGTGCAGCACCAAATCCCAAGCGGTGTGCAGATGGAGCTTTTCCAGCTTTTTGGCGGCGGTGTCGGTGATTTTGAGCTGTTTTCGGGTTTCGGGCGTCATGTTGCGGGCTTTTCTGCGGGAGGCGGCGGATTATATAACAAGGCCGTCTGAAAGCCGTTCAGACGGCCGCCAAACGGCACAAACCCGCAGTTTCAGGCTGCGGGTTCGTGCTTTGGTTCGGTTTTTGAGTATCGAGGAAAAAGGCTGAATCGTATAAAGGAATCTCCAAGAAAGTTGTTGATGAAAGTTGATATGAACGACTGAAATAACGTTGTTTAATGACCCGGCCGGTGAGCCGGTAGGGCGTATTATATACAAATAATAATGGTTATCAAGATTTATTTTGATTTTTTGCCGATTTATTTTTAGAAAGCTGTTTTTAAAGAGAATATTTTTGCCGATTATCGGCCGCGAAACGGCGTATCTGCCTCCGTGGCAATGCCGTATAATCGCGCTCCAACCGCAACAGCGAAAATCCTTATGCCGCACCAAGATACCGTCCAAACCGTCCGCCGCGACCTGCTCGCCGCCAACGGCCTCGATGCCGAAAACCTCGCCCGCAGCCTCGCCCTTATCGGCGCGCACCACGTCGATTATGCCGACATCTACTGCCAGCGCACCGCCTACGAAAGCTGGCACCTCGAAGAAGGCATGGTCAAATCGGGCAGCTTCCAAATCAGCCAGGGCGCGGGCGTGCGCGCCGTGTCGGGCGACAAAACCGCCTTTGCCTACGCCGACAGCCTGAACCTCGATTCCGTCAACCGCTCGGCGCAAACCGTGCGCGTTATCGGCGCTGCGGGCGGCGAAACGGCCGTGCACACGCCGTCTGAAAAAAGCGTCCGCCGCATCCACGACGATGCCGACCCCATCCGCAGCATGGACGCCGCCGCCAAAATCGCCCTGCTCCACCGCATCGAAGAAACCGCCAAAGCCGCCGACCCGCGCATCGTGCAGGTCATGGCCGGGCTTACCTGCGAATACGACATGGTCTACATCGCCCGCCTCGACGGCAGACACGCCGCCGACATCCGCCCTCTGGTGCGCCTGAGCGTCACCGTCATTGCCAAACAGGGCGATAGGCGCGAAATGGGCAGCGCGGGCGGCGGCGGACGCGGCGGACTCGAATTTTTCGACGACGAACGCGTGCGCGGCTATGTCGAAGCCGCCGTCAAACAAGCCCTCACCAACCTCGCATCGCGTCCCGCGCCCGCTGGCGAAATGACCGTCGTTTTGGGCAACGGCTGGCCGGGCGTATTGCTGCACGAAGCCGTAGGCCACGGCCTCGAAGGCGATTTCAACCGCAAACAGACCAGCGTGTTCTCCGGCCGCATCGGCGAGCGCGTGGCCGCCAAAGACGTAACCGTGGTCGATCAGGGCGACATCGCCCACCGTCGCGGTTCGCTCAACATCGACGACGAAGGCAACGAAACCGGCCGCACCACCCTCATCGAAGACGGCATCCTCGTAGGCTATATGCAAGACGAAACCAACGCCCGCCTGATGGGCGTTGCACCCACAGGTAACGGCCGCCGCGAAAGCTACGCCTCCGCCCCCATGCCGCGCATGACCAACACCTTTATGGAAAACGGCAGCTACGGGCCGGACGAAATCATCGCCTCCATCGGCAAAGGCATCTACGCCGTGAATTTCGGCGGCGGCCAGGTCGACATCACCAGCGGCAAATTCGTGTTTTCCGCCTCGGAAGCCTGGTGGGTGGAAAACGGCAAACCGCAATACCCCGTGAAGGGCGCAACCATCATCGGCAACGGCCCCGAAGTGCTCAAACACGTTTCCATGATCGGCAACGACACCGCGCTCGACAGCGGCGTAGGCGTGTGCGGCAAAGACGGCCAAAGCGTGCCCGTAGGCGTAGGCCAGCCCACGCTGCGTATCGACGCGGGCTTAACCGTCGGCGGCAGCGAAATTTAAGTCCGTCCCCGCCTACGCGGGAATGACGTTTCTGAAAAACAGTTTCGGCACAGCAAAACCCGTCCGACACAAAAACAAAGAGGCCGTCTGAAACCCCGCAACAGGGTTTTCAGACGGCCTCTCCGCATCCGCGCTACTTGCGCCGCAACACCATACGGAACACACCGTCCGCCTCGTCCGAAGCCAAAAGGGCATGCCCCGTCTGGCGGCAGAACGCGGCAAAATCGTCGGGCGCACCCGCATCCGTCGCCTCCACCGTCAGCACCTCGCCGCTCGCCAAAGCCGCCAGCGCCTTCTTCGCGCGCAAAATCGGCAGCGGGCATTTCAAACCCTTCACATCCAGATAATGTCCGTCCATCAAACGCTCCTCACACAAAAAAGCCGCGGATTATAGCCCAAGCCCCCGCGCGGCACACAGCCCGCCGCAAAACCGCCGCCCACCCTGCCGCCGGTGTTACAATCCGCTGCATTTCCCACCCCTAAGGACAGCCATGACCCGCACCCTCCTGCTCAGCCTCCTCCTCGCCGCCCCGCTGGCACACGCCAGCGAAAAAGAAACCGACTACAACACCCGCTACGTCGAAACCGAAGCCGACCGCCGCCGCGCCGCCTTCACCGAAACCGAAGAGCCCCTGCCCCTCTTCCCTGCCGCCGACGGCTGGACCGAACTCTACGTCTCCCCCACCTACCCCGGCCAACTCCTCATCGACCGCGACAGCATCCACCCCGCAGCCGACCGCACCGTGCGCTACGTCCTCAACCTGCGTCCGCAGCGCGGCGGCACCGACAACATCAGCGCTGAAGCCCTCTACTGCGCCGCCACCTCCCTCAACATCCGCGACAGCAAAAAAAGCGCCTACAAAACCTACGCCTACGGCGACCCCGTCAAACGCCGCTGGATAGCCGCCCGCAACGCCCGCTGGCAAAACCTCGGCGGCCGCCCCGACAGCGCCGCCGCCGTGCGCGAAACCCTCTACCGCATCTGGTGCCACGACGGCACACCCGAAACCCGCGAAGGACTGCTGCGGCGTCTGGACGAACGCGGCGGCAAAAACGCCGCATCCGGCAGACAAAACCGCAAAGAAAGCGACTGAGCCCGCCGCATCGGATAGGCCGTCTGAAAGCGAAGCTGCAACAAAGTCAAAAGCAGATTCAAGCGCTTTCAGACGGCCTTTTTGCAAACAGCAGATATTGAAACCTTTGCAAAACCCCAACTCCCTGCCAAACGGCATCATTCCCGCACAGGCGGGAATCTTGCTTAATGTCAAAACATTTCTGACAAAACCCTATATTGCTTAAACCCTGAAAAGACTCCCGCCTGCGCGGGAATGACGGAATTCATTGCCGTTCACGCTGTATTTGGGGTTTTGCAACAATTCCACATTAAACGCACACACCGCCGGGCGGCACACCCTACCGCCGTACCGCAAGCAGAGGCCGTCTGAAACCTGTCGGAGCAACAGAGTCCCCTCTCCCGCCAGTACCCTTCGGGGCATAAAAGGGAGAAGGCTAGGGTGGGGGCTTGCGATGCTTCGGCAACTTTTGCGGAAACGGCACAAAAGCAGTTCTGCACACTGCCACCTCCTCCCCAACCCTCCCCTGCGCCCCAGTGTACAGACCGGACACATAGGTAACACCTGTGCGGGGACATGGGTAACAGTTTTTCGGGCAGTTTGGCAGAAGTCGTTCAGGTCAATCCGGCCGAGGCGGTAGAAACAGAAATAGATTTCGTACACACCGTCTTCGCTTTGTACCGGACGGCAGGCTACGGTTTGTCCGACCAGCCCTTTGCCGATGCGTATCTGCCGACCCGGCAGGCTGATTTGGCCGTTGGTGTCCGTTTTGCGCACCAAGTCTCCCGGCAGGTATTCGACCGGTGCCAAGTGTTCGGGAAATTCCCTCGGGCTGCTGCGGTAGTGTTGCGGAGGAGTGTCCGATCCCGCCGAAGGTTCTGCCTTTGAGCACTTCGGCTTTCAGGCTGTGGTGGAAACGTTCGTCTTTGCCGTTGGTCTGCGGGTGCAGCGGACGGCTGCGGCCGGGACGGATGCCCAGTCGGATAAGCCATGCGGCCAGGCGGGTCAGTCCGCCTTGTGCGCTGTCGCCCCGGGGTGCGCCGTTGTCGGTGTTGATTCTGTCGGGCAGTCCGTATTGTCTGAATGCTTCGGTCAATGCTGCCTGTACGCCTTCCCTGTGCTCGTTTGCCGGGGCGCGCAGGATGATGTTGTAGCGCGATCGGTCGTCGATAACGGTCAGCGGGTGGCAGCGGCCGCCGCCGGTGGCGAAATGGCCTTTGAAATCCATCTGCCACAATGCGTTGGGGTAGGGATGCCCGAAACGCTGCCGGTTGTGTGCCGCATGGGTGTTTTCGTGAATGATGCGTCCGTTGCGGTGCAGTATGGAGGTGATGGTGCTGGGGGCGATGTGTATGCCGTGCTCGCGCTGCAGTATGCGGGCGATTTTGCGGCCGCCCCATGCGGGATGTTCGTCGCGTACGGCGAGTACCTGCTGTTCGGTTCGGCTGCCTGTCTGCTTCGGGCTGTTGTGCGGACGGCGGGATTGTTCTTGGGTGCTGTCGCGTTTGAGCCATTTGTAGGCGGTTTTGCGGCTGATGCCGAATTGTCGGCACAGACGGCTGATGTTGCGGTCGGGTTGTCGGGCTAGGGTTAAAAATTCCTGTCGTTCTCGGGACACGGTGGTTTCTCTCCAAGGCATGGTAGGGATTCCGTCTGTTGGGACGGGGGAAGTGTTACCTATGTCTTCGTACGGGTGTTACCTTTGTGTCCGGTCTGTACACTGTGGCGCAGGGGAGGGAGTAAAATGCCGATGCAGCCGAGAGGCCGTCTGAATGTGGCCTTTCCGTGTCGGCTGCGGACGCTGTGCGGGCGTTCAGTCTCCGGCGCATTCCTGACATTCGGTGTGGTGGTCGCCGCCGATTTTGAGTTTGGCCATGACGTCGCGCAGGGCGGTGCGCAGGCCTTCTTCTATCACGGGGTGGTAGAAGGGCATGTCGAGCATTTGCGGTATGGTCATGCGCATTTGGTGCGCCCAGGCGAGGAGGTGGGCGAGGTGTTCGGCGTCGGGGCCGACCATTTCGGCGCCGATGAAGCGGCCGCTGCCTTGTTCGGCATAGACGCGCAGGCGGCCGCGGTTGACGAGCATGACGCGGCTGCGGCCTTGGTTGCGGAAGGAGACTTCGCCGACGGCGACGCATTCGGGGTTTTTGTAGCGTTCGCGCATTTGGGCGTATTTCATGCCGACGGTGGCAATCTGCGGGTCGGTAAACACGACGCCGATAAGGCTGCGGCGCAGGCCGTTTTCGATGTGCGGGTAGCGGCCGGCGTTGTCGCCGGCGATTTTGCCCTGGTCGCTGGCTTCGTGCAGCAGGGGGAGCTGGTTGGAGGCGTCGCCGGCGATGAAGATGTGCGGGATGCTGGTCTGCATGGTGAGCGGGTGGGCTTGGGGCACGCCGCGCGCGTCGCGTTCGATGGCGAGGTTTTCGAGGCCGATGTTGTCGGTGTTGGGGACGCGGCCGGCGGCGGCGAGCAGGTATTGGGCGGTGAAGACGCCGCTCCCGCCGTTTGTGCGGTCGCGCCAGTTGACGACGACGTCGCCCGCTTCGTTGCGGCCGACTTCGGTGTCGGCATCGAGGTGGAGGACGAGTTCGCCACCGAAGATGTTTTTGGCTTCGGCGAGGACTTCGGGGTCGGAGATGCCGCCGAGGGAGCCGCTGAGGCCGAAGATTTCGACGCGCACGCCCAGACGGGTGAGCGCTTGGCCGAGTTCGAGGCCGATGACGCCGGGGCCGAAGACGGCGACGCTTTCGGGCAGGGTGTCCCATGAGAAGACGTCGTCGTTGACGATGAGACGGTCGCCCGCGGCTTCGCGCCATTGGGGCAGGACGAGGGGGCGGGAGCCGGTGGCGATGACGATGCGATCGGCGCGGATTTGTGTATGGTCGTCGATTTGCACGGTGTGTTCGTCGATGAAGCGGGCGTGGCCGATGATGCGTTTTTCAGACGGCCAGGCTTCTACGTCTTCGAGCACAAAGCCGACGAAGCGGTCGCGTTCGGTTTTGACGCGGTTCATGACTTCGCGGCCGTCGACTCGCACGCTGTCTTTATCGAGATGGACGCCGAAGGGGTCGGTGTGCAGGGCGTGGTAGCGGGCGTCTGCGGCGGCGATGAGGAGTTTGGAGGGCATGCAGCCGACGCGGGCGCAGGTGGTGCCGAAGGTGTGGCTTTCGATGAGGTAGGCATTGTCGGTGTGCATGAGGGCGTTGCGGAACGCGCCCATGCCGGCGGTGCCGCCGCCGATGACGACGACGTCTGCGGTGAGCTGTTTCATGTGGTTTCCTTTCAGACGGCCTGTGCCGTGGCGGCGCGGCCTGCGGGTGGGTGTGAAAAAGAGTTATCCGGGTAACGCGGCCTGTCTGCGGCGGCGTTACCCGGATAACCCTTGGCGGTTATCCGAGAGGGCTGTTATGGCGCAGCCCTCGGTTTCAAACGGTTTTATCGGTTTTTCGCCAGCCAGGCTTCCAAGTCGTCGCTGCCGCCGATGTATTGGCCGCCGATGAAGACTTGCGGTGCGGAGGTTTTGCCGGTGATGGCGCGCACGGAAGTGGTGGTGGCGTCGCGGCCGAGGACGATTTCTTCGTAGGCCAGGCCTTTGTCTTGCAGAGCCTTTTTCGCTTTGGCGCAGAAGGGGCAGCCGGGTTTGGTGAAGATGGCAACAGAGGGCTGCTCCTGCCAGGACGGATCGATATATTTGAGCATGGTGTCGGCATCGGACACTTCGAAGGGGTCGCCGTCTTTTACGGGTTCGATGAAGGCTTTGGTGACTTTGCCGTCTTCGACCAGCATGGAGTAGCGCCAGGAGCGGTCGCCGAAGCCCAGGCCTTCTTTGCTCACCAGCATGCCCATGCCGCGGGTGAAGTCGCCGTTGCCGTCGGGTACGACGGTGATGTTTTCGGCTTCCTGGTCGGCCAGCCAGGCGTTCATGACGAAGGTGTCGTTAACCGATACGCACAGGATGCTGTCGACGCCGCGGGCGAAGAATTCTTTGGCCAGCTCGTTGTAGCGCGGCAGGTGGGTGGAGGAGCAGGTGGGTGTGAACGCGCCGGGCAGGGAGAAGACGACGACTTTTTTGCCTTTGAACAGATCGTCGGTGGATACGTCTACCCATGCGTCGCCCTGACGGGTGTGGAATACGACGGAAGGAACGGTGCTGCCGACCAGTTCGGCTTCGGTTTTGATGTTGATGCTCATGGAAGTCTCCTGAAACAAACGGGTTGTAAAAAGTTTGGGCTGCGGCGCAGCCTCTGTATGAAAACGGAGTGAAAACACAAAACGGTATATGGGATGCCGCGCATTTTAACGGCGGCGGCATGATTTGTATAATTTATTGTTCAAATTTTTTTGATTGCAAACCGCTATTCATTGCCGCCGTTTTGCAGCGGCGGGGCGGATTGTACGCCTATCTTGTCCACCATGCTGCCGACGGCGGCCTCCACGCGGTCTTTCAGGGCGAAACGGTCGCCCTCGGGGGGGATTTGCGGCAGGAAGTCGACGCGGATTTGGATTTCGGGCATCGACACGATGCGCCACAGGGTGACGGGCAGGGAAACATCGCTGAACGCAGGGCGGTCGGTGCGGCGGTTGCGGCCGTCGTAATAGCGCAGCGCCAGAGGCTGCACGTTCACGCCCGCGTCGATGGCCGACTGGAACAGCGCGGCTTTGAAGGGCAGGATGCCGTCGCCGCTCGATGTGCGCGCTTCGGGGAAGAAGCAGACGTTTTGGCCTTTTTCCAGCGAGCGGACGATGGCTTCGTTGATAACGTTGATGTCTTTGCGGCTGCTGCGGTCGATGAAGACGGTGTCGGCGTTGCGGGCGGCGCGGCCGACAAGCGGCCAGCGTTCGAGTTCCTTCATGGCGATGAAGCTGCTCGGGCATTGCGCGGTGATGGCGAAGATGTCGAGGAGGGAAACGTGGTTGGCCGCCACCAGCACGCCCTGCGGCGTTTCAGACGGCCTGTCGCGCACGTCGAGCCGCACGTTGAGGATGTTGAGCGCGTTGTTGCAGATAGCGGCAAATTCGGCGTTGCGCACACTTTGCGGCGCACCGTCGAGCCTGCGGATGCGGCGTACTGTGGCAATCAGCCAGCCCGCCATTTTGAACAGGCGGCAGATGCGGGTGGCAAAGGGCGTGGGGCGGAGCGGCATGGCGGCGGGCAGTCAGACAAAAGGCGCGATGGTAATTTCAGACGGCCTGCCGTACCAGTGCTTTTGCGGTTTTTTGCACAGACGCGGGAGGCCGTCTGAAAACGGTTTTTCAGACGGCCTTTTTGTCCGCAAATAACGGCGTCGGGGTTTCGGACGGCCTTTCAGGCTGCTGTGCCGTTTGTGGCCGTCTGAAAGGCCGAAACCTGCCGCTGTGTGACGCTTTGCCCCTCCCCCGCGCTGGCGCGGAGGATCGGGGAGGGTGGCATTTCGCAAAAATGCTTTTGCTGCCGCAGTTCCCGCAAAAGTTTCCGCAGCGGCGCACCCTCCACCCTAGCCCTCCCCCGCGCGGGCGGGGGAGGGAATCAAGGGGCGAAAACGGCCTGAAAGCAAAAAGGGGAACCGTCTGAAAAGGGTGGCCGTCTGAAAAACCTGCTTCGCAGGTTTTTCAGACGGCCTTTTGCCGCGGGCTGCACAGTCGGCGGTTCAAATATGGTGGATAACGAGTTTCTTGCCTTTGTAGTCGAGCACGTCGACGTCCATGTCGAACAGTTCGCGGATGTTGTCGGGGGTGAAGATTTTGTCGGGGGTGTCGGCCATGAAAACCGCGCCGTTTTTCATGGCGACGACGTAGTCGGCGTAGGCGGCGGCCTGGTTGATGTCGTGCAAAACGACGACGGTGGTGCGCTTGTGTTCGTCGGTGAGGCGGCGCAGCAGGCGCATGAGGGCGCGGGCGTGGTACATGTCGAGGTTGTTGAGCGGTTCGTCGAGCAGGACGTAGTCGGTCTGCTGGCAGAAGACCATGGCGATCATGCCCCTCTGACGCTGGCCGCCGGAGAGTTCGGTGAGGTAGCGTTCGGCGAAGTCGCGCAGTTGGAAGGCGTCGAGGGCGTTTTCGACGATGGCGTAATCGTTTTCAGACGGCCTGCCCTGGTGGTAGGGGTAGCGGCCGAACATGAGCAGGTCGCGCACGCTGATGCGGCTGACGATGCTGTTGTCTTGGGTGAGGATGGAGAGGATTTTGGCCAGTTCGGCTGTGGGGGTGGCGGCGACGTCGTGGCCGCCGACGCTGATGCTGCCTTGTTTGAGGGGTTGCAGGCGGGCGGCGAAGGACAGGAGGGTGGATTTGCCCGCGCCGTTGGGGCCGATGAGGGCGGTGATGCCGCCTTGCGGGATGTCGAGGCTGATGTCGCGGAGGATGGGGCGGCCGCCTATGCTGTGGCCGACGTTGCGGATTTGTATCATGGTGGTTTTTTCGGGTCGGGTTGTTGGGGAGGCCGTTTCTGAACGGGTTTTCGCTTCGTTGAAGCTTCGATTTCAGACGGCCTTTCTGTGGCAGGCCGTTTGGAAGCCTATTTTTTCTTTTTCAGCACCAGCCAGAGGAAGACGAGGCCGCCGGCAAATTCGATAACGACGCTCAGCACGGCTTTCATGCCGAGGAGGTGTTCGAATACGGTTTGGCCGCCGACAAGCAACACGGCGGCGGTGAGGAAGACCATGGGCAGGCGCAGGCTGTGGCGGACATGTGGGCTGAAGCGGTCGGCCAGGGCGACGACGAGCAGGCCGAAAAAGCTCACCGGGCCGACGACGGCGGTGGCGGTGGCGGTGAGGGTGGCGATCCACAGCAGTATCCATAAGGTGTTGCGCGTGTAGTCTATGCCGAGGTTGACGGCCTGGTCGCGGCCGAGCAGGTGGACGTCGAGGCGGTGGCGTTCGCGCCAGAGGAAGACGGCGCTGGCCGCCGCAATCACAAAGCCGACGGCGAGCAGGTTGGTATGGATGGTGTTGAAATTGGCGAAGCTGTTGCTCTGCACGGCGGCGAATTCTTCGGGGTCGATCAGGCGTTTGAGCAGCGCCGAGAGGCTGCGGAAGAAAACGCCGAAAATCACGCCGATCAGTATCATCCGCGCCAGATCGCGGCCGCCCTGCCGCAGCAAAACGTTAAACAAGAGCAGTGAGCCGCCCATCATTGCCGCCAGTTCCAGCGCGAATTTGCCGTTTACCGGCAGCGCACCGTAGCCGACACCGCCCAGCAGCACCACCAGCAGGGTTTGCAGGAACAGATAGAGGGAGTCGAAGCCGAGGATGGCGGGCGTGAGGATGGGGTTGTTGGTGAGCGTTTGGAACAGCAGGGTGGACACGCCGACGGAGTAGGCGGCCAGAAGCAGCCCGGCCAGCGTCGTGCCGCGCCGCTGCAAGACGAAATCCCAGCTGCCGTGCACGTTGAGCATGAGGAACAGGGCGCAGGAGGCGATCAGCAGAATCAGGGCAACCCACAGCGGACGGCGGCTTGCGGACGGATTTTCAGACGGCATGGGCGGGTTTCCTCATCAGAAGATAGAGAAACAGCACGGTGCCGAGCACGCCGAAAACGGTGGACACCGGAATCTCGAAGGGATAGCGCACGGTGCGGCTGACGATGTCGCACAGCAGCACCATGCCCGCGCCGATCAGGGCGACGGCGGGCAGGCTGCGGCGCAGGCGGTCGCCCATCAGGCGGCTGACGATATTGGGCACGACCAGGCCGATAAACGGGATGTTGCCCACCGTCACCACCACCAGCGAGGTAATCAGCGCGACGATAATCAGCCCCGCCCACAACACCGCCGTGCGGTTCAGGCCGAGGTTGACGCTCACCGCCTCGCCCAGCCCGGCGATGGTGAGCTGGTCGGCAATCACATAGGCCAGCACGGCGACGATGCCGCCCAGCCACAAGAGTTCGTAACGCCCCTGCAAAATCCCCGAAAAATCGCCCGCCTGCCACACATCGAGCATCTGCATCATCTCGTTTTCATAGGCGACAAACAGCGTCAGCGACTCGATTACGCCGCCGAAAATAATCCCCACCAAGGGCACCATCAGCTGCGCCGTCGGCGGCAGGCGCGAAATCAGCGCCATAAACAGCAGCATGCCCGCCATTGCCGCAGCGGCGGCTGACGACATTTTCAGCATCACGCCCGCCGCCGGATAAACCAGCGTCAGCAGCACCAGCGCCAAGGCCGCGCTCTGGCTCGCGCCCACCATCGACGGCTCGACGAAACGGTTGCGCATCAGAATCTGCATAATCATGCCCGCCACCGCCAGCGACGCGCCGCTGAGCACCACCGCCAGCGTGCGCGGCAGGCGGCTCACCACCATCAGCATCATGCTGTCGGACGGCGAAAAAAGCTGCGACCAGCGGAAATCGGCCACGCCGATAGACAGGCTGAGGCCGAAGAGCAGCAGCAGCGCGGCAAAAGCGGCCGCATAAAGGGAAAAGGGATTTTTTATCATCGTATCAGAAGGGTTAAAGGGCTTTCAGACGGCCTCTGCCGCAACGGGAGGCCGTCTGAAAACACAGCTTCGGCGCAGCCGAAAACAAAACGGCAGTTGATGATTGTCTGCATCGCGCGCAAACGGTTGGGAAAACAGAAAACGCCGCCGCTTCGGGCGTCTTGTCCGTTACGGCTTTCCCTGCCGGAAAACGTTTTTCAGACGGCCTCCGCCAAGAGGAGGCCGTCTGAAAGCACAGATTTACTTCGCCGCGTCAAACGCGTCTTTAAGCTGCTTGGTCGAGTTCAGCAGCTCCTGCGCGCCGCCGGTGGCGAGGTAGGTTTCCGGCAGCAGATACACCACTTGGCCTTTTTTCCACGCCGTTGTTTCGGCAATCAGCGGGTTGTTCAAAACATCTTTCGCCGCCTGTCCCTCCTCGCCGATGGCGGCGGTGCGGTCGAGGACAAACAGCCAGTCGGGGTTTTTCTCTTTCACATATTCGAAGGAAACGGGCTGGCCATGCGAGCCTTCTTTAATCGCTTCGTCCACGGGCGGCACGCCGATGTCTTTGTGTATCCAGCCGCCCAGGCGCGATTGTGCGCCGAAGGCCGACAGTTTGCCGCCGTTCACCATCAGCACCAGTCCCTTGCCTTTGCCCGCAGCCGCCGCTTTGGCCGCTTCAAAGGATTGGTTGATTTGTGCTTTCAGCGCGTCGGCCTCGGCCTTTTTGTTGAAAATCGCACCGAAGGCGTCGATGCGCTCGTCGGCGCTTTGACGCATATTGTTGGAATCTATGCCCATTTCGATGGTGGGCGCGAGTTTGGCCAACTCGTCGTAAGCCTTGGCCATGCGCCCGCCGATAATGACGAGCTGCGGGTTGTAGGCATTCAGCGCTTCATAGTCGGGATCGAACAGCGTTCCTGCCTTCACCGCGTCTTTTACCGCAGGCTGCAAGTAGTCGAGGCTCAGCGTATTGGGCGCGGCGCCGACTTTCACACCCAGCGTGCTCAGTGTGTCGAGCGCGCCCAAATCGTACACGGCGATGCGCTCGGGATTTTGCGGCACGGCAGCCTCGCCGCGCATGGTTTTCACGGAAACCGAGCCTGCGGGCGCGGCCTGCTGCGCGGATGCGGGCGCCTGCGCGGCGGCACCTTCCTGCTGCCCGCCGCAGGCGGCCAGCGCGGCGGCGCAGCACAGGGCAAGTAAAGTGTGGCGGAATATCATCGAATCGCTCCTTATGGATAAACAAACACAATGCCGCAAATGCGGCAGGCCGTCTGAAACCGCGTTTCAGACGGCCGATAAAATTAAGAGCGATTTTCACATAAAACCGCCCGCGCTGACAATTCGCATCCTTTCGCAAACGCCATCCCGCGCCCATGTCTCCAAAAGGCATGGACGGATGGCAGACAACCCGTTTTCACACTGGCAGATTTATTTTAATTTCTGTATTGACAGAAATTTTAAAATACCAATAAAATGCCGCAAAACCGACCCGAGGCATCCGCCGCCACCGCCACCGCAACAAGGAAACCCGCCATGAATGAATCCGTCCGCCCCGCACCATCCCCCGCCAAACCCTATCCGCGCGCCGGTGTGTTTTGGATTTCGCTGTTGTGCGGCGCACCCTTGGGCGCGCTTTGGTTGGGAGGTGCAACCTTCTTCGCCGCGCTTGTTGCCGGCGAAATGTCGTTTTCAGAAACCTTTGCCGGCGTGCTGGTTCTGCCGTTTTTCCTGATTTTCGGCACGGTGCTCGGCTTCGTGCCCGCCGCCGTGCTGGCCTGCATTCTGACGCTTTGGCGGCCGTACCGCAGCGCGGCCAACACGTTTCTGACGGCGGCGGCGGGAGCGGCGGTGTCCGCGCTGTTCGGCTTTGTTCTGCCGTATCTCGGTTTTGGCGGAGACACTCCCTCAGCCGACAGCTTCGTAATCTATACCTTCGCCCTCGCGGGCGGCCTGAGCGCGGCGACGCTGGCGCGACTGGTGCTGCCGAAGCCGAATGACGAGTAGGCCGTCTGAAACGCCCGCCGCCGTCCCGCAAATTTTTTTGACCCGTTATTTCTGTTTTGACGGAAATTTAGAAAGACAAATAATGAACACCACCCCGCGCATCCCCGCTTATCTGCCCGCCTCACTCGGCCTGTTGTGGCTGTGGAGCGGCCTGCAACCGGTGCTGACCGCGCCGCAGCAATCGCTGGAACTGCTCGCGGCAGTGGGTTTTCAGACGGCCTTCCGCTATCCCGTTTTGCTGGCGGCTTCGCTGCTGGACATCGTCTTCGGCCTGCTCTGCTTCACCCGCGCCCGCCGCCTGCCGCTTTTTTGGGCGGCGCAGGCGGCGACGGTGACGGCATACAGCCTCATCACCGCCTTTGCCCTGCCCGCCATGTGGCTGCACCCCTTCGCGCCGCTGGTGAAAAACCTGCCGACAGCCGCGCTGATGCTGTTTTTGGCGCAGGCCGCACGGCAGAAGGCCGTCTGAAACCTGCCTGCCGCAACTCTTAAATAAAAGGAGTAAATCATGAACACTTATCTGATAGTCAAAACCCTGCATATCCTGTCGGCCACGCTGATGGTGGGCACGGGCTTCGGCACGGCGTTTTACCTGTTTTGGGCAAACCGCAGCGGCTCGGTGGCGGCACAGTCGGTGGTGGCCAAATGGGTGGTGAAGGCCGACTGGTGGTTCACCACGCCCGCCGTGGTTTTCCAGCCGCTGTCGGGCTGGTGGCTGATGTCGCAGGCGCATTTGTCCTTCGACACGCGCTGGATCGCCTGGACGCTCGGCCTCTACCTGCTCTGCGGCGCGTGCTGGCTGCCGGTGGTGTGGCTGCAGCTCAAGATGGCGAAAATCGCCCGCGATGCCGCCGCTGCGGGGGCAGAAACCATGCCGCCGCGCTATTTCCGCTATGCGCGGGCTTGGGAGCTGCTCGGTTATCCCGCCTTCTGCGCCACGCTCGTTATCTATTTTCTGATGGTGTTCAAACCGGCTTAGGCCGTCTGAAAACAACAAACCCGTCCCCGTCTTCATTTATCTTCATTTAAAGAAAGGAAACCCGCCATGCAAAACCTCACCATTATCCTGACCGCCGTTGCCGTCTCCCTCACCGTCTCCGCCGTCTGCTGGTTTGCCGTCGGCAGCGTCCTGCGCCGCGTCACCGCCTTTTTGTGCGACGACGGACGCGAAGGCGTGAAAGAAACCGGCGGCCTCTTCTGGCAGCGGATCTATGGAAGTCTCAGCGTCTTCGTCCCCCTGCTGTTCGTGTTGCTGTTCGCCCCGAACTTCGAACGCGGCCTTGCCGACAACCTGCTCTACGCCCTGCGCTGGTCGGTGTTCGGCGGCGTGTCGCTGCTGCTCGCCCTCGCCTATCAGGTGAGCCGGCAAATCCGTTTCAACAGCCGGGCCAAACAGCTGCCCTCCGCCGCGCCCTCCGCTTACCGCCTGCAACAGCTCGCCGAACAGAAAAACCCACCCGAAACGCCGCAAAAGGCCGTCTGAAAAACAAAGTACTCGGCTTTCAGACGGCCTCTAGGGCGCGTTGACATTCAGCTTGCGAAGCGGTTTTTTGAGGAAAAATTCGCGCCTGCAAGGAAAAAAGCGCAGCAAGATTGAACATCTTGCGAGCATTTTTGACGCGGCAGGCGTGGATTTTTACCAAAAATACCGCCGCAAGGCTGATTGTCAACGCGCCCTAGGAAACAAAAAACACTACGTCCCGCCGCAAACGCACCTTCAGACGGCCTCCGCCGCCCAAGCAGGGTGTGTTGCGCAGCAACGCACGCGGTTTGAACGTTCGCGGGAAACGCCCCTCCTCCAACCGTTGCAAAAGAAAGAACCCATGAACATCCTGCTCCTCGGCGGCAGCGGCTTTATCGGCCGCCGCGCCGCCCGCCGCCTGCGCGAAGCGGGTCACAGCGTCCGCACGCCGCCGCACGCCGAACTCGACCTGCTGCGCCCCGACAAAGCCGCCGCCGTGCCGCTGCTCGAAGGCTGCGGTGCGGTGATGAACTGCGTCGGCATCATGAGCCGCCATGCCGACATTTTGGAAACCGTCCACCACACCACGCCCGCCCTGCTCGCCGCCTGGGCGAAAGAAGCGGGCGTGCGCCGCTGGGTGCAGCTCTCCGCGCTGGGCGCAGACCCCGCCCATGCCGTCGCTTTTCTTGCGAGCAAAGGGCGCGGCGACGCGGCCGTGGCCGCCGAATTGGACAGCGCAACCGCCCGCCCTTCCGTCGTGTACGGGCGCGGCGGCACAAGCTGCGAACTGTTTGTCAAACTCGCGCGCCTGCCCGTGCTGCCCCTGCCCGCAGGCGGCGCGTTCGCTTTGCAGCCCGTGCACGCCGAAGACGTTTCAGACGGCCTCTGCCGCCTGCTCGATGCCCCGTCGGGCGCGGTCGTCAACATGACAGGCCGTCTGAAAACCACCCTCGCGGCCTATCTCGCCATCCTGCGGCAAACCCTGCACGGCAAACCGCCCGCCAAAGTCCTGCCCGTCCCCCTTGCCCTGCTGCGCCCCGCCCTGCCGCCGGCCAATATTCTGAGCAACGGTTTTCTCAGCCGCGACAGCATCCGCCTGCTGCAACAGGGCTCGTGCGCCGACTGCGCCGGCTTCGCCGCCCTGCTCGGACGCGAACCGCTCGGCGCGGACGGATTCGCCCGTTTGCCATAGTTTCGATTAAAATCTGCGGCCGTCTGAAAGAGAAGTAAACGCAGCAAAAACCTTTCAGACGGCCCCAACCGTTTTTCTATAGTGAAACAACACGAAAATCTACGGCGTTGCTGCGCCTTAGCTCGAAGAGGGCGGTTTGCTAAGGCATTAAAAATGCTTTGCTAAGGCATTAAAAATGCCAAGCAAACCTGCCCCGTATTACTCATACTGTCTGCGGCTTGCTGCCTTGTATCTTTCCGCGTTGTTTCACTATATTTGTCAAAAAACAAGGATAAACCCCATGATCTACGGCATCGGCACCGACATCGTCGCGGAAAAACGCATCGAAACCCTCTACAAAAAACACGGCCGCGCCTTCGCCGAGCGCGTGCTGCACCCGGCCGAGCTGCCCGAATTAGAGGCCGCCGCCCGCCCCGCCGCCTTCCTCGCCAAACGCTTCGCCGCCAAAGAAGCCGTTGCCAAAGCCCTCGGCACGGGCATACGCGGCGCCGTGTCCTTCCGCAATATCGGCGTCGGCCACACCGCGCAGGGCAAACCGGAAACCGTCTTCGCCCCGCCGCTGCAAGCCTTTCTCGACGAAATCGGCGTCGCGCGCGTCCACCTGAGCATCGCCGACGACAGCGGCACCGTTACTGCCTACGCCGTTGCCGAAAAATAATTTATCCCCGACAAAGGCTGTCTGAACAACCAAGCAAAAGGAAAACACCGTGAACAAAATCCTCCCCGCCCTCCTCGCCGCCGCCCTCGCCCTGCCCGCCGCCGCGCAGCCGCCGAAAATCAAAACCGCGGAATTCACCGCCAAATACTGCCCCAAACCCACGGCCGACAGCAGATGCAGCGAGTTCACCGTCTCCCGCCCCGTCTTCGCCGACCAAGCGCAAAACGCCTTTGCCGAAAACCTTATCCGCAAAATGTCGGTTACAGACGGCCTCAAAACCCTCAGCAAAGCCGCCGCCCTGCGCGAACTGAAAAAACGCGTCGACGAATTCCGTGATAACGAAGGCTACCCGCGCCACCAATACATCGCCGAAGTCTCCCTCGAAGGCTACACCCCCCACTACTACGTCCTCTCCACCACCGACTACGAATACTCCGGTGGCGCGCACGGCGCGGGCGACGGCGGCAGCTACGTTATCCCCCGCAGCGGCAAACCCGTCCCCCTCAAACTCGCCGACATCCTCCTGCCCGGCAAAAAAGCCGCCTTCGCCGCCCTGCACCGCCAAGGCATGCTCGACTACTATCTGCAAGAAGGCGGCAAAACCCGGCAGGAACTCGAAGCGGATTTCGACGACAAAAACAGCCCCCACCACCTCACCGACGAACACCTGGAAAACTGGACTTTCGACAAAAACGCCCTTTCCTATACCTACGGCACATACAGCTTCGGCAGCTACATCGACACCCCATCCTTCATCCTACCCGCCGACAAACTCCAAGGCATCGTCAAACCCGAAATCCTGCGCGAACTCAAAGCCTACCGCGAAGTGAAACGGTGATTTCCCGAAAGGCCGTCTGAAAGCGATGCTTCAACAAAACCAAAGCCTTTCAGACGGCCTCATCACCCCCTTCCATAACACCCGAAAGCCGCCCATGCCCGACACCCGCCCCGCCACCGCCGCCATCGCCTTCGGCAGCAACCTCGGCGCATCCGCCGACACCGTCGCCCAAGCCGCAGGCCGTCTGAAAGCGCACCCGCAAATCCTCTCCCTGCGCCTCTCCCCCCTCTACCGCACCGCCCCCGTCGGCTATACCGACCAGCCCGATTTCACCAACGCCGCCGCCATCATCGAAACCACCCTCGCCGCCCGCGAACTGCTCGATCTGCTGCAACAAATCGAGCATGACTTCGGCCGCGAGCGCCCTTTTGCCAACGCCCCGCGCACCCTCGATTTGGACATCATCGACTACGCGCACACCGCATCCTCCGACCCCGCCCTCGCCCTGCCGCACCCGCGCGCCCACCTGCGCGCCTTCGTCATGCGCCCCCTCGCCGACCTCGACCCTGCCTACCCAATCGGACAACACGGCACGGCAGGCGCGCTGGCCGATGCCCTCGGCAGCGACGGCATCCGTCTCCTATAAACAAACACAGACCCGCAGGCCGTCTGAAAACCTTTCAGACGGCCTGCCTGCTGTTGGAAAGCCCGCGCCCGAAGCCGTATAATCCGCCCCTTTGCCGACAAACAGGAAACAGGCGATGGATTACCGATACATAGTGGTCGAAGGCTCGATAGGCAGCGGCAAGTCCGAACTCGCGCGGCGGCTGGCGGGTTATTTCGACGCGCTCTACCTCACCGAAAGCCCCGAAACCAACCCCTTTCTCTCACTCTTCTACGAAAACGCCGCCAACCACGGCCTGGCCACAGAGCTGCATTTCCTGCTGCGCCGCGTGAAGGCCATCGACATCATCAACGCCGAAGAAGCCAGAGGCGGCCGCGTCGTTGCCGATTTCCTGCTGGAAAAAGACCAGATTTTCGTGCCCGTCGTGCTCGACGACGACGAAAACGCCAACGAACAAACCCTGTTTTGGGAAGCCAAACACCGCATCATGCCCGAGATGCCCGTTCCCGACCTCGTCATTTATCTGCAAACCGCCGACGAAGCCGCCGACAAACGCCTGATTTCGCGCGGCGGCGGCACATTCAACCTCTTCCCCGCAGGCTACCTCGGCCGCATCCACGAAGAATACCGCCGCTTTTTCCACCTCTACGACAACGCCCCGCTGCTCATCGCCAACAACGACGAAATGGACTTCACCGGCAACGACGATCATTTCGAGCTGCTGCTGCGCACCATCAGCCACATGCAGGGCAACCGCCACTACCTCAACCTCAAAGACATCTGATCCTTTTCAGACGGCCTCAAAACAACAGGCCGTCTGAAACACATACACACCACAAAGGAACACCGTGATTACCGTCAACACCCTGAAAAAAATGAAAGCCGACGGCGAAAAAATCGCCATGCTCACCGCCTACGAAGCCAGCTTCGCCGCCCTGATGGACGACGCCGGCGTCGACACCCTCCTCGTCGGCGACTCGCTGGGCATGACCGTGCAGGGACAAAGCTCCACCCTGCCCGTCACCCTTGCCGACATGTGCTACCACACCGCCGCCGTCGCACGCGGCGCGAAAAACGCCCTCATCCTCGCCGACCTACCCTTCGGCGCCTACCAGCAGAGCAAAGAACAGGCCTTCGCCGCCGCCGCCGAACTGATGGCTGCCGGCGCGCACATGGTCAAACTCGAAGGCGGCACATGGATGGCCGAAACCACCGAATTTCTGCAACTGCGCGGCATCCCCGTCTGCGCCCACATCGGCCTCACCCCCCAGTCCGTCCACGCCTTCGGCGGCTACAAAGTGCAGGGCAAGGCCGACGGCGGCGCGGCGCTGACGGCAGACGCAAAAGCCCACGACGCGGCGGGCGCGGCCATGATCTTGATGGAATGCGTGCCCGCCGCGCTGGGCAAAGCCGTTACCGAAGCCGTTGCCGCGCCCACCATCGGCATCGGCGCGGGCGTCGACTGTGACGGCCAAGTGCTCGTCATGCACGACATGCTCGGCGTCTTCCCCGGCCGCACCGCCCGCTTCGTCAAAAACTTTATGGCGGGGCAGGACAGCATCCAAGCCGCCGTCGCCGCCTACGTTGCCGCTGTGAAAAACAAAACCTTCCCCGCCGCCGAACACAGCTTCCTGTAAACCCCAAAGGCCGTCTGAAAACGCAAAACCCGCTTTCAGACGGCCTCAAACCAATCCCGAACCATGCCCGAACTGCCCGAAGTCGAAACCACCCTGCGCGGCGTCGCCCCGCACATCACCGGCAAAACCGTCGCTGCCGTCAGCGTGCGCCAAAGCAAACTGCGCCTGCCCGTGCCACCCGATCTCGCCGACACCCTGAGCGGGCAGACCGTGCTCGAATGCGGCCGCCGCGCCAAATACCTCCTCGTCCGCTTCGCCCACGGCATCCTCCTTATCCATCTCGGCATGTCGGGCAGCCTGCGCGTTTTCACCCCCGGCCAAGCGCCCGCAGCGGGAAAACACGACCACCTCGACATCGCCTTTTCAGACGGCACCCTGCTGCGTTTCCACGACCCGCGCCGCTTCGGCATCGTCACCTGGTATGCGGGCGCGGCCGAAACCCATCCCCTGCTGCAACACCTCGCCCCCGAGCCTCTGGGCGCAGCATTCACCGCCGACTATCTCCACGCCGCCCTTCAAAACCGCCGCAGCCCCGTCAAAACCGTGCTGATGGACAACCGCGCCGTCGTCGGCGTCGGCAACATCTACGCCAACGAAAGCCTGTCCGCCGCCCGCATCTCGCCGCTGCGCCCCTCCGACAGCCTCACGCGCGAAGAGGCCGCCGCCCTCACAGAAAGCATCCGCGACACCCTCGAGCGCGCCATCGCCAAAGGCGGCAGCACCCTGCGCGATTTCGTCGACAGCAGCGGCAACAGCGGCTATTTCCAACAGGAATACCGCGTCTACGGCCGCGACGGCCAAGCCTGCGCCGAATGCGGCGCACCCATTGTCAAAACCACCCTCGGCGGCCGCGGCACGTTCTACTGCCCCGTCTGCCAGCAATAACAGGCCGTCTGAAAGCGCGGCGCAGCAAAAAGGCCGTCTGAAAACACGAAACGGTGTTTTCAGACGGCCTTTTGCCTGCCCGACGGTTCGGCCTTTATCCCGCCTGTTCCGCCCCGTCCAAGCCGAGCACGAAAACGGCCGACTGCCGCCCGCTGCTGCGGTATTCGGCCTGCCGTACGGCGGGCAGGTCGGCGGGAGAGGCCGTCTGAAAGCCGCGTTCGGCAAACCAGTCGCCCGTTTGCGTGGAGAGGGCAAACAGTTTTTTCAGGCGCAGGCTGCGGGCGCGGCCGATCAGGTGTTGCAGCAGCAGCTCGCCGTAGCCGCCGTCCTGCGCCTCGGGCGAGACGGCAAGGCAAGCCAGTTCGCCGCTCTCGGGCGCGTCGGCAAAGGTTTTCAGGGCGACGCAGCCGTAGATTTGGCGGTCGTGTTCGAGCACGGAAAAACCGCCGATATGGGTTTCCAGATATTCGCGGCTGCGGCGCACGAGTATGCCCTGCGCTTCGAGCGGGCGGATAAGGGCGATGAGGTCGGGGATGTCGCTGCCCTCGGCGGGGCGGATGCGCATAAAGGGGGCTTGGGCAACGGTGGTGCCCGTGCCGCTGCGGGTGAAAAGTTCGCCGATCAAATCGCCGTCGGCGAGGCCGGAGAGGATTTGGCAGCGCTGCACGCCCTTGCCGACGGCGCTGAGGGCGGTGCGCAGCAGTTCGCGCTGCTGCGGCAGGATGCCGCCGTTTTTCAGACGGCCTTCGGCTTCTTCGGAAGACAGGTTGCTCAGGCGGCGCCCTTCTTCGTCGAGTATGCCTTCCTGCTCGATCAGGAAAACGAGTTTTTCCGCCTGCAAGGCGGCGGCGGCGGACTCGGCGATGTCGGTCATGGCGAGGTTGAAGGTTTTGCCGCCCAGCGAGGCGGCCAGCGGGCTGATGAGGACGACGGCGCCGCTGTCGAGGCAGGACTGCACGGCTTCGGCGTCGGTTTTGCGCACGCAGCCGGTGTAGCCCATGTCGATGCCGTCGATGATGCCGATGGGGCGGGCGGAAACAAAGTTTCCCGACACAACGCGCAGGCGGCGGCCGCGCTGCGGCGAGTGCGACAGGCCGACGGACAGCGCGGCTTCGATTTCGTAATTCAGACGGCCGCAAACCTGTTTGGCAATTTCGATTACGGTGTCGTCGGTGACGCGGCGACCCAGATGGTAGCGCGGCTCGATACCCTGCGCGGCGCAGGCGGCGCTGATTTGGCTGCGGCTGCCGTACACCAGCACCAGACGGATGCCCAACCCCGCCATCAGGGCGAGATCGGCGGCAATCGGGCGGAAACGTTCGGGCGTAAGCAGGCTGCCGGCAATGCCGGCCACCAGCGTTTTGCCGCGCAGATAGTCGATATAGGGCGCGGCTTCGCGGAAGTGGCGGATAAAGGCGGGCGTGTCGGCGGGCTGCATGGTTCAGACGGCCTGACGGCTGAGCAGGATGAAGAACAGCTGCAAAATAAGGACGGTGAGGGCGACCAGGGCGGCAAGCGTCCAGTTGGTGCTGCCGCTTTTGGCGGGCGCGGGGGATTCGCTGCGCGGCGGCGGCTCGGGCATGGGCACGGGCTGCGCGGCGCGATGTTCCTGATCGTTGGGCACGGCGGCAGGCTGCCCCGCTTCGGCGGGGTGTTCGAGCAGATAGTCGATCTGGCACTTGTCGAAGGAATTTCGCCCGCGCACATAAGTGCCCAGCCGCCGCACGAGATCGATGTCGCTGACGCCGTCGGGCAGCCAGTCGATGGAGGAAACCTGCTGTCTGGCAACGAAGTCTTTGGCTTTGAACAAGCCCTGGCAGTCGGTGCATTTGACAAAGCCCTGGGCAACGTTGAGCTGGCTTTCTTTGACTTTCAGATAGGTTTGGCAGTGGGGGCAGGAGCAGATGGGCATGATGGTGTTTCCCTTGTGTTGCGCGGCGCGGCGTGCGCTCAGCCGCGCGGGGCGCCGTAGCGTGCGCGGTAGGCTTTCACGGGTTCTAAAAAGCCGCCGAACTCGGCGCTGTTTTGCAGCAGGGCGAACAAGTCGTCCAAATCGGCAATCGGGACAACGGGCAGGCCGTATTGTTTTTCCACTTCCTGCACCGCCGAGAGTTCGCCCGTGCCTTTTTCCATGCGGTCGAGCGCGATGGCGACGCCTGCGGGCGTTGCGCCTTCGGCTTCAATCAGTTTCACCGATTCGCGCACCGAAGTGCCCGCCGAAATCACGTCGTCGATAATCAAAACGCGGCCTTTGAGCGGCGCACCGACCAGAACGCCGCCTTCGCCGTGGTCTTTGGCTTCCTTGCGGTTGTAGGCAAAGGGCACGTTGACGCCTTTTTCCGCCAGCATCATGGCGGTGGCGGCGGCGAGAATGATGCCCTTGTAGGCCGGCCCGAACAGCATGTCGAACTTCACGCCGCTCTCGATAATCGAGCGGGCGTAAAAGCGCGCCAATTCGAGCGTGGACGCGCCGTCGTCAAACAATCCGGCGTTGAAAAAATAGGGCGACTGCCGCCCGGCTTTGGTGGTGAATTCGCCGAATTTCAGCACCTTGCGGCTGAGGGCGAATTTTAAAAAATCTTGACGGAAATCGGACATAGCCGCGCTTTCTGTTGGCAAATTCAAAGCGCGGATTATAAATGAATGACGGACAAATGGGCAGGCCGCACACACAGGCAAAGACGGCCTTTGCACTCCCGCCGCCGACAGAGGCCGTCTGAAAAATCGGTTACAATGCCGTCCGTTTTTCTTAACCCGTTTTCACACCATGCTCAAAATCATCTCCGCCAATGTAAACGGCATCCGCTCGGCCTATAAAAAGGGTTTTCTCGAATACATCGCCGCTTCGGGCGCGGACATCGTCTGCGTGCAGGAACTCAAGGCACAGGAGGCGGATTTGTCGCCCGAAATGAAAAATCCGCACGGGATGCACGGCCATTGGCATTGCGCGGAAAAACGCGGCTACAGCGGCGTGGCGGTGTACAGCAAACGCGCGCCCGACCGCGTTACCACCGGCATCGGCGTGGAAGAGTTCGACCGCGAAGGGCGGTTTGTGCGCTGCGATTTCGGCAGGCTGTCGGTAATCTCGCTGTATCTGCCCAGCGGCAGCAGCGCGGAGGAGCGGCAGCAGGCGAAATTCCGTTTTCTCGACGTGTTTTATCCCATGCTCGCCGACATGAAGGCCGAAGGGCGCGATATTGTGGTGTGCGGCGACTGGAACATCGCGCATCAGAACATCGATTTGAAAAACTGGAAGGGCAACCAGAAAAATTCGGGCTTCCTGCCCGAAGAGCGCGAGTGGATAGGCAAGGTTATCAACGAGTTGGGCTGGACGGACATCTGGCGCACGCTCTACCCCGACGCGCCCGGCTACACATGGTGGAGCAACAGGGGGCAGGCCTACGCGAAAGACGTGGGCTGGCGCATCGATTATCAGATGGTGACGCCCGAGTTGGCCGCCAAAGCGGTAGCGGCGCACGTTTACAAAGACGAAAAATTTTCCGATCACGCGCCGCTGGTTGCGGAGTACGACTATGCCTTCTGACAAGCGCAAAAAAGCGGCGAAAAGGCCGTCTGAAAGCCAAACCGCGCAGAGGCCGTCTGAAAGGCCGTCTGAAAAACGCCGCCTGATCGGATTCACGCCCGTCTTCAAACGCGGCGTTCTCTGGATGGCCGCCGCCTTTGTGCTGCCGCTGGCTTTGTGGACGCTGTAGACTTCGACGGTGATGGCTTATGTGGTGCTGGTCATCGTGTTTGTGTCGCTGTTTGAATACCTGATTACCAAGCCTTTGGAAATTTTGTTTATGCCGTGGAGGAGATGATGCTCTGTCTTGAAAACGTGCGTTTTGAAATTCTCCGCGACCCCATCGTGCGCGATTTCAGTTTGAACCTGCAACATGGCGAAGTGAAAGCCTTGTTCGGGCCGAGCGGCTGCGGTAAGACGACGGTTTTGCGGCTGATTGCGGGCTTGGAAACGCCAAAATCGGGCACAATACGCAATACTTTCCACAAAACGGGTTTTCTGTTTCAGGAAAACCGCCTGCCGGAAAACCTGACCGCGATGCAGAATATCGCGATTTTTATGGACAAACCCGATGAAGGCGAAATCATCGCGCTGGCGGCGAAAGTCGGGCTGACTGCGGGCGATTTGAACAAATATCCGACCGAGTTGTCCGGCGGCATGGCGAAACGGGTGGCGTTTCTGCGCCTGCTGCTGTGCGGCTGCGACCTTGCCTTGCTGGACGAGCCGTTTGTCGGTTTGGACCGCGATTTGCGCGATATTTTGGTCGCCATGCTGGTGGAAAAAATCGAGCGGCAGGGTATGGCGTGTATGCTGGTAACGCACGACCGCTTTGAAGCCGCACGCCTGAGCCATGAAATCATGCTGCTTTCCACTAAGGGCATGAACGTGCAAAACGTGATTGCACTGCCCACGCCGTTGTCCGAACGCGATTCGGCTTTTGAAGAAGCCGTGGTGGCAAGGGAGTTTCAGGGGATTCATTATTATGAGTGATACGGGCATTTGAGTGTTTGACGAACCTTGCGGTTCGTTGCCCTCTCCCTAACCCTCTCCCACGGGGAGAGGGGAGCAGGTTGCTGAAAATTAGAGGGTGTAGGATTGAGAATCGGATGGCAGGCAAACCTGAAAATGTTAGGGTTTGGCAGCCCGATTCCCTCTCCCCGTGGGAGAGGGCTAGGGAGAGGGTAAGCAAGCCGCAGGCTTGCCTCTTTAGCGAAAGATACGAATCTGTTATCCGAACGCGATTCGGTTTTTGAAAAAGCCGTGGTGCCAAGGGGGCAGGGGATTCATTATGAGGTGCTTTATGTTTTCGACAGTGATTACTGCTGCTGTTTTATATATTGCTACAGCAGTAGATTTGTTGTTAATACTATTAATATTTTTTGCTAGAGCAAATACTAGAAAAGAATATCGAGATATTTATATCGGACAATATTTAGGTTCTGTAATTTTAATATTAGTTAGTTTATTTTTAGCTTTTGTTTTGAATTATGTTCCGGAAAAATGGGTGTTGGGTTTATTAGGTTTAATACCGATTTACTTAGGTATTAAAGTTGCTATTTACGACGATTGTGAGGGCGAAAAAAGAGCTAAAAAAGAATTGGATGAAAAAGGGTTGTCAAAATTAGTCGGTATTGTTGCTTTGGTTACAGTTGCTAGTTGTGGTGCAGATAATATTGGACTTTTTGTTCCTTACTTTGTGACTTTAGATCTTGTCGACTTATTAGTTACTCTTCTTGTATTTTTAATATTGATTTTTGTTTTAGTATATACAGCACAAAGATTGGCTAATATTTCAGGTGTTGGTGAAATTGTAGAGAAGTTTAGTCGTTGGATAATGGCTGTTATTTATATTGGTTTAGGGTTATTTATTATTATTGAAAATAATACAATTCGAACAATAATATCAATAATATGAATGATACGGGCATTTTACCGCCGCCACCTTCGCCGGCCTAATTCCCGTGTTCCGCCCGAATTGGGGCTGGGCAATCGCCTGGCTGCTGCTCGCCCTGCCCTGCCTCTTCAACGCCGCCCGCTGCTTCAACTGGCGCGGCTTTGAAAAATGGAGCTGGATGGTGTCCGCACTGGCCGGATTCGCCATCCTCACCCTGCCCGCCGCCATGCTGGTTTATTTCACGCTGGCGCAGTGGATGGGGGTGAAGCTGTAGGGGCTGTTGACAATCAGCTTGCAAGACGGTTTTTTGAGTAAAAAATGCCCGAATGCAAGGAAAAAAGCACAGCAAGGTTGGACACCTTGCGAGCATTTTTGACGCGGCAGGCGAGTATTTTTTACCAAAAACACCGCCGCAAGGCTGATTGTCAACAGACCATAAAGGCCGTCTGAAACTTCCGTCGGCCCGTTGTTTATATATAAGGAGTCTGCCATGAAAAAAACCCTCTTCGCCACCCTCGTCTGCGCCCTTGCCGCCGCGGCAACCGCCCAAGACTACGCCCTCTACGACAGCCCCACCGAGTCCGGCGGCATCAGCATCACGGGCAAGCGTTTTTCCCTCAACACCGCCAGCCAGCGCGGCAACATCTGCGACCTCGACGGCACCATCAAAAACAACCAATACCGCGACGGCAAAGGCTGCGTCGTCCGTTTCCATTTCTCCGGCAAAAACCTGGTCGAACTCGAAGTGCCCGAATCCGCACGGGAAGAGTGCAGCGAATATTGCGGCATGAACGCCCGCTTCGACAGCGCCTACGCCGTCCTCCCCGCCGCCTGCACCGAACAGGGCGAAAAGGCCGCGGAAAAACGTTTTCAGACGGCCTACCGCGCCAAACAATACCGCCAGGCCGCCCAAATCAAGCAGCAGTACATCGCAAGCTGCGGCAAATTCATCAGCTTCACCGATCGCATGCACGCAGCCAACGACCTGGCCGTCAGCCACAAAAACGCCGGCGACAAAGCCGCCTGCCGCCGCGCCCTCGCTACCATAAAAACCTGGCTCGACCCCGAGTTCGATCCCGGCTACATCTACGAACAAGACTACCAACGCGAAGCCGAAGCCGCCGCCCACAACCTCAAACTGTGCCGCTAACCACCCGCCGCCAACGGCAAAGTCCGTCTGAAAAGGCAAAACCGGTTTTCAGACGGCCTTTGCTGTTTACCCTTTCTTAACAAACCGCACCGCCAAACCGTGCTTAAATCGCGCCGCTTTACATTCACCACAAAGGAAACAACATGAAAAAACTCATCCTCGCCGCCGCCGTTACCCTGATGGCCGCCACCGCCACCGCCACCGCCCGCGACCGCCACGACTACCGCGGCATGGATCGCGAAGACCGTATCGAAGCGCAAATCTACGACGACCCCAACTTCGACGCCAACCTTGATAAAGCCGAAAAAATCCTCGAACGCCAAGGCTACCAAGTCCACGACATCGAACCCGACGTCTACCGCGGCAAACCCGCCCTCGACATCGAAGCCACCAAAGACGGCCGCGACTACGACATCAAAATGAGCTATCCCGCCCTGAAAATCCTGTCGAAAAAAATCGACCGCTGATTCCGAACCGAACACAGAAAAAGGCCGTCTGAAACCCATTCCGACGGCCTCCCTTTTTCCGCCATGCACAGCCACGACCTCGAAGACCTCACCCTGCTGCTGATACGCGACGAAGCCGAAAGCGAAATGTGGATAGACCGCTGGGCGCTCGGCTACCCTACCGTGCGCACCGCCGCCGCAGGCCGCAGCCAAAGCCCGCAGGAATGGCAGCGCCGCGTTCAGACGGCCTGGGAAGGCATACGCGGCCGCAACGCCGCCGTTGTCGCCCACGGCGCGGGCGTTTCCGCCTTTCTCGCCTGGCTCTACCGCGCCGACCTCGCCGCCCACCGCCGCCTGCGCAACATCATCCTCGCCGCGCCGCTGCAAAGCGCCTTCCCCGACGACGCCGAACACAGCCTGCAACGCGCCCGCTGCCCCTGCCGCGCCGCCCTCGTTATCGGCCGCGACGATCCCGAATGCCCGCCCGAATGGGCGGCGCAACAGGCAGCCCTCTGGCGCGCCACCCTCCTCACCGCGCCGCAGACAGGCCGTCTGAACACCCCCATGCAGGGCTGGCAGTGGGGCATGAAGCTGATGCAGGAAATGCTGCTTTCCTGAGCCTTATAGTCAAACAAGCCGAAAGAGGCCGTTCCCGCCTGCGCGGGAATAACGTTTCCGAAACCCTGTTTTCAGACGGCCTCTGTCCGTTGCCCGCCGTCTGCGAAACCGCTAAACTGCGCCCCGTCCGAAAGCCCTTTTCAGACGGCCTTTTTTTATCCGCAACAAGCCGCCGACGTCATTGCGACTGCGGCAGGCGGGTCAGCGTCATTACGCCGCTGCCGACATACGAAAGAACACAATATGACCCTCTCCCCCGTAGCCTTGCGCCGCAAAAGCGAGCCCAAGCCGCATCCGACTGCGCGTTATTGGAAAAAATGCGATGTCGAAGCCCTGTTTTCCCAACCCTTTCTCGAACTCGTCTTCCAAGCCGCCGAAATCCACCGCCAGCATTTCAACCCGCGCGAAATCCAGCTTTCCACCTTAATGTCCATCAAAACCGGCGGCTGCCCCGAAGACTGCGCCTACTGCCCGCAGTCGGCACACCACAACACCAACCTCGGCAAAGAGCAGATGATGGACGTGGACGAAATCGTCGCCAAAGCCCGCATCGCCAAATCGCGCGGCGCCAGCCGTTTCTGCATGGGCGCGGCCTGGCGCGGACCCAAGCCCAAAGACGTGGCCGCCGTGTCCGAAATCATCCGCGCCGTCAAAGCCCTGGGCATGGAAACCTGCGGCACATTCGGCATGCTTGAAGAGGGTATGGCCGAAGATTTCAAAAACGCGGGGCTGGACTACTACAACCACAATCTCGACACCGACCCCGACCGCTACAACGACATCATCCACACCCGCAAACATGAAGACCGCATGGACACGCTGGGCAAAGTACGCAATGCCGGTTTGAAAGTCTGCTGCGGCGGCATCGTCGGCATGAACGAAACCCGTGCCGAACGCGCCGGCCTCATCGCCAGCCTCGCCAACCTCGACCCGCAGCCCGAAAGTGTGCCGATTAACCAACTCGTCAAAGTCGAAGGCACGCCGCTTTTCGACGCCGAAGATTTGGATTGGACGGAATTCGTGCGCACCATCGCTGTTGCCCGCATCACCATGCCGCAAAGCTACGTGCGCCTGTCGGCCGGACGCAGCAATATGCCCGAAGCCATGCAGGCCATGTGTTTTCTGGCGGGCGCCAATTCGATTTTCTACGGCGACAAACTTTTAACCACCGAAAATCCCGATGAAGACGGCGACCGCCTGCTGATGGAAAAACTCAACCTGTATCCGCTGGGCTTCGATCCCGCCACCCATAACGATGCGCGGGAAACGCCGAAAATCCGTGTCGATTATTAGCCTGCGGTAGGGTGTGTTGCACAGCAACTCACGCGGTTTTTGGTTTTACGGAACACCGCGCGGACACACAAAGGCCGTCTGAAACCCGCCGCAGGTTTTCAGACGGCCTCAGACTATGATTGAGGCCGTTCCCGCCTATACCCCTTCGGGGCATAAACGCGGCAATGACGTTTCCGAAAACAAAAAAGCAGCCCGACAAGGCTGCTTTTTCCATGTCCAAACGCCGCATCAACACACGGCCGCGCGCGGCTCGGACAAGTTTTCACACCTCGGCATAAAGCGGAATAAACGCCGCCGCAACCACCGTCAGCAGCGACAGTGAAAAAATCCACTCCGCCAGCGTCACCCAAACGCGCGACATACGGGCGGCCGCTGTTTTTCTGCACGGTGTAGCCGACCACCACCACAAGCAGAAAGCCGATGGAGGAAAACAAAAACAAATCGTCGGAAATCATCTCGCTGGGCTTGAGCGACTGCTTGGCAGCAAGAATACCCACCAGCGCCAAACCCATGCCCGCGATTGTGCCGCTGGCGGAAATCAAGGTATTGAGGGAAGCGTCTGTCTGTTGCGACATGGCGCCAGTCCGTTTGTAAAAAAGCGCGATTGTATAGTGAAACAAAATAGGAAAGATACAAGGCAGCAAGCCGCAGACAGTACAGGTAGCAACAACCGTAGCAACTGTATTTTTCACCCCGTCGGGCAAAAATACAGTTGCTACACGCTGGTTCAAGTCGATACGCCGCAGGATATTCAAAACCATCCGGCGGATGATTATGTGCGCTCCCTGTTCGGCGCGGCGCAGCCGGAAAACACCGCCTCCGCCGACGAAGTCATCAATCTTTACCGCCGTTTGGACGCAGACGGCAAAGCGCGGGTAAGGAAGCATTGGGCAAAAGAAGAAAACAAAGAAGATTGAAAAGAGGTCGTCTGAAAACGGACATATTGGATTTTGTCCAATCGTTTTCAGACAACCTCAAACCATTTTTCAGTACACGCTCAAGCACCGGGTCTGCTTTCCGCTAACACCCAATTTCGCAAAAACTCTACTGTAAGTCCAAATCAAAAGCATCCATGCCGTCATTCCCGCGCAGGCGGGAATCCACTTTTGAATTTCGGCAACCGTTTTGCAGACATCTGTTGTTCAAAGTTTCCGACGGTTTTCCGCCTGCGCGGGAATGACGGCCGCTGGCAGGTACCGTATCAAAAATCAAGCGAATCTGCTATATATGCTTTCTCAAAACCCCAAAGGAGAATCAAGATGGACATTCTTTCCCGCCTGCAAGCATTGCCGCCGGGCAGGTTCCACTACAAATTACTGGTATTGGTCGGCATCGGTTGGCTGTTTGACGCAATGGATACCGGCATCGTGTCGTTTATATTGCCCGCATTGGGCAAAGAATGGGGTTTGCAGCCGGCGCAACTGGGTTGGATAGTCAGCATCGCCTTTATCGGCATGGCACTGGGGGCAGTATCGAGCGGCTGGCTGGCAGACCGCTTCGGAAGGAAAACCGTATTTGCCGCGACCATGGCGGTGTACAGCACGGCGACGGGCCTATGCGCCTTCGCCCCCGACATTGCAACACTGCTTATCTGCCGCTTCTTTGTCGGCGTAGGACTGGGCGGACAGCTTCCCGTCGCGGTGTCATTGGTCAGCGAATACGCCCCTCCGAAAGTACGCGGTCGGTTTATCGTGTTGCTGGAAAGTTTTTGGGGGCTGGGCTGGCTTGCCGCAGCACTCGCTTCCTATTTCTTTATCCCAAAATTCGGCTGGCACAGCGCGTTTTTAATCGGTGCGCTACCGATTTTGTATATCCCACTGGTGTTGAAATTCATCCCCGAATCCGTCCCATACCTGCTCTCGCAAGGCAAAACGGACGAAGCGCACCGGCTGGTCAGCCGCTTGGAAGAGGAAGCGGGGATTGCGCCCGCCGCAACAGCCGTAGCACCGCCGCAACAAGAAAAACAACGCATCCGTTTCATACAACTATGGCAACAGCCTTTCGCACGGCGCACGCTGATGCTGTGGCTGGTCTGGTTCGGCATCGTCTTTTCCTATTACGGCATTTTTACTTGGCTGCCGAAACTCTTGGTCGAACAAGGCAATACGGTGGTTAAAACCTTTGAATATGTGCTGGTGATGATAGTCGCGCAACTGCCCGGCTACATCGCGGCGGCGGCATTGGTGGAAAAAATTGGGCGCAAAGCGACTTTGGCAGGTTTTCTCGCCGCCTGCGCCGTCTGCGCGTGGTTTTTCGGGCAAAGCAGCAGCGCCGCCGAAGTCATGGCATGGGGCAGCCTGATGTCGTTCTTCAACCTCGGCGCATGGGGCGTTTTATACACCTACACGCCCGAACTCTACCCTCTCCGCTTCCGTGCCTTCGCCTCCGGCTGGGCTGGCGCAATCGGACGTATCGGCGGCATCCTCGCGCCTATGGTAGTCGCCCAAATGGTCGGCGGCAGCGGCGGATTCGGCAATATATTCATGATGTTCGCCGGCGTGATGATGCTGATTGTATTGGTAATTTTGGCTTTAGGCGAAGAAACGAAAGGCAGGACGCTGGAGGAAATCAGCTCTTAAACAACCGTATAGACAGCCCAAAATCAGCAAAAGGTCGTCTGAAAACTCAAAATTGGTTTTCAGACGACCTTTATGCTAGAGATTTTCAGACGACTTTTGAGGCCATCTGAAAGTTCGAAACAATGGTTTGAACGGCAAAGAACGCGTGCGTGCGTACCGCACACACCCTACGTCGGTTTTAAAGTTTGCGCTGCCCATAGGTGGGGGGGTGTGGTGAACCACACACGCGGTTGGCGGGGATGCAGGCTACGGCTTGCTCATCATCGCCCTGTTGCAGACAAGCGGGCAGTTTGGCGTAGTTTGGCGTAGGTCGGATTCTCGAATCCGACATTTTGGGCTACGCTTGCTTGTTTTTATTAGATATATTTATTAGATATGGTAATCAAGTTGTTGATTATTAAATTGTTTTAATTTAAGCCGTAACTTTTTTGCATTTTCGCATGGAATCGCCTGAACCCGTATGAATGCACTAAATATTAAAATAATTATTGCCGTAAGAAGTAATAAAAATCCACGCAAACTATGTTGCCAAGGTGCAAAAATGAACAAAATTAGCATAAACACACAAAGCATAAACAATAAAAAAGAAAATATATAGTATATAAATGCATCCATTAACCAATCAATAATTGAAATATTAATGGATAGTTTTCCATCTTTAAGTTTGATATATCTATAACTTTTTATAATTTGGTTAAAAGTAAACTCTCCATTTAAAAACTTATGGAAATCAATTAATTTTTCTATAAAAACAACTTCTGCATTAAATTTAAATACACGAACAAAATATTCTCTAATTAATTCATCTTCTAAGAATTTTTTTATTTCTGGCTTTTGTATTTTATTAATAATTTCCTCTAAAAGTTTTCGGCGAAAATTTTGTTTATTAGACCAGTATTCTAAAAAATCTTTGAGCTTAAATACAAAAGATAATACTATTAGGAACAATATGATTATTACTGCTGTTTTATAGTTTCCTTCTTCAAGGTATTTAATAATTATCTCTAAGATTTTATCCATTTTGATCACCTAAATTTGAAATATTACTCAGCCCCAAACAACAAATTCTCCTTAATCCCCCGAATCCTATCCCTCAAAACAGCCGCCTCTTCAAACTGCAAATCCCTAGCCGCCTGCTGCATAGCCTTTTCCAGTTTGGCGATTTCTTTAATCGCGTCTTCTTCGTTGTGAATCTCGCCGACTTTAACCTTGTTTTTGCCTTTCAGACGACCTTTGCCGCCGTCTTCTTCGTGGTACACGCCGTCGATGATGTCTTTAACCTGTTTTTTAATCTGCTGCGGCACGATGCCGTGTTCTTTGTTGAATTTCATCTGTTTTTCGCGGCGGCGTTCGGTTTCGTCGATGGCGGCTTTCATGGAGTCGGTGATTTTGTCGGCGTACAGGATGGCGACGCCGTTCACGTTGCGCGCGGCGCGGCCTATGGTTTGAATCAGGCTGCGGTGGGAGCGCAGGAAGCCTTCTTTGTCGGCGTCGAGGATGGCGACGAGGGAGACTTCGGGGATGTCGAGGCCTTCGCGCAAGAGGTTGATGCCGACGAGTACGTCAAACAGTCCGAGCCGCAAATCTCTAATGATTTCAACGCGCTCTACGGTGTCGATGTCGCTGTGCAGGTAGCGCACCTTGATGCCGAGTTCGCTGTAATAGTCGGTGAGTTGCTCTGCCATGCGTTTGGTGAGGGTGGTAACGAGCACGCGTTCGCCTTTTTGGATGCGGTCGTTGATTTCGCTCATTAAGTCGTCGACTTGGGTGGCGACGGGGCGGATGATGATTTGGGGGTCGACCAGTCCTGTGGGGCGGACGACTTGTTCGACCACTTGTCCGGCGTGTTCTTCTTCGTATTTGGCGGGGGTGGCGGAAACGAAGACGGTTTGAGGCATGACTTTTTCAAATTCGTGGAATTTGAGCGGGCGGTTGTCGCGGGCGGAAGGCAACCTGAAACCATAATCGACGAGGTTTTGCTTGCGCGATGCGTCGCCTTTGTACATGCCGCCGATTTGGGTAACGGTAACGTGGCTTTCGTCGATGAACATGATGGCGTTGTCGGGCAGGTAGTCCATCAGCGTGGGCGGCGGTTCGCCTTCTTTTTTGCCGGAGAAGTGGCGGGAGTAGTTTTCGATGCCTTTGCAGAAGCCCATTTCGTAGAGCATTTCGAGGTCGAAACGGGTGCGCTGTTCGATGCGTTGTTGTTCTACGGGGCGTTGTTCGCGGGCGAAAAACTCGATGCGTTCGCGCAATTCTTCTTTGATGGACTCGCAGGCGCGCAATACGGTGTCGCGCGGGGTAACGTAGTGGCTGGACGGGAAGACGGTGTAGCGGCCGACGCGCTGGATAAGGCTGCCTGAAAGCGGGTCGAACATATCGAGGCGGTCGATTTCGTCGTCGAACAGGCTGATGCGCAAGGCGTTTTCGGAGCTTTCGGCGGGGTACACGTCAATCACGTCGCCGCGCACGCGGAAGCTGCCGCGTTTGAAGTCCAAATCGCCGCGTTCGTACTGCATGGAAACGAGCGTGGCGATGATGTCGCGCTGCTCGATGGTGTCGCCTTCTTTGACGGACAACACCATTTGTTGATACTCGGTCGGGTCGCCGATACCGTAAATGGCGGACACGGTGGCGACGATAATCACGTCGTCGCGCGTCATCAGGTTTTTGGTGGCGGAAAGGCGCATCTGCTCGATGTGTTCGTTGATCGCGCTGTCTTTTTCGATGAACAGGTCGCGACTGGGCACATAGGCTTCGGGCTGGTAATAGTCGTAGTAGGAGACGAAATATTCCACCGCGTTTTCGGGGAAAAACTCGCGCATTTCGGCGTAGAGCTGGGCGGCTAGGGTCTTGTTGTGCGCCATGATGATGGCGGGGCGGCCGCTTTGCGCGATGACGTTCGCCATGGTGTAGGTTTTGCCCGAACCGGTTACGCCAAGCAGGGTTTGATAGGCTAGGCCGTCTGAAAGCCCTTCGAGCAAGCCGGCAATGGCGGTGGGCTGGTCGCCGGCGGGCGGGAAGGGTTGGTGGAGTTTGAAGGGGGAATCGGGGTATTGGATGATTTGCATGGCAATCGTTCGACAACGCGGGGAAAGCGGGCGATTATATAGCAAGAGGCCGTCTGAAAAGTTTTCAGACGGCCTCTTCTCTGCGCGGCTTATTCGGCGGCAGGCTGCTCGCTCTCGGCGGCTTTGTTCTCGTGTTGCAGGCTGACGGCGCGGGCGGGAACAATGGTGGAAATGGCGTGTTTGTACACCATTTGGGTCACCGAGGTATTGCGCAGCAGCACAACGTATTGGTCGAAGGATTCGACTTGGCCTTGCAGCTTGATGCCGTTTACCAGATAGATGGAAACGGGCACATGCTCTTTACGCAGGGCGTTCAAAAAGGGGTCTTGCAACATTTGGGCTTTAGCTGTCATTTTTTATACTCCACTTTCGGATGGTTTTGTTTATTAGAAAAACGGTGCGGATTGTAACGGTTATCGGCTGCCTTGACTACCTTTTAGGCAGGACGCTTTTTCAGACGTATTCCACCGCCACGATTTCGTACTCGCGCACGCCGCCGGGTGCCTGCACTTCGGCCACGTCGCCCTCTTCCTTGCCGATCAGGGCGCGGGCGATGGGGGAGCCGACGGAGATTTTGCCCGCTTTGATGTCGGCTTCGTCTTCGCCGACGATTTGGTAGCGGACATGGTCGCCGCTGTCGAGGTCTTCCAAATCGAGGGTCGCGCCGAAGACGACTTTGCCTTCGGCATGGATTTCGGCGGGGTTGATGACGTGGGCGTGCGAGAGTTTGTGTTCGATTTCGGCGATGCGGCCTTCGATAAAGCCCTGGCGCTCTTTGGCGGCTTCATATTCGGCGTTTTCCGACAAATCGCCGTGCGAACGCGCTTCGGCGATGGCGGCGATGACTTCGGGACGCGCCACGCTTTTGAGCTGTTGCAGCTCGTTTTTCAGCAGCTCCGCGCCGCGCACGGTCAGAGGGATTTTTTTCATTCGGCAGTTCCTAAAAAACGGGACGGCAGAGCGCCGCCCAAAAATACAAAAAGGCAAGCCGCGCGGTAAAACGGCGGCTTGCGGTGTTCGATGCGGCGGCATTGTACCAAAAACGGGTGTTTTGGCAATCTCTGTTTTCAGACGGCCTGCACGCATTCGGAGGCCGTCTGAAAACGCGGTTTGTCAGAACGGAATATCGTCGTCGATGTCTTCCACCGGCGCGGCAGGCGCGGGGGCGGGGCGGCGGGCAGGGGCGGCGGGCGGTTCGGAATACTGCTGTTGCGGCGCGGCCTGCTGGTAGGGCTGCTGCGGCGCGCTCTGTTGGTAGCCGCCTTCCTGATAGGGCGCGCCGCCGCCGCTTTGGCGGCTGTCGAGCATTTTCATTTCGTTGGCGATGATGTCGTAGGACGTGCGCTCGATGCCGTCGCGGTCTTGGTATTTGCGGCTCTGGATGCGGCCTTCGATGTAAATCTGGCTGCCTTTTTTCAGATACTGTCCGGCGATTTCGGCCAGGCGGCGGTACATGGTGATGTTGTGCCACTCGGTGCGCTCCTGGCGCTGGCCGCTCTGGCGGTCGTTCCACGTTTCGCTGGTGGCCATCGAAAAGTTGCAGACGGGCTCGCCGTTGGGCATATAGCGCACTTCGGGGTCGCGGCCGAGGCGGCCGATGAGGATTACTTTGTTTAAAGACATGGTTTTACTCTCCTGAAATAATGACTTTGGCGGCCGCCTCGTCAAAGCCTTTCTGCATGGCTTTGATGTACACGGTTTCGCCGTCGCTGCTGAAACTGATTTGCTCGACGCCCGCAAGTGTGCCGAGTGCGGCGGACAGCTGCTGCTGCCTGCCCGTCCAAACACTGCCGACGCGCAGGGCGACGGTTTTCACGGGCTTGGGCGCGGGGCTGGCGGCGGCCGATGCCAGCCACACCAGCGTCAGCACCACCACAAACGATAGCACGGCATACATGCCGTGGTGCTGGAACAGCCAGCCGCCGAGCCAGAAGCCGCTCATCAGGCCGACCGATTGCAGGGTGTTGTACACGCCCATCGCCGTGCCCTTCAAATCGGCGGGAGCGATTTTCGACACCATCGACGGCTGGCTTGCTTCGAGAATATTGAAGCCGACGAAATAGACAATCAGACAGGCGCCGATCAGCCACAGCGAATGCAGCGACAGCATCAGCGCGGCCACGGCGGCGGCGGTGAGCACGATGCCGATAACGAACACCTGTTTCAGACGGCCTCTGGTCTCGCCGACGATGATGGCGGGTATCATCAGAATCAGGCCGAGCAGCGTGGCGGGGAAATAGACTTTCCAATGGCCGGTTTTGTCCAGCCCCAGTCCTTCCATCACAAAGGGCAGGCTGGCAAACAGCGCCATCATGCCGCAGTGCAGGGCGAAAATACCGAAATTGAGGCTCATCAGGCGGCGGTCGGCAAACACTTCGCGCAAACGCGAGGGCTGCGCCTGCGCGTCTTCGTGCAGCTTGGAAACCTGCGGATCGGGCGTCCAAAACGCCACCACCAGAATGCTCGCCAGCGTCAGCACGCCCGTGAGCAGAAACAGCCCTTTCACGCCGATAACGCCCGTCAGCATCGGCGACAAAACCAGGCTGGCGGAAAAGGTGATGCCGATGCTCAAACCAATCATCGCCATCGAACGTGTGCGCACTTCCTCGCGCGTCAGGTCGGCCAGCAGCGCCGTTACCGCCGCGCTCACCGCGCCCGCACCCTGCAAGGCACGTCCCAGCACCAGCATTGCCCAAGTGTCGGCGGCGGCGGCGGTGAAGCTGCCGGCGGCAAACAGAATCAGGCCGAAATAAATCGTTTTCTTGCGGCCGAAGCGGTCGGAAGCGATGCCCAGCGGCAGCTGCATCAAGGCCTGCGTCAGCCCGTACATCCCCGCTGCAAAGCCCGCCAGCGCGGCGTTGCCTTCCGCGCCGGGCAGACCCGCCGCATACAGCGACAGCACGGGCAGCACGAGAAACATCCCCAGCATACGCAGCGCGTACACGCCCGCCAGCGAAGTGCTGGCGCGCCATTCGTCGGGGAACATTTGTGTTTGGTTTGCTCTTGCCATGCTGCCGCCTTTATTGCTGTTTCCGGTTGTGTGTGCCGTTGTTTTGAGTGACGGAGGCCGTCTGAAAGGCCTGAAAGCGGCGGATTATACAGCATCGCGCCGCCGCCGAACGATGCGCCGCCAAACTCTGCTAAAATCGCCGCCTTCCCTTGTCCGCAACCGCTTTCAGACGGCCTCAAGCGACAAAAAGGCCGTCTGAAAACACCAGAAAGCACCCGCACCATGACTAAAAAACGCGTTCTCACCGGCGTAACCACCACCGGCATTCCCCACCTCGGCAACTACGTCGGCGCCATCCGCCCCGCCATCCGCGCCGCGCAAAATCCCGACACCGAATCCTTCCTCTTCCTTGCCGACTACCACGGCATCATCAAATGCCACGAGCCCGAGCGCATTCATGAGTCCACCCAAGCCGTAGCCGCCACCTGGCTCGCCTGCGGCCTCGACCCCGAGCGCACCACCTTCTACCGCCAAAGCGACATCCCCGAAGTGATGGAGCTCAACTGGATACTCACCTGCATCACCGCCAAAGGCCTGATGAACCGCGCCCACGCCTACAAAGCCGCCGTGCAGGCCAACACTGAAAATAATCAGGAAGACCCCGACCACGGCGTAGAAATGGGCTTGTACAGCTACCCGATTCTGATGACCGCCGACATTCTCATGTTTAACGCAGAGGAAGTGCCCGTCGGCCGCGACCAAATCCAACACGTCGAAATGGCGCGCGACATCGCCGGGCGCTTCAACCACCGCTTCAGCGAACTCTTCACCCTGCCCGAAGTGAAAATCGACGAACAGGTCGAGCTGCTGGTCGGCCTCGACGGGCGCAAAATGAGCAAAAGCTACGGCAACACCATCCCCCTGTTTGAAACCGAGAAAAAGCTGCAAAAATCGGTAAACAAAATCATCACCAACCTGAAAGAACCCGGCGAGCCCAAACAGCCCGACGAAAGCCCGCTGTTTGAAATATACAAAGCCTTCGCCACGCCCGCGCAAACCGCCGAGTTCACCCAAATGCTCTCCGACGGCCTCGCCTGGGGCGAAGCGAAGAAACTCCTCGCCGCCAAAATCAACGCCGAGCTCGCCGACAAGCGCGAACGCTACAACAAGCTGACCGCCCGCCCCGCGCAAATCGAAGAAATCTTACAGGCCGGCGCACAAAAAGCCCGCCGCGAAGCGCGCGAGCTTTTAGACAAAGTACGCGACGCCGTCGGCATCCGCGCCTTGAAGTAAAACCGAAAAGGCCGTCTGAAAGCGCAGCTTCGGCGCAGCCAACACCGCTTTGCCCGCTTTCAGACGGCCTCAAACCATCCGACAGAGGCCGCACCATGTCCGCCATCGAACCCATCCGCCAGCTCACCCTGATCGGCGTCGGCCTGATCGGCGGCTCGTTCGCCCTCGATTTGAAACGGCTCGGCCTGGTGCGCCACGTTGCGGGCGTCGACACCGATGCCGCCAACCTCGAACGCGCCCTGGAGCGGCGGGTAATCGACAGCGCCTCCTGCGACATTTCCGCCGCCAACGTCGGCAAAGCGGAACTGGTGCTCATCGCCACCCCCGTTGCCGCCCTCGCCGCCGTTTGCAGCGCCGCCGCCCCCCTGCTGCGTGCCGACGCCATCGTCAGCGACGTCGGCAGCACCAAACAGTCCGCCCTCGCCGCCTTTGCCGAACACCTGCCGCAGCACTTGCCGCGCTGCGTCGCCGCCCACCCCATCGCCGGTTCCGACCGCCACGGCGCACTGGCCGCGCAATTCGGCCTCTACCGCAACAAAAAACTCGTTATCTGCCCGCACGAAGGCCAGCAGCCCGCCGCCGCCGGACGCATCGCCGCCCTATGGAAGGCCGTCGGCGCACAGGTGCACCGCATGGACGCGGCGGAACACGATGCCGTTTTCGCCGCCGTTTCCCACCTGCCCCACCTGCTCGCCTTCGCCTACGTCGGCCAGATCCGCGAACATCCCGACGCGCAAACCTTCCTCGACTTCGCCGCCAGCGGTTTCCGCGACTTCACCCGCATCGCATCCAGCCACCCCGCCGTCTGGCGCGACATCGCCCTCGCCAACCGCGGCTTCCTGCAACAGCTCGCCGCCGCCCAGCGCGCCCAGCTCGAACGTTTGGAAACCATGCTGCAAAACGGCGACGCCGACGGCCTCTACCGCTACTTCGCCGCCGCCAAACAAACGCGCGACGAATGGCTGGACAAGCAGGACGGCTGAGGCCGTCTGAAAACTTGTGCATGCAAGGTTTTAGATGGCCTTCGGGCGGATGGCGGATATCACATGGAACACGTGCATCGTTTGGGCAACATCCCTATCTATAACCCGTACAGCGTTTGCCGCCGACAACCGCCACCGACGGCATTCACGACACGGATTATTTGTATGCGAAAAATTTGAGCAAGAACGTTTGGAATCAGAAAAAGGCCGTCTGAAAACCCTGTGAATTCAAGGTTTTCAGACGGCCTTTGGGAATTTTGAAACCGCGTAAGCGGCAAAGCCTTACACTCTACGCTTCGCCTGTTAGGGTGTTGACAATCGATACACCCTAGAAACTTTGTTTTAAACCCTGAATGCCTTTCTTACATTCGTTGAGCGAAACAGTTTCGAAATGCGGGCGTCCGACCCATACGCCCATATCTATACTTGCACGTACGCAGCGCGTTTCATTTGGTTTTAGCTCAACCAAGGTGCTGCGTTTTGCTTCCGTTTGCGCCCAAACATCATACTCTCCGGGCGGCAGTTCTTTTTCCACGTAGCCCCCGTTGCGCAGGCGACCGATAATTGTATCGTTTGCTGCAACTTTAAAATGTGTACCACCACCTACAAACGCTTTCGGCCGGTAGACATAGAGCATTGCCTGGCCTTCGGAAGGCTGTTTGAAGCTGTCAAATTGCGTTCCGGTTGCGGCACAGGCCGAAAGCATTAAAGCGGCAAGAGACATGGGTAAAAATTTCACAATCTATTTCCTTTTGTTAAATGGGTTTAAAGTTTGATAATTTTACACATTCATTTTTAAACTATCAATGATGCCTGACCGATTTATACTGCGCCGATTACTTAGGTTGCAGAATGCAGGCACTCACGCGGGTTTTGGGCTTTGCAGAAACCCGTGTGGGTAGATAAAAAAGGCCGTCTGAAATGGCCGTCTGAAATGGCCGTCTGAAATGGCCGTCTGAAATGGCCGTCTGAAATGGCCGTCTGAAATGGCCGTCTGAAATGGCCGTCTGAAATGGCCGTCTGAAATGGCCGTCTGAAATGGCCGTCTGAAATGGCCGTCGGGAGGCTTCGCACTCTGAAGCGGCAGCAGACGGCGCGGTCTGCACCGGCCGCCGCTCGAAAATCACGCGCACCACTTCGGGAATCACGTCGCCCGCGCGGCGCACCACCACGGTGTCGCCCACGCGCACGTCTTTGCGCGACACTTCGTCTTGGTTGTGCAGCGTGGCGTTGGTTACGGTAACGCCGCCGACAAACACGGGCTGCAAACGGGCAACGGGCGTTACCGCGCCGGTGCGGCCGATCTGCACGTCGATGGCTTCCACGGTGGTGAGGGCTTCTTCGGCGGGGAATTTGTGCGCAATCGCCCAGCGCGGCGCGCGCGAGATGAAACCGAGTTCGCGCTGCTGCGCCAAACTGTTTACCTTGACGACCATGCCGTCGATTTCATAGGGCAGGGCGGGGCGTTTTTGCTGCATTTGTTCGTAAAATGCCAAAACTTCGGCGATATTGCCGAAACAGCCGTAATTGCCCTCGGGCAGGCTGAAACCGAGTGTGCCGCAGTATTCCAGTTCCTGAATATGGGATTCGGCGGCAAAACCGCCTTCCTGCCGCGCGATGCTGTATGGGAAAAAATGCAGTTTGCGCTGCGCGGTAATGCGCGAATCGAGCTGGCGCAGGCTGCCCGCCGCCGCGTTGCGCGGGTTGGCAAAGGGTTTTTGGCCGGCTTCTTCCTGACGGCAGTTGAATGCGGCGAAATCGGCTTTGAGCATTAACACTTCGCCGCGTATTTCGATCAGCGCGGGCGTGTTTTCTCCGTGCAGCCGCAGCGGGATGTTGGAGACGGTTTTCACGTTTTGCGTAACGTCTTCGCCCGTTGCACCGTCGCCGCGCGTGGCCGCCTGCACCAATACGCCGTCGCGGTAGAGCAGGCTGATGGCGAGGCCGTCGAACTTGGGTTCGATGACATATTGCGGATTGGCGCCACCCAAGCCGCCGCGCACGCGCTCGTCAAACGCCAGCATTTCGGCATGGTCGAACGCGCCTTGTGCGTCTTGCGGCGAAAAGGCGTTGGTAAGCGAAAGCATGGGGACTTCGTGGCGCACTTCGTCAAAGCCCGATAAAGGCGCGCTGCCGACGCGCTGGGTGGGGCTGTCGGGCAGTTTCAACTCGGGATGCGCCGCTTCGAGGGCTTCCAGTTCGCGAAACAGGCGGTCGTATTCGGCATCGGGCACGCTGGGCGCGTCGAGCGTGTAGTATTCGTAGCCGTAGCGGTTGATAAGGTCGGTTAATTCACGGATTTTTTGTGCGGTGTCGTTCATGGCGTGATGGTATGGGGGTTTCAGACGGCCGTCTGAAAGCGCGGATTCGCAATGATTGGGGAAAGGCGTTTTTTTACGGGCTGCTCAAAGGCCGTCTGAAAACTTTTCAGACGGCCTTTTGCGTTCAGACGGCCTGCGGCGGCGTTTACGAAAACAGACGCTGCGCCAACTCGCCGCCGGGTTCGATGCCGACTTTCAGCATTTCGTCCTGACGCGCGGCAACGTAGCGGCCGACGTCTTTGAGCCATTCCATCGACAGCTCTTCCAGTTTGTCGTTCACCAAATCCAAGCCCAGTTCGCTGGAAAAACGCACGGTCAGATCCATGAAGCGGTCGAAGTTTTTGCTGCCTGCGGGCACGTTGGGGATGTCGAACAGGATGCTGAAGCCTTTATAGGGTTGTGAGGCCAAAAGGGCGGCGGTGAAGGCGCTGCCGTCCATGGTGACAATGCTGAACAGCGTGCGGCCGTCGCCGCCGTCGAGATGGAAGGCGCCGTCGTGGCCGAGGGCGAAGCCTGCGCGTTCCACGGCGGCACGCAGTTCACTGCCGCTGACGGAAGTACGCGAAATCAGGTGCATGGCGATGGTTTGGTCGACGCGCTCGCACAATTCGTCGAGCGGGCGGGCGGTTTCGAGGAAAGCGGGGATGTCCATCAGTTTCATGCCCGCATCGAGTTTGCCGGCAAATTCGTCCACCTGCCGGCCGAAATCTTCCAACTCCTGCGTGGTGGCCAGCCCCTTGCGCGAGATGGCCTGCATGGCGACGATAAAGCCCTGGTAGTAAACGTTGGGCACGGGTTCGACTTCCTGCCACAGGCCGTCCATGGTGCAGCCGGCGATGCGGAAGCGGTGGCGGCCGGAGAAGCGCGGCAGGGTGCGGAATTCCTGCGGCTCGCGCAGGGCGATGTAGGCCATGTAGTCGAAGCGGGGCTCGAACCAGGGCAATTCCTGTTTGACCATGTCGTCCAAGTCCATCAGCAGGCGGCCTTTGCGGGCGGCTTTTTCCTGCGCGTGTTCGGGGCTACCGACAGTGGCGAAGGCGTAGGCGTTTTCGGCCGTGCCCTCTTCTTGCAGGACGGGCTCGTTTTCTTCGGCTTCGGGTTTGCGGTCGGAGAGAATCTGCGCCATGACTTTGGCGGCTTTTTCGCGGGCGAGGCGGCGTTCGCGTTCGAGTTTTTCGGCAAAGGAGAGCGGGCGGCGCTCTTCTTCGCTTTCTCCTTCTCCATCTTCTTCGTTTTCCGCCACGGCATCGGCGTTTTCAGACGGCCTCTGTGCTTCGTCGAACAGGTCGGCGGCATTCGGCTCGGGCTGCGGCACGGCGGGTTTTTCGGACGGCTGCGGCGCTTCGGCGGCGGGCGTTTCGATTTGGGAAACGTCGGCTTCGCGCACGACCACCAGCGGCCTGCCCTGTCTGCCCTGCTCCTCCTGCCGGATGGCGGCCGCGCCGTGCGTTTTGCCGTCGCGCACCGAATTGGTGTGGCTTTCCATCAGGGCGTCTTTGTCGGAACTGCCGAACTGCTCGCGCATACGGCGGCGGTATTGGTTTTCCTGATACATGTTGTAGGCGATCACGCCCAGGATAATCAGCAGGCCGAATGCCGCCGCAATCCAGATTTTTCCGTCCATATGTTTGTCTGCGGGTTGTGAATCAAACGGCGGCGATTATAACGGAAAACCGCAATCTTCATCACTTTTGGCCGCCGCCCGGTTTCAGACGGCCGTCTGAAAGCCCCATGCGGCAACGGCGTCCCAATCGAAAAAACGGCCGGGGTCGCTTTTGCGGCCGGGGGCGATGTGCTCATGGCCGGTAACGGCTTCAATCGGATACTGCGCGCAAAGGGCGGCCAGCAGGCGGCGCAGGCTTTGGTATTGCGCGTCGGCAAACGGCTCGAAGTCGCAGCCTTCCATTTCGATGCCGACGGAAAACAGGTTGCATTTTTCCCGCCCGCGAAACGACGACACGCCCGCGTGATAGGCCGTGTCGTCGCAGGAAACAAACTGCACTGTCTCGCCCGTGCGCGCGATAAAGAAATGGCTGGACACGCGCAAGTCTTTAATCACGCTGAAAAACGGGTGTTCCGCTTCGTCAATTTGGTTGGCAAACAGCTTTTCCACCACGCCCGTGCCGTATTCGAAAGGCGGCAGCGAAATATTGTGTATCACCGCCAGCGTGACGCGCTCTCCTGCGGGGCGCGGCTCGCAGTTGGGCGAAAATGCCTGCCGCGCGCCCTGCCAGCGGCCTTGGTTCCATTCGTTCATCGTTTTGCTCCAATGTTCGTGCAGGCCGTCTGAAAAAGCATCTGACGGCCTGCACGGGGAAGATTGGTTTTCAGACGGCCTCACATCAGCCAGCCGTCGGGCGTAACCGGGCGGTTGTCGAGCAGGCGCACAATGCCGACGACAACGCGGAAGAGATACCACAACGAAACCAGCCAGAGTATCGGTATGCCGATAAGAATAACGGACAGCACGCCGCCGACGGCAAAGCCCAGCAGCGTGCCCCAAAACGTGCGGATCAGAAAACGGATATGGTCGGCATAAAACGTGCCCGCCATATCGTCGCCTTTGACATAGGCGATGATAACGCCGATCAGCGCCGCCATGCCGCCGGTGAACACCGCCGCCGGTGAACACCGCCGCCGCATACAGGCCGTAAATCACATACATATAGTTGCGCCGCCGCTCCTCAGCCGCATCGGGCACGCCGTCCTGCCGCGTTTCCACGCGCACAGGTTCGACATCGATCACATCATCGCGCGCATTGCCGTTTTGTCTGTCCATTGCCGCTCCTTCGCCGCACAAAATGTCAAAAGCCGCACTTTACCCGCGCCGCGCCGACGAAGCAAACAGGCCGTCTGAAATTGCCCGCCGCAGCCGTTGCCTTTATACTGCCGCCCTTTGTTTTGCGCCTATCCCGTTATGAAAAAAGTGTTTTATACGGTTTTCGCCGCCCTCATATCGGCAGCCGCCGCCTTTGCCGCCCTGCTGTTCGCGCCGAAAACCCGCCCCGAACCCTACCGCCTCAAAATCGGCAGCGGGCAAGGCATCTCCGCCGTCGGCAGCCGCCTCGAAGCCGACGGCGTTATCTACAGCCGCCACGTCCTCACCGCCGCCGCCTACCTCACCGGCACCCACAACAAACTGCGCGGCGGCAGCTACAAACTGCCGCAAACCGCCTCCGCCTGGCAGATTCTGCAAAAACTCAAACGCGGCGACACCGACACCGTCACCATACGCATCATCGAAGGCACACGTTTCGCACAAATGCGCAAAATCATCGACAACACCGCCGATCTGCAACACGACACCGCAGGCTGGAGCGACGAGCGCCTGCTCAAAGAAATCGACCCCGAAGCCCCCGCCGCGCACGCCGAAGGCCTGTTCGCCCCCGACAGCTACGAAACCGACGCCGGCGGCAGCGACCTGCAAATCTACCGCCTGGCCTACCGCACCATGCAGAACAACCTCGCCGCCGCCTGGGACGAGCGCCAAAGCGGCCTGCCCTACAAAACCCCCTACGAGCTGCTCACCATGGCCAGCATCATCGAAAAGGAAACCGCCCACCCCGACGACCGCCGCCACGTCGCCGCCGTCTTCGTCAACCGCCTCAACAGCGGCATGCGCCTGCAAACCGACCCCGCCGTTATCTACGGCATGGGCGACGCCTACGCCGGCCGCATCCGCAAAGCCGATTTGCAGCGCGACACCCCCTACAACACCTACACCCGATCCGGCCTCACCCCCACCCCCATCGCCCTGCCCGGCAAAGCCGCCCTCGAAGCCGCCGCCCACCCCTCGGCGGAAAAATACCTCTACTTCGTTTCCAAAATGGACAACAGCGGCAAAAGCCAGTTCAGCCACACCCTCGACGAACACAACGCCGCCGTGCGCCGCTACATTCTGAAACGCAAATAGGCTTCGGCGCAGCCAAAACGTGAGATGATATATTGCGGCGTCAACAGCGTATTTTAAAAATAGTTCTAGTATGTTGTTTTTGTTTGTTATTTAATCTTGACTTTTCATCCGTTTTTGTTTTTGTAAACGACAACGGCGGCCGTCTTTTTCAGATGGCCGCTTACTTGTCCCGTGTGTGTCAAGCCGTTTGGTAGCGCGTTTTGTCAAACGGTTTGCCGGTCTTGTAGAGGTAGTAGGCTATTTTGGCGAGTTTTCGCATGATGGCTACGATAATGACCATTTTCGGCTTGTTTGAAAGGTTTGCCGTCAATTTGCCGAATGTGCCTATACGGTAGGCAACGACCGCAGGCATGTAGAGGGCGGATTTCAGGCGTCTGTTGCCGTAGCGGCTCAGGCGGCCGCGTTTGTCTACGCTTGTTCCCGACTGTTCGATTTTTGGGCTAAGCCCCGCATAAGCGACAAATTTGTTTGCGGTTTCAAAATCCTTGCCGGTAAGGTGCGCAAGCAGGGCGGCGGCGGTCTCTTTTCCGATGCCCGGAACGGTTTGCAGGTTGTCATAGTGGGTTTTCAGGTTGTTTTGCTGCCTGATCAGCCTTTCTATTCGTGTGGCCGTTTGGCTGATTTTTCGCTCTATCAGCAGGATGATTGCCTGATGGGTTGCTTTTATGTACTCGTCTGTTGCGGCATGCAGACGGTTGCGGCTTTCTTGCAGCTGCCTTTTCAGCTGGTTTTTCAGGCTGTTGAGCTTGTGCAGTTCGTCGGCTGCCTGATTGGGGCGGTAGGGCGTCAGCAGGTCTTGATGGCGTTTGGCGTAGTCGGCGATTAAAGCGGCGTCGGTTTTGTCGGTCTTGGTGTGGCTGAATCTGCTTTTGGCATACTCTTTAATTCTCAGCGGGTTGATAACGTACACGGTTTGATAAGCGGTCAAATACTCGGCTGCCCGTTCGTAGTAGATGCCGGTAGCTTCCATGGCGATAACGGCTTTTCTGACTTTGTGGCTTTTCATCCACTTTGTCAGTTCTTCAAAGCCTTGTGTGTCATTCCTGATTTTCAGGTGGTACGTTTGGCCGTCTGATTTCTCCAATACGGCATCTATGGTTTCCTTCGAGATGTCCAATCCGATTGTGTTCAAGGGACTTTCCTTATTTATGCAGCCTGCTTACGCGGCTAAGATGATATTCAATCTTGATTTTACGGGTTGGGCGGTTCGGCAATTCTCACGTACAGCTTTCTAAACTCAGGCCGTTTTGCTGCCTGAACCGCCCCGGCTTTCTTTTGCGCAAACAAAAGCCTGTAAACCGTCTGGGTGCAAAGGGTTTACAGGCTGCTGCTCGGTTTGACGGGTGGGGGCTACTTGCCTGCAAAAGACACTGTGCAAACGCTTGGGCGTTTACACAGTGTCTTTCACAGTCAAGCAGCTGGATTTTTTGCTCATCAAAATCCATGTACTTTTAAAAAAATCAAACCCACAATTATCAAAATAACGATTACAAAGAAAGGCCAACGGATTTTAAGACCTTTCCATCCCTTTCTTTCATAAACTGTTGCTACCAATATTCCTAAAAAAAATGCTAAAAAAGGATGCATAAATTCCCCACTATCTACTGAGCCGGCGGCCCATCACTAAACTTTGTCGTCTCGTACTTGTCTTTGCCGGTCATGGCCAGCACCTGCGGATGTTCGTCAGGTACGGGCGCGGGCGCGGCCTCTGCCGTCTGTGCCTGATTTTGTGCCGTTTGTCGGCGGTAGGGATTGTACAGCCCGTCGCGGACGTACTCAAGGCATAAGTCTTTGTCAAAACCGCTGATACGTGTTCCCTGGTCGGTGTAGCAGTTGCAGCGGTTTTTGGCTTTGACGCAGGCCACAGGGTAAGGCATGGTTTGGACGGCTTTGTTCAAACCGTCGTAGATGGGCGCTGTGTGCGGTTGGCCGTCTATGGCAGGACGGTAGTCTTGGGCGCTCAGGTGCGGTTTTTGCTCTTTTTCCACGGGTTGGCTTGGTATGTCTGCCGCCGTTGCGGCGGCGGGTTGGCCTGCCGGCGCTTGCGCTTGAGGGCTTTGCTGCGCAAAGCCCGAATTCTGCGGCTGCTGTGCGTCTTTGTTGAATTTCTGCCATCGGTTGTATGAAGACCATGAGGCGGCTACGATAATCAACAAAACGACGGGGAAAATGTAGACGGTACGGCTCAGTTTGGTGCGGATTTTTGTGTGTTCTTCGGCACTTTTGTAGACGCCAAAGGCTTTTTTGTCGAGGGTGTAGACGCTTTTTACCGCGCCCTCAACGTCTGTCCTGCTTGTCGGGTCTCCGCAGCGCTCCCACTCGAACATGCGACGTACGCCCAGGTTTGTTTTGCTGATGTGGCAGTGGTGGCCTATCAGGCTGCGGACGTTGATATCTACCAGGCGCGGATGTTGGGTCAGCAAAAAGATGTCTATGCCTCTGTGTCGGTGGGTTTCGAGTTCGGCTACGTAGTCGGGGACTTTCGAGCCGCTGGGGCGGGGTCTGAATACACGCTGGCATTCGTCTATCACGAGGATTGCGCCGGGCGGAGCCCACTTGTGCCACGTCTGCATCGTCTCGCCTTCGGGTATCGGCAGGTTTGGGATAATCTTGCCGTCTACTTCGGGGATACCGTCGAGATACAAGGGGCGGTCTTTGAGGTCTTTACGGGTCATCAGGTCTGAAATCATTTTCAGGGTCTTGCCCGACCCGGGTACGCCTGTTATCAGATACAGCATTGCGTTGTCCTTCTATTTCTTTCCTACGCCTGCCGAAAGTTTGGACAGGCTTTTGATTGAGGTAATAAAAGCGAATGTGCCGAATATCCAGTTTAGACAAACGCCCAAGCCTGCGATATAGGCCAGTTGCAGGCCGTCTTGCGGAAGGCCGCCGATTTGTTTTTGCACGGCGTCAAGCAGGTATTTTTGCAGTTCGTTCAGCCCGACATAGGACACGAAAGACAAGCCCAGTGCTGCAATGACTTTGCCCGCCACCGTCATCAATACGCTGGTAATCAGTCTGCCCCACATATTAAAGCTCCCTGATGGCGGCAAATGCGGTGAACGAGCAACTTATCATTGTGCCGAGTATGGCAATAGGCCTAATCAGACGGGCAACTTTGCATAAAAAATCGTAACTTATCTCAAATTTGCCCAATGGTCCGAACTCAAATGACAGAGGCGCGGGACAAGTGCCGTCGGTGCTGAATATGTCCAGGGGGCGAAGGGTCATATCTATTGCGTTGGTCGGTATGCTCAAATCCTCATAATCAGTGTTGCCCAAATCTTGACAGTAAGCAGATGTCGGGTTCTGTTTGCAAAACTCTTGCCGTTGCTGGTTCTGTTCGGGCGTGCTTGGATTTTGATTTTGGCCGTTGGGGTTCTGCGGCACGTTCTCGCCCGGGGTGTTCGGCACAACCTGTTCCCGCGTTGGCGCTTGGCTGGAATCGGGCTTGAGGTCGGGACGCGGGATAATGTTTGTTGTGATGCTACCATCTGAATTAATGGTTACCTGCGTTTGCTGGGCTTGGCCGCTGCCCTGCGGGGTGTAGGGGGCGGATTTGGCGGTGGTCTGGTTGTATGTAATGTTGGTTGTGGACTCAGATACAACGTTGCCCATCATGGACAACTGGCGCATGAGTTCTGCGTGGTTGGTTTGGTTGCTCTCAAGCATGCGGCGCAGGATGTCGGCTATTTCGGATTCGGTCAGTGGCAGATTAGAGGTGTCGGGTTTGTATTCGGGATAAGATTCTCCATCCCATTTTTTAAATGACAAGAATGCTGGTACAAAAGACTTATCAGGGATGGTTTTAGGGGCGTATTTGTTAAGGCTGCTTTCCGGTTGATGATAACTGTATAATTTTCCATCGTTATAACTGAGTGATACCGCTATGTCTGTCGGTCGCTGGTCTGTATATAAGAGTGCGGTCTCATGACCTCCGACTCCGTGATAATTAAACGTTAAAACCCATATCGTTTTTCCTTCCGCCTGCTTTTTAACGGCTTCTTGTTGTTGTGTTTCTCTTGCCGCAGCTTGGGCGGCTTCTTCGGCAATTTTTTTAGCTTGGGCGGCGGACAGTGCTTCGGCTAGTTTGCCTTCTCGTTCGGCTTGGGCTTGGGCGGCTTCGATTTGCTCGGTCATTTTTTCCATGTTATAGGCTTGGTGGTCGGCTAGACCTGTCTTGTCCAAAAACCGATTAATTCCATCTCCAACCCCGAAAGTTACAGAAGATAAGCCAGTTAAAACAGCACCAAAAGCATTTTCAAATCCCGTTCTAAAATCACCGTTTTTAAAAGAGTTATAAGATTTAATCGAATAATTAGACCCTAAAGCCGAATCTAACGCGGTAATGGCGGATAGTGCCACAGTGCCTTTTTTTACTAATTTATCGACAGCAGACGTCTGACTGACAGACGTCTGCAAGTTGACCTTTTCGCCGTACTTACCCGTCACGGTGACATTTCGCCCCTGCGTCCCCGTGATGTTGCCGCCGTCTTTCTTGACAGTCGGTTTGCCTCTGTTGGTTTCTTGGACGCGCCACACGCCTGTTTTGGGGTCATATCCCATGTTCTTCAGGGCGTTTTCGCTCGGGAATCCCGCGCTGTGCGGGGCGGTCGGCGGCGGTGTGGGGACGTCTGCCCATGCCGCCAGCGGGCTCAACGCAATGCTTGCACCAGTAAATACAAGGACAGCGAGATGATGAGGTTTGGCAATGCGCCTAGTAAAAATTCGGTTTCGGGTGTCATTATTCATTTCCGTATTCCCGCCTATCTGATTAGGCCGATGGCTTTGATTAAGATGATGATGCAGACAAGGACTACTGTGGTTTCCAGTATGTACGCGCCTGCGGCTTTGCCCATGTCGTAGTGTTGGCCGTATTCGCATTTAGGGAGGTTTAGAGCTACTGTCTGCCCGTCGTATTCCCAGCGGTTGCCGTTAAAAACGGGGTGTTTGAGCACCCCGTCTTTGTCTATGGCCGGTACGACTTGGGTCATCAATTCGTTTTCAGCTTCTGCTTTCGTTTGGTAGCAGATGCGTCCTACCTGATAACCCATGCCGATGCCTCTACGCTTGGTTAGATCCGCGTTTGCCAATGCGAACGATTGCAAAGGCAACAGCGATACCGACGACGATTGCGCCGATTTCCAAAACGCCGGATTTCAGACCGCCCAATTCGGTTTTGACCTGAGATAAAAGCGAGTTCTCCTCGGCCATTGCCAGCGCGGGCATCACGGTCATGGTTGCCACGGCGAGACCGTGGCGGTACTTGGTTTTAAGGGTTTTCAACATAACGTTGTCCTTTTGGTTTGTTAAAAAATTTGCGGGCTGTGTGAAAGGTTCTAAAGACCGCCCGCCGAGCCTTTTAGCTTTTATCGCCATCCTCTTTAACAAAGAATGCGAATATCTGGAATCCGCCGCCTATTTGGTCCGTTCCCGCATTAAAAGCGTCTTCGTAGCTTTCAAACTGTCCGGCCGATTTCAGGTTTTGTGTAAAGCCCAAATCGCCGAAGGGGTCAGGGTAGATAAAATCGTGCGATTCCAAGTCCTGCACGATGAATCTTTCTAGGTATTTCATGACTCAGCCTTTCGGCGCGAGTTGCACCTGAAAATCTTTCAATACGGGAACCATGCCTTTGCCGGTGGAGGTCATTTCTACGGTTATCATGACTTCGCAGGGGTATTTGAGGCTGACCAGTTTGTCGAAATTGGCGCTGTCGCCGAATTTCATTTGTGCGGCAGTAAAGCCTACGGCGTTGCCGGTCTGTCCGGGCAGCGGTGTTGCCACCAGTACGGAACAGCTGTCTATTTTCGAGCCGTCGATTTCGCCTTTGAATTTTTTCGCGCCGAGAAATGTGGCGGGGTAGGTTACGACCTGATTTTGATTGAACATGGGTTTTCCTTTCTAAAAGAAACAGTGGTTAAAAACTTCGGGGGTTTTGCGGTAGGTGACGAATCTTCCGTAAAACCATCTGTATGGGGCGTTCATTCTCCTGATACGCCGCATTCTTTCGGCTTCCTGCCTTGCGATACGGTCAAGGCGTTTTTCCAAGGGTTCTAATTCTTGCAGCTTTCTTTCAACAAATGCTTCAAAGTCGTCTGCTTCCTTTCGCTGTCGAGAAATATCGCCCTCAATATCTAACAGGCGTTTGTTCCGGTCGAAATCGGAAGAAACCCTAAAATCCAGCCAGTCGGTATTCAGTTCTTCATCAATGCTGATATTGTCGTGGAGATAGCCGCCTCTTTCGGCATAACGCAGTTCGTCGAGTGAGTAGCGTTCGGGCTCTAATCCCGTGGGGTAGCCGTTTTCAGCTTTGAGCATCTCTACAATCTCTTCGGCGCTGAGTCCGACGTCCACCATGAAATTAACGAGTTTGCCGACGGCGTTTTTTCCGTGTTTCAGTTTGTGGTCGAACGTTTGGTTTAATACTTTCTTAACGGTTTCAAACCGTTTGGCTTCGGGCATGTTGTGAAAGCTGGCGCAGATGGGGAACGCGCCGCAGAAATAAGACCCTTCGTCAATAAGAATTTCATTCGGTATGTCAATGTCGCCATAGTTGAACTGAATTTCGAATCTAACCCACTTGCTTTCTTTGTCTCCCAACTGGCGGCCTTTTTCATAGACACGGACATAGCGGGAATTTTTCAGACGGCCTATGTAAAAGGTCTTGCCGGTGCCGTCTTCTTTTCTCCATGCGGTGCCTTTACGTTCGGACTTCGGCCTCATATTGTGGTTATCGAAAAAGCCGTTATCGTGGTCTAGCTCTGCCTGTTCGGGCGTGTACTCGCCATTGAAAAAATCAATCGCCAGGTCTATGCGGGTGATGCGGGGACGGATGGCCTGTTGCAGAAAATCAAACATCCGTGCTTCCCAGCCCTCTTTTGCCATGGAACAGCCTACGCCTTTGAGTTCGATTAATACCGTGCCGCGCTGCCCGCCGTAGTGGACTTCTCCGTAATCAACCGTTTCCGAGCCAAGTCGGAACATCATTTCGTAAAATTTGTTACCTTTGGACTTGCATTTTCGGGTAATGCCGAATCCGAGTATTTCTTCCAGTTTGCGACTGAGGACGTACATGTATTCGTTGTCGGATACCAGCGGATGGCCTGCCGCTTTGACTAGGGTGTCTTCGTGAAAAGTGACGGTCAGCCAGTCGATAAATACTCCGTCTGTTTTTCCCCGTCTTTGCAGGACTTCCCGCAGTTTGCCGTTTCCGTCGGTGATGAAATGGGAAAAATATTCCACTTCTTCGCTCATTTGCTCCCTCCGCATGGGATTCGGGGCTTCGGTTTTTTTGCTCCCCCCCTGTTAGTCTAGGGGGGGGGCTTTCGGCGTTGGCCGCCGACGCGCAAGGGCGCGTCTGTCGGCCTCCGCCCGAAAGCCCCTTCCTCTCTGTCAGTCAGTTAAAGAACATCCGCAGCCGCATCCGTGCTGTCGGGGAACAAATCCATGCAGGCCGTGTTTTCGGCTTCGCCGCCCTCACTCAAAAACGGCAGGCCGCAGCTTGTGAGAATGACGGGATAATGAAGACGGTTGTCGTCGATATGGCGGAGTGCGGCGGGAAAATCGGGAAATTCGCAGCGGAAAACCAAGTCATGCGTTTGGTTGTTCCATCGGTACAGGCACAGGACGCTACAGTCTGCGAGGCGGGAAATCCGCCAGTAGGATGAAGCGAAAACGACGTTTGCGGTATCTTGATTTTGTGACATGAAAAAGCCCCTTTCACTTGGCTGGGTTAAGGGGCGTTAAGGATTGTTTGGATACCCCCTTGAATGGGGCGCAATATATAAGGCCGTCTGAAAACCGCATTCGCGGTTTTCAGACGGCCTCCCTCCGCTGTACCGCGGCCTGCGGTACAATCCGCAGCCTGCCAACGACAACAATAGAGGATTCCGATATGCACAAACCCACCGACAAGGTTTCTCCGCAGCTCAAAGCCGACATCCTGGCCGAAGCCCTGCCCTACATCCGCCGTTTCTCCGGCAACATTTTCGTTATCAAATACGGCGGCAACGCCATGACCGAGCAACACCTGAAAGAGGGGTTCGCCAAAGACGTGGCCTGGCTGAAACTGGTCGGCATCCATCCCGTGATCGTCCACGGCGGCGGGCCGCAGATTAACGAAATGCTGGAAAAAATCGGCAAAAAAGGCGAATTCGTCCAAGGCATGCGCGTCACCGATGCCGAAACGATGGACATTGTGGAAATGGTGCTCGGCGGCCATGTCAACAAAGAAATCGTCTCGCTGCTCAACCAAAACGGCGGCAGCGCCATCGGCATCACCGGCCGCGACGGCCACTTCATCCGCGCCAAAAAGCTGCTGCTGGACACGCCGCAAGGCCGCGTCGATATCGGCCAGGTCGGCGAGGTGGACAGCATCGACACGGCGCTGGTGCACACCGTTATCGAACGCAGCGGCATCCCGGTCATTGCCCCCATCGGCGTCGGCAGCGCGGGGGAGGCGTTCAATATCAATGCCGACTTGGTGGCCGGCAGACTGGCCGAGGAATTGGGCGCGGAAAAATTGCTGATGATGACCAACATCACGGGGGTGCTGGACAAATCCGGCCGCCTGCTCACCAAGCTGACACCGAGCCGCATTACCGAGCTGACAGCCGACGGCACACTGCACGGCGGAATGCTGCCGAAAATCGCATCCGCCGTAGACGCCGCCACCAACGGGGTACGGGCGGTGCACATTATCGACGGCCGCATCCTGCACGCCCTGCTCTTGGAAGTGTTCACGGACACGGGCATCGGCACAATGATTTTGGGTCGGGAAGATTGAGCAAAGCGCCGTCCCTACCCGAATTGGCGGAACAAAGGCCGTCTGAAAGCGCAGCTTCGGCGAAGTCAAAGCCGCGCTTTCAGACGGCCTCTTCCGTTATCCGCTAACCAACCGCGTGCCATTTATGTGGCCAAAGCATCTACGCACACAAAAAGCCGAACGGTTTCCCGTTCGGCTTTTCTTTACCGCTGCAAGCAGATTATTGGACTTTGATTTCCACGTCCACACCGGCCGGCAGATCCAGCTTCATCAGCGCATCGGTGGTTTTGTCGGTCCAATCCACGATGTCCATCAGGCGCAGGTGGGTACGGATTTCCAGCTGTTCGCGGGAAGTCTTGTTCACGTGCGGCGAACGCAGGATGTTGAAACGTTCGATTTTGGTCGGCAGCGGAATCGGGCCTTTGACAACGGCACCGGTACGCTTGGCAGTTTCAACGATTTCCTGTGCGGAACGGTCGATCAGGCTGTAATCGTAGGCTTTCAGACGGATACGGATTTTTTGGTTTGCCATTGATTCGTTATCCTTCAAATTAAGCGATTACGGTAGACACAACACCCGCACCGACGGTACGACCGCCTTCGCGGATGGCGAAGCGCAGACCTTCTTCCATGGCGATCGGAGCAATCAGTTCGACTGTGATGGCTACGTTTTCACCAGGCATAACCCCTTTTTCTGCTTTGAGGCCGTCTGAAAAGTCCAAAACGGCTTTTTCAGACGGCCTTTTCGCGTCGTATAGTGAGCCAAAATAAAAAAGGGGCTTAGGAAGCAAAAATCATTTTAAAGGATCATTCCGCAACATTTTCAGCAGTACTTTGTACAAATCATCATGCCTGTGATTGAAGCGAAATTCAGTTTCTTTCAGATGCAAGTAAAACGTATGTTTTGCTACACCATGTTGTGTATCAGACGGTGTTTTGCATAACTCCAAAACGACTCAATACCGTTAATATGTTGCGCTCCACGAGCAAACTCATTTTGCCCGTGATGCACCCTAAAATGCTTTGCAAATCCCATATCAATCAAACCATGATAACCGCGCCATCCGTCAGTATTGATGACGCTCTCAATGGAGATATGGCCGCGTATAACCTTTTGTAGCGTGGCTTTGGAGGCATCGGGTACGATTTCTGTATAAACCTTATCGCCCCGTTTGAGTACCCCAAAGACGATGGTTTTACCACCAGCACCGCGTCCGCGTTTGCCACGAATACGCTTCGCACCAAAGTAGGATTCGTCAAGTTCAACAACGCCATCAAAAGGAGTTTGCTGCTCGCATTCGGCAGCTAACCGTTGCGTAATTTTAAGAATAGCGTGTTGATACTTCTGACACTGATGCCAGTTAGTCTGGCAGTATCAGAAGCAGTCAAATCCAAGGCAAATAGCCGTAGAATTTGACGAAATTGTGGTTCAGAAATTTTGCTGAACTTTTGGTACTTGTTTTTTAATTTCATTTCAGAAGCTTATCACTGATTTGGGTGATTTTGCTTCCTAAGCCCCAAATAAACCTTTTCAGACGGCCTCTGAGGCCGTCTGAAAGCCCGATTAAAACCGCACAAAGTTTTGCAATCCGCCCGTTTGCCCTTTTCAGGCAGCCTGAAAAGGCTTTAACCCGTTTTATCAAATGCCCGCCATGCCCCGCCTTGCCCGAATTGCCGCCGCCCTTGCCCTGATGCTGGCCGTTGCCGCGCCCGCCGCCGCCAAATCCGTAGAAATCGAATGGATAGCCGATCGCCATCTGTCCGAGCTGCTCAAAAAACCCGCCTACCAACAAGTCTGGCGCAGCCAAATCCTGTCCGAAATCCCCGCAGAAGATCAGGCTTGGATTCAAGACGCCCTGAGTTCGAGCGGCCCCCACGGCGAAGTAAGGATAAACGGCAAACGCTATCTCGCTTCCACCCTGTGCCATCCGCACAACTGCGACGACAACAAGCTCTATATCCTGATCAACGAACAACGCGCCGTGGCGGCACACGCGCAGTTTCACGAACCGCACCGGATGCCGGCACACAGCGAACCTTACCAACGCACCGAAGCCTTCACGCTCCGCCACTACGGCCGGCCCGATAAAGCCGAAAAAGAAGCCCTGAAAGAACTGATATTTCAGGAATGGAAAGCGGAAGCCGAAGAAAATGCCCGGCAAAAACCGGACAGCAAAAACGAATAAACCGTTTTCAGGCTGCCTGCCTGAAAGCAGCTTGAAACAAACTTTTCAACCTATTTAATTGACGACTAACAGAAAGACCCAAAACATGCGTACCAACTACTGCGGCTTAATCAGCGAGCAATACTTAGATCAAACCGTAACCGTCAAAGGCTGGGTGCACCGCCGCCGCGACCACGGCGGGGTGATTTTCATCGACCTGCGCGACCGCGAAGGCATCGTCCAAGTCGTGATCGACCCCGACACGCCCGAAGCCTTTCAGACGGCTGATTCCGCCCGCAACGAATACGTTTTGAGCATCACCGGCCGCGTGCGCAACCGCCCCGAAGGCACCACCAACGACAAAATGGTTTCCGGCAAAATCGAAATTCTGGCCAAAGAAATCGAAGTATTGAACGCCGCCGCCACGCCGCCTTTCCAAATCGACGACGAAAACATCAGCGAAAACGTGCGCCTGCAAAACCGCGTGATCGACCTGCGCCGCCCCGTGATGCAGCGCAACCTGCGCCTGCGTTATCAGGTAGCCATGGGTGTGCGCCGTTATTTGGACGAACAGGGCTTTATCGACATCGAAACGCCGATGCTGACCCGCTCCACCCCTGAAGGCGCGCGCGACTACCTCGTGCCCAGTCGCGTGCATACGGGAGAATTCTTCGCGCTGCCGCAATCGCCGCAGTTGTTCAAACAATTGTTGATGGTAGCCGGTTTCGACCGCTACTACCAAATCACCAAATGCTTCCGCGACGAAGATTTGCGTGCCGACCGCCAGCCTGAATTCACCCAAATCGACTTGGAAACCTCGTTCTTGAACGAGGATGAAATCATGGACATCACCGAAGGTATGGCCAAACAGGTATTCAAAGACGCGCTGGGCGTGGATTTGGGCAACTTCCCGCGCATGCCCTATTCCGAAGCCATGTTCCACTACGGCTCGGACAAACCCGACATGCGCATCAGCCTGAAATTCACCGAGCTGACCGACCTGATGAAAACGGAAGAATTCAAAGTCTTCCGCGCCGCCGCCGACATGAAAGGCGGTCGCGTTGCCGCCCTGCGCGTGCCGAACGGCGCCAAATTCTCGCGTAAAGAAATCGACGAATACACCAAATTTGTCGGCATCTACGGCGCGAAGGGTCTGGCCTACATCAAAGTCAATGATGTAACCAATCTCACTAACGGCGAAGACAGCGGCCTGCAGTCGCCCATCGTCAAATTCCTGTCCGAAAGCAGCCTGAAAGAAATCATCGCGCGCACCGGCGCACAAAACGGCGATTTGATTTTCTTCGGCGCAGACAAAGCCAAAATCGTCAACGAAGCCTTGGGCGCATTGCGCATCAAAGTCGGCCTGGAACACGGCGCGGCCGACGGCTATTTTGTCGATGAGTGGAAACCCTTGTGGGTAGTCGATTTCCCGATGTTTGAATACGACGAAGAAAACGAGCGTTGGGCGGCCATGCACCACCCGTTTACTTCGCCCAAACCTGGCCATGAAGATTTGATGGACAGCGACCCCGCCAACTGCCTTGCCCGTGCCTACGACATGGTGCTCAACGGCTGGGAAATCGGCGGCGGCTCCATCCGTATTCACCGTGCCGACATTCAGGAAAAAGTGTTCGCCGCACTGAAAATCACACCTGAAGAGCAGCAAGAAAAATTCGGCTTCCTGTTGGACAACCTGAAATTCGGCGCACCGCCGCACGGCGGTTTGGCCTTCGGCCTCGACCGTTTGGTAACGCTGATGACCGGCGCCGAATCCATCCGTGACGTGATTGCCTTCCCGAAAACGCAACGCGCACAATGCCTGCTCACCAACGCGCCGAATGCGGTGGACGACAAACAGCTGCGCGAACTCGGCCTGCGTTTGCGCGTGAAAGCGGCGGAAAATAAAGAAGCCTGAGCAGTTTGAAACAAAAGGCCGTCTGAAAATCCTTTCAGACGGCCTCAATCACAAATACAGATTCCAAAGGAACATCCATGCAAACCCTCACCATCATCCGCCCCGACGATATGCACCTGCACCTGCGCGACGGCGACGCACTCAAAGCCGTTGCGCCCTATACCGCCCGCCAGATGGGGCGTGCCGTGATTATGCCCAACCTCAAGCCGCCCGTAACCGCCGTTGCCGACGCACTTGCCTACAAACAACGCATTCTCGCCGCCCTGCCCGCAGGCAGCCGCTTCGAGCCGCTGATGACGCTGTATCTCACCGACCAGGCTACGCCCGAACTGGTGCGCGAAGCCAAAGCCGCCGGCATCGTCGCTTTCAAACTCTACCCCGCCGGCGCGACCACCAATTCCGACTCGGGCGTAACCGACCTGTTCAAACTCATCCCCGTATTGCAGGAAATGGCGCGTCAGGGCATCCTGTTTCTCGTACACGGCGAAGTTACCGACCCCGACATCGACATCTTCGACCGCGAAGCCGCCTTTATCGAACGCGTGATGAAGCCCGTGCTCGCGCAAGTGCCCGATTTGAAAGTCGTGTTCGAGCACATCACCACCGCCGAAGCCGCGCGGCTGGTATTGGCAGCGGGCGACAACGTGGCCGCCACCGTAACTCCGCAACACCTGCTGCTCAACCGCAACGACCTCCTCGTCGGCGGCGTGCGCCCGCACCATTTCTGCCTGCCCGTGCTCAAACGCGAAAGCCACCGACTAGCCCTCGTCGCCGCCGTAACCGGCGAAAAATCCCACAAATTCTTCTTGGGCACCGACTCCGCCCCGCACGCCCGAACCGCCAAAGAAAACGCCTGCGGCTGCGCGGGCATGTTCAGCGCGATGACCGCCATCGAGCTGTACGCCGAAGTATTTGAAGCCGCCGGCGCGTTGGACAAACTCCAAGCCTTCGCCTCGCAAAACGGCGCACGCTTCTACGGCCTGCCCGAAAACAGCGACACCGTTACGCTGGTCAAAGAGCCGCAAAACATCCCAGCGTCCGTACCCTACGGCAGCGAAACCCTCGTCCCCATGCGCGCAGGCGGACAAACCGCCTGGCGCATGCTGGACTGAACCCGTCCGTACCGTCGGCAAGAGGCCGTCTGAAAAAACCGCGCAGCTGGTTTTTTCAGACGGCCTCCCACATTTCAGACGGCCTTATAACTTTTAGTTTGCCGCAACGGAAAAAGCGTTCTTTCCCCCGTCAGGCCGCCTCCGCTATTATCGCCGCCTCCCGAATACACACCGAAAAAAGGAAAAAACATGGCACGCTTAACCATCCATACCGTCGAAACCGCTCCCGAAAAAGCCACACCCCGCGTCGAAGCCGCGCTCAAAGCCAACGGTTTCCTGCCCAATCTTATCGGCGTGCTCGCCAATTCGCCCGAGGCGCTGGCCTTTTATCAGGAAGTGGGCAAGCTCAACGGCGAAACTTCGCTCACGCCGGGCGAGCGCGAGGTGGTGCAGATTCTCGCCGCCAAAATCAACGAGTGCGGTTTCTGCGTGGCCGGCCACACCAAACTCGCCACGTTGAAAAAACTGCTGACCGCCGACCAAATCGCCGCCGTGCGCGCCGTGTCCCCGATTGATGATGCCAAGCTGAATGCGCTGTCGGATTTCACGCAGCAGGTGATTGCGAAAAAAGGCAATGTATCCGACGACGAATTGCAGGCCTTCTTTGCTGCGGGCTACAACCAGCAGCAGGCGGTAGAAGTGGTGCTCGGCGTGGCGCTGGCAACGCTGTGCAACTACACCAACAATCTGGCGCGCACCGAAATCAATCCCGAATTACAGGCCTACGCTTAAAGATTCATTGCTTCAAAGGCCGTCTGAAACACCGAAATCCGCTTTTCAGACGGCCTTTTCCGTATCCGTACCGTAGGGGCTGTTGACATTCAGCTTGCGAAGCGGTTTTTTGAGGAAAAATCCGTGTTTGCAAGGAAAAAAGCGCAGCAAGGTTGGACACCTTGCGAGCATTTTTGACGCGGCAGGCGCGGATTTTTACCAAAAATACCGCCGCAATGCTGATTGTCAACAGACCCTAATACACCAATCAGGAGAACCGAAATATGTCACGCGAAACCCTGTTGCGGCAAACCGCCGAACTGGTGCAAACCGAATTGAAGCCCTTAGTCGAAGACATCGACCGCAAAGGGCTGTATCCCGAAGAATTTTTGCGCGGCCTGGGCGCGATCGGCGGTTTTGCCGCCGTCGGCACGCCGGAGGAGGGCGGCAGCGGGCTGGGTTTGACGGCGCAGATAGAAGTGCTGCGCGAGGTGGGGAAAGTGTGCGGCGCAACGGCCTTTTCCGCCTGGTGTCAGGCCGCCTGCGCCTGGTATCTGCACCAAACGCCCAATGCGGAAGTGAAACGCCGCTATCTGGCCGACGTGTTAAACGGCAAAGTGCTGGCGGGAACGGGTATGTCCAATACTGTCAAACACTTGGCAGGCATCGAGAAGCACCAGTTGCAGGCGGAAAAAACCGACGGCGGCTATATTGTCAACGGCATCCTGCCGTGGGTGTCCAACCTCGGCGAAAACCACATTTGGGCGAACACGGCGCAAATCGGCGGCAGCTACGTGATGTTTGTCACCGGCGGACAACGAACGGGCGTGTCGCTGATTCCCTGCCCGGAATTCTGCGGCTTGGAAGGCACGCGCACCTTCGCCATCAAATTTGAAAACGTGTTTGTGCCTCACGAAGACGTGATTGCTGAGCCTGAGCAGTTTGCCGACTATATCCAGAGCATCAAAGCGGGCTTCATCCTGCTGCAAATCGGCATCGGCGCGGGCATTGTCGACGGCTGTCTTGCCGAAATCGCCGCTGCCAACACGGGCAGCGAAACCAACGATTTCCTCGACAACGGTTATGAAGAACTGAACGGGCGTTTTCAGACGGCCTTAAACAAAACCGCCGAGCTGGCCGACGCTGCCTACCGCAACGAACCCGAACTCTTGGAAACCCTGCGCCTGCGCGAAGCCGCCGCCGTGCTCTGCCTCGACGCCGCGCAATCGGCCGCCCTGCACACCGGTGCGGCGGGCTATTTGATGCAAAGCCCCGTGCAGCGGCGCGTGCGCGAAGCGATGTTTGTCGCCATCGTCACCCCCGCCATCAAACACCTGCGCAAGGAAATCAGCGAGCTGGAATTTATGGGCGAAGGCGAGTTTTCGATTTAACGCCGCAGCAAGAGCCGCTACAATATGCGCGGGACGGACAGGCCGTTTTCAGACGGCCTGTTTCGTTTTGTGTAAAAACGGCAAATAAAAAGGAAAACGGAATATGGCTCAGTATGTATGCGTATTGTGCGAATGGATTTACGACGAAGAAGAGGGCGATCCCAAACGCGGCATCGCCCCGGGGACGAAATTTGAAGACCTGCCCGACGATTGGGAATGCCCCGAATGCTTCGCAGGCAAAGAGGAATTTCAACTGCTGGAATTTGGCGCGGAATAAAGTGCGCAGACAGAAAAAAGGGAGCGGCCGCAGGGCTGGCTCCCTTTCGTTTCGGCTATAATGCCGTCTGAAAAATATTGTGGTAAAGACATGAACGACTACGCCGATTACGACGAACATTCTTCCGAAGAAACCGCCGCCCTGTCGCTGCCGCCCAATTCGGTTGAGGCCGAACAGTCGGTGCTCGGCGGCCTGCTGCTGGAAAACAGCGCGTGGGACAGAATCGCCGACGTGGTGGGGGGCGAGGATTTTTACCGCCACGAGCACCGCGTAATCTTCCGCACAATCGCGTCACTAATCAACGAAAGCAAGCCTGCCGACGTGATTACCGTGCAGGAATACTTGGAACGCAACGACGAGCTGGAAACAGTCGGCGGTTTCAACTATCTGATTTCGCTGGCACAAAACACGCCGTCGGCCGCCAATATCCGCCGCTATGCCGAAATCGTGCGGGAGAAATCGGTGATGCGCCAGCTCGCCGAAGTCGGCACGGAAATTGCTAGGAATGCCTATAATCCGCAAGGCCGCGATGCCGCCCAGCTGCTCGACGAAGCCGAAAACAAAGTTTTCCAAATCGCCGAAAGTACGGCCAAATCCAAACAGGGCTTTTTGCAGCTGCCCGACTTGCTGCGCGAAGTGGTCGAACGTATCGACATGCTTTATGCCCGCGACAATCCCGACGAAGTAACCGGTGTTTCCACCGGTTTTATCGATTTGGACAAAAAAACATCCGGCCTGCAGCCGGGCGATTTGATTATCGTGGCCGGGCGTCCTTCGATGGGTAAAACCGCGTTTTCCATCAATATCGCCGAACACGTGGCGTTGGAAGCCAAGCTGCCGGTGGCCGTGTTTTCGATGGAAATGGGCGGCTCCCAACTGGTGATGCGTATGCTCGGTTCGGTGGGGAGGCTCGACCAGCATGTTTTGAAAACCGGCAAGTTGCAGGACGAGCACTGGGGGCGTCTGAACGAGGCGGTAAACCGTTTGGCCGATGCACCGATGTTTATCGACGAAACCGCCGGTCTGACCGCTTTGGAACTGCGCGCCCGCGCCCGCCGTCTTGCCAGGCAGTTTGGCGGCAAACTCGGTCTGATTGTTATCGATTACCTGCAATTGATGGAAAGCTCCGGCCGCACCGACAACCGTGCCGCCGCACTGGGTGAAATATCCCGGTCGCTCAAATCGCTGGCAAAAGAGCTGCAAGTGCCGATTATTGCCCTGTCCCAGTTGAGCCGCTCCGTCGAGCAGCGCACCGACAAACGTCCGATTATGTCCGATTTGCGCGAATCGGGCGCTATTGAGCAGGATGCGGATTTGATTATGTTTATGTACCGCGACGAATACTACAACCCCGAGTCGCCGATGAAGGGGTTGGCCGAATGTATTATCGGCAAACACCGTAACGGGCCGGTCGGTAAAATCTTCCTTACCTGGATGGGGCAGTTTACCAAGTTTGATAATGCTGCTTATGTGCCGGATGCGGCTACGGTTGAAGAGTGAGATACAGGGGTTTTAAATCAAATTGTGCTGGAATATGTATGCCTTTATCGTTTAGAATAACGGAATAATTATTTGATATGGGACATACGCTCTGTGAAAAGACGCGAATAGGGAAAGCTTCATGAAAATATTGGAAAAGGGTTTTACATTAGTTGAGTTGATGGTGACGATTGCCATTATGGCTATCATGGCAGCTGTAGCCATACCAAACTTCTCTGAGTGGTTGGCAAAACGCCGTGTTGCCGCAGCAGCAGAAAAGGTAGCTAACATGATTCGTTTGGGTAGATCTGAAGCTGCTCGATTGAATCTGCCCGTTTACCTTTGCCCTGCTCAGATCAGGAAAGATGGAAATCCTAATGGACAGTGCCAAGAGCAATACTCAGGTTCTGGATTGATGTTGTGGGCAGATAGAAATTTAGATAAGCAATATGTTCGAGGTGTTGATGAATCTTTGCGTGTGGCAATCATCAACCAAAGAAGTCAAGGGAACGATAATAGCGGCGATCGGGTTCAATATAGTGTACGTAGTGTGAAGTATGATGGGAGCGATGCGGCTAAAAATCCGAATACTTCCGTATTAGCATTTTTACCAGACGGATCTGTTCGGCGAATTACGACAGGAAATGCTACTGCAGATTTTCGTACGATAGATCCTATTAGTGGCTATGTTAAATTTACTCTAACCGATGCTCAGGCTAAGGATGAAAATAGTAAGTCTTCTCGTTCTGTTGTATTATTAGTATCAGGAAATCAAGTAAAATTCTGCGATAGAGCAGGTGATTTGAAAGCATGCGAATATAAATAAAGGGATATGTAGCATGAAGTCTGTAAATGTTTCTCAAGATAAATTACGAGTTCAAGGTTTTGCTCTTGTAGAGGTGTTGGTCTCTGTTGTTGTTTTGGCTTTGGGAATTTTGGCGTTGTTGGCGACACAGTTGCGCTCTGTGAGTAGTGTTAGAGAGGCCGAAACACAAACCATTGCAGCTCAAGCAGCTCAAAATCTGATTGAGGGGATACTTTCTAACCCTGAATTGGAGTTGGATAATGCTGGAACTTGGACTAAAAAAAATTATGGGCATTATAAATCAGATGATACAAAAATGCCTAAAAACGAACCAAAATATAATGAATATACATTAAATCAACTAGCTTTGTGGCAACTATTTAATTTTTCTAAAGAATTGGAATCGGGTAAGCTGGGGGATATGGGGGTTAAATGGCGAATTTGTGAAGATGATAATTTAAATGATAAGCCAGAGATTATGGCTGATGGTACTTTTGATGCTAAATGTAGTGGTAGTGGTAATATTGCTATCAAGATAGCGTGGTTAGTAGATCCAAATTCTTCTGGAGTGCAGGGGGCGAAAAACCAGTCAGTAAGTTATCAAACATATTTGAAAGATGGACAATGATGAGCAATAAAAATATAAAAATTAGTATGTTGTCTAATAATTATAGACGACAATTATCCGTATCTGGCTTTACTTTGATTGAACTCTTAGTAGCTGCTGCTTTAAGTATGATTGTTCTTGTTGCTGCTGGTTCTGGTTTTATTGCAACTCAAAAATTAAGTACTGCGGCTAATGCACGGCTTCAGGTACAGCAAGATTTAAGAAATGCAACTAATATGATTGTGCGTGATGCACGGATGGCTGGTTTCTTTGGATGTTTCAATCTATCTAAACAAAGTGTTGATGGTGGAATTGTTCTTAATGACTACGGGGTGTATAAAAATAATAATTATACTAATCACAATAGACTGGATGACTTGCTTTATAAAAATGAACAGAATCAGGGTATAAAATTGATACCTGTAGCGGATGCTCGTGGGTGGTTGAATTCTAATTTTTCCTTTCTAGGAAATAATGTTTTATTATTTACTTATGGTATTGGATCTGGTAACGCTAAAGTAAGCGGTAATTTTTTTAATATTAATATTCCTCAGACGGATGAGTTAGCAGAATTAAGTGGTCATGATGCTGCTCCTGTTGTAGTTAGTAGCTGTTCTACTTTGGAGAGGTTTTCTGGAGCAAAAAAAGTTTATGCTAGGCAACAACTACGAGTTGCTCAGGTTCCCGTTCCTCTTGTGGATGTGAATAATGCGACCATTTTTAGGCAATCCGTTAATGTATATGCTATTGGCCAACCTAATGGGGGAGATAAAGGTTTGTATTTGTTCCAGATGAATGCAGATGGTACATTTGGTGAACCGCAACTTTTATTAACGGGAGTGGATAGTTGGGATATACAGTTTGGTTATTATGCCTCTTCTCCTGCGTGTACTGAAAAAAATAATGATGCAAAAATTAAATTTCAAAAAACAATATTGACAGGAGCTAAGGCTCCTCCCCCAACTTTATTGCGTCTTAAGTTGCAAGGTAGGGGAGGGGATGGGAATTTAGTTGCAGGAAAAAGTTCTAATGGTTCTGCATCTGATATTCAAACGTATCATATTGATGCTACAGTACATGCAGGTGCTTTTTGTGCTGATCGTGGTTTCCAGCAAGAAGTGAAATTTATAAGATAGGAAAATTTTACAATGAGAATAAAGCAAAGAGGGTTTTCATTACCTGTGGTTATGGTGATGATGCTTGTGCTGGCAGTTATGGTATTGGCAGCAGCACAGTCATTTAATACAGAGAGTAGAATCAGCAGCAATGATGCAGATAGGAAGATGGCGATGCAAGTGGCTGAGTCTGCATTACGAGGGGGTGAGGCTAAGATCAGCAGTCTTAAATTAAGTCAATTTCCGACAGTTCCAGGCTGCAGTAAAGAGGGATTATGTATGCCTGGTGATAAAAATCCTGTTTGGGAAGGCTCGTGTGATGGTTCTCAAGTTAGTTGCTGGGAATCAAGAGCTGTTGATTATATTGTAAAACCTAAAAGCCCGGTTTCTCGAAATCCTAAATATTTAATTGAACTTATCGGAAAAGAAGATGATGAAGATATTTTACGTGTTACAGTAAGAGCTTGGGGAGAAAATAAAAATACAGTGGTGACCCTTCAATCATATGTTGCTGCCACTCTTGATTGATTAAGGAATCCGAATGCAAAACAAAAAAATGTCTTACGTTGGTTTTACCTTAGTCGAGATGATGGTTACAGTTGCCATTATCGGTATCCTTGCCGCAATTGCAATTCCGTCTTATCAGGAACATGTAGAAAAAACCAATTTGGCTTATGCCCAATCGGAAATGTCTGAGGCTGCTACTTTTTTCAAATCGGAAATGGTTAAAAAACCCGGTTATTTTGAGAACGACATCAAAACAGAAGGAAAGCTTAAGACTGAAGCTGACAAAATAATTGATTCCGAAATAAGGGGAAAATACGACTTTAATGTTTCATTTATTACAAGATCTCCGGCTGATGCCTACAAGGTCGGCTTCCGCGCCTATGCCGTACCTAAGAATTCAGGTTACCGTTATGCGGCTTGGGCGGACAGCAGAGGTGCTAATTATGCCTGTATCGGAAACAATAGGGCAGCAAATATAGCGGCAGCAAAAGCGTTTCAGACGACTTCTCCCTGTGTCGTGAAATAATTTGAATTGTCTAATAGCTTCCTCAAACAAACAGCCCGCGAATCTGTTTTCAGTTCGCGGGCTGTTTGTTTGTCCCGCCGAATCACATTACAATCGCTTCCTTTTTTAAATGCTTGTCGCATACATACAAATGCAGCCCTTGGAATATTGCCGTGAAAAAGTATTGTCCAGCCGCTCCAATTTTTTAGCGGGGTTTCGTTTTCTCGAACGGGAGAAGCGTGACGCTTTGCTTGTTTTGTATGCATTTTGCCGCGAGTTGGACGATGTGGCCGACGATTGTTCGGATGCTGCGGTTGCCAATATTTCTTTGCAATGGTGGCGTGGTGATTTGGCTAAAGTTTTTTCAGACGGCCTCCCCGAACATCCCGTAAACCGTGCTTTGCAGCAGGTGGCGGCGGATTTTTCACTACCTCACGAAGAACTGTCGGAAATTATTGAAGGCATGCAGATGGATTTGCAGCAGGTGCGCTATGCCGATTTTGCCGCGCTGTCGCTGTACTGCCACCGCGTTGCCGGCGTAGTGGGGTGCCTGATTGCGCGGATTCTGGGGTTTTCCAATGTCCAAACCCTGCTGTATGCGGAAAAACAGGGTTTGGCTTTGCAGCTGACCAATATTATCCGCGATGTCGGCGAGGATGCGCGTATGGGGCGGATTTATCTGCCGCAGGACGAGTGTTCCCACTTCAATGTGACGGAGGATATGATTTTGCAGGCTCGGCTAACCCCCGAATTTGCCGCGCTGATGGATTTCCAAATCAAGAGGACGCAGCAGACGTATCGGGAGGCGCGTGTCCTGCTGCCGTCTGAAGACTATAAAAAACAAAAGGCGGGATTGGTGATGGCGGCGGTGTATTACGCGCTGTTGCAGGAAATCCGCCGCGACGGTGCGGCCAACGTGCTGCGTTACAAAACCGCCATTCCCTCGCCGCGCAAAAAGCGGATTGCCCTGAAAACCTGGCTGTTCGGATTTAACCCATGAAAAACAAAGCGAAACAAAAAATCGCCGTAATCGGCGCGGGGTGGAGCGGTTTGTCTGCCGCTGTCAGGCTGTCAGACGCTGCCGATGTCACCGTATTTGAAGCCGGAAAAACGGCGGGTGGCAGGGCGAAATCGCCGGCGTCGGGAAATGAGGGCTTCACTTTTTTGGACAACGGCCAGCACATCATGCTCCACGCCTACCGCAGCGTACGCCATCTGCTGGACAAAATCGGTGCGGACTGGCGGCAAAGTTGCGAACGTCTGCCGCTGCAATGGCATCTGGCCGACGGCTTGCAGTTTCAGACGGCCTCATCCCTTCCCGCGCCGCTGCATATCGTGTGGGGCGTATTGCGGGCGAAGAATATCGGGCTAACGGAAAAAACGGCTTTACTCGGCCAGATGCGGCGGTTGAAAAACAGAACGGGTGGAGATATGCCCGTCGGCCGCTGGTTGGCGGAACAGCAATGTCCGCCCCGTTTGGCGGCGCGGTTTTGGCGGCCGCTGGTGCTGGGCGCATTGAACACACCTTTGGAAACGGCCGGCCTCAACGCTTTACAGGCGGTTTTACAGGACGGCGTGTGGGCGGAAAAGGACGCAGCCGATTACCTGTTGCCGAAAACCGGTTTGAGCAGCCTGCTTGCCGAACCTGCCGTGGCGTTTTTGCGCCGTCGCGGCGCGGAAGTGCGTTTCGGCCGCAGGGTAGGGCGTTTGGAAATTCTGCCCGACGGACGCGTGCGGGCGGACGGGGAGGATTTCGATGCCGTGGTTTTGGCCGTGGCTCCCTATCATGCCGCCGCACTGATGCCGTCTGAAACGCCTCCCGAAATTCAGACGGCCTTCAACAGCATCCGCTGTCATGCCATTACCACCGTTTATCTGCGTTACCCGGAAGACGTCGGGCTGCCCGCGCCGATGTGCGGACTCTCCGATGCAACGGTTCATTGGTTTTTCCGACGCGGCAGTTTGGGCGGCAGCGGGCGAGAAGTGGCGGCGGTAATCAGCGCTTCCGATCTCGCGGGCATCACTAGTGCCGACGAATGGATAAGCTGCGCCGATGCCGATTTGCGCCGCATCTGCCCCAATCTCGGTGCGCCGCTGGCCGCCAAAGTCCTGACTGAAAAACGCGCCACCGCCGCCTGTGTGGCCGGGCGGCAGATTCCCGACTGTCGCTGGCTGCAACAAAACCGCATCTACCCGGCGGGCGACTATCTCCACCCGCGTTATCCCGCCACCCTCGAAGCCGCCGTGCAAAGCGGGCAGACGGCGGCGGAGCTGATTTTAAACCGCGTGTAAAACATCCGGCCTGTTTGCCCTTCGTCTTGCAAACGCCTGCCGCATCATGCAAAAACGGCGTTGAAGCCGTCTGAAAACCAAGCGCGGCCATTTTCAGACGGTTTCAACGCCTGTTTGCCGAGCAGCGGGCATCCGCATAAAAACGGCAAACCCAGCCGCAATCGAAAGGACATCCCGAATGAACATCCTCATCTGCAACGACGACGGCTATCTGGCCCAGGGCATTGCCGTGCTCGCCCGCGTCGCCGCCGAATTTGCCAACGTGCGCGTCGTTGCTCCCGAGCGCAACCGTAGCGGCGTCAGCAACTCGCTCACCCTCGACCGCCCGCTGCATCTGCGCCAAGCCGAAAACGGCTTTTATTATGTCAGCGGCACGCCTACCGACTGCATCCATCTCGCCCTGCACGCCCTGCCGGATTTCAAGCCCGATTTGGTGCTTTCGGGCATCAACCACGGCGCCAATATGGGTGACGACACCCTCTATTCCGGCACCGTCGCCGCCGCTACCGAAGCCTATCTGCTCGGCATCCCCGCCGTTGCCTTCTCGCTCAACGACCACAGCGACCGCTACTGGCCGACCGCCGAAAAAGCCGCCTGGCAACTTTTGGAGCGCCTCACCGCCGAGCCGCCCGCCGAACCCGTTTTGTGGAACATCAACATCCCTGCCGTTGCTGCGGAAGACCTGCGCGGCTGCAAAATCACCCGCCTCGGCCGCCGCCACCACGAGCAGAGCATCGTTCCCGCCCGCAACCCGCGCGGCGAGCAGGTTTACTGGATAGGCGCGGCGGGAGAGGCGGCCGACAGCGAGGAGGGTACTGATTTTGCCGAATGCGCCGCAGGGTTCGTCACCATTACCCCGCTGCAAATCGACCTCACCGCCTACAACCGGCAAAGTGAAACCGCAAGGTATTGGCAGAAAGCGGTGCGATAACGCGATTTTACAGTCCGAGCGCCCGATAAGCCGCCGCGCCGCGCCCTTCGGGGTTGAGAAGGGCGCACGCTTTGATTATGATAGCGCCCGCTCGAATCCCCCACCAATCCAAGAAGGCAAGAAGAATATGTTGAACAAGACAGTATTGAAAACCGGCTCCCTGGCCGCCGTCCTGATGCTGGGCGCCTGCTCGTGGCTGCAACAGCCCGCCGCGCCCGTTGTCGAAGGCGGCAGCACCGGCACCGGCGTTCAAAGCGGCGCGGTTACCGACGGCAATCCCTACGGCGCCGAGCCCTACCATCCGCAAAACGAAACCGGCGCCGCCGTTTACACTCCTCCGCCTGCCTACACGCCGCCTCCCGCCGCTTCCGGCACCTACGTTCCCTCTTACGCCCCCGTGGACATCAACGCCGCCACCCACAAAGTCGTCCGCGGCGACACCGTGTACAACATTTCCAAACGCTACAACATCACCCAAGACAACCTGCGCGCCTGGAACAATCTGATCGACAACAACATCAGCGTCGGCCAGACCCTGCGCGTCAAACCGTCGGGCTATTCCGCCCCCGCCGCCGTGCACACCCCCGTGCCGGCTTACACGCCTCCCGCCGCTCAGACAAGCGTCAGCCAGCCTGCGGCAACGCCCGCCCCCGCCGTTACGCACACACCCGCACCTTCGGGCGGCAGCCGCACCGTTGCCGGCATCACTTGGCAGCGCCCGACTGCGGGCAACGTCGTCGCCAATTTCAGCGGCAGCAACAAAGGTGTGGACATTGCGGGCACAGCCGGACAAGTGGTTGTTGCCGCCGCCGACGGCAAAGTGGTTTACGCGGGCAACGGCCTGCGTGGCTACGGCAACCTCGTTATCGTCCAACACAACTCCACCTATCTGAGCGCCTACGGCCACAACCAGGCGCTGCTGGTGAAAGAAGGCGATTTCGTCAAACGCGGCCAAACCATCGCCCGCATGGGCAACACCGATGCCGACCGCGTGAAACTGCATTTCGAAGTGCGGCAGGACGGCAAACCCGTCAATCCCGTCAACTACGTCGCATTCTGATACGTCCGTGCAAACAAAAAGGCCGTCTGAAAGTTTCAGACGGCCTTCAATATATTGGTTTCGCTGTGCGGGTATTCGGTCTGCCTTTATCAAAAACACCGCCGCGATGCTGTATGTCAACAGACCCTAATCCGCCACCCGCTCCTGCGGCAGCCTGCCCGCCCAATCGCAGGCAAACTGCCAGGCCGTGCGGCCGGAGCGGCTGCCGCGCATCTGCGCCCAGTTGAGCGCCGCCTGACGCGCGGTATCGTCGAAAGGCAGGCCGTAGTGATCCAGCCAGTTGGCGGCGGCACGCAGATAGTCTTCCTGATCGAAAGGATAAAAACCCAGCCATAGGCCGAAGCGGTCGGACAGCGAAACTTTTTCTTCCACCGCCTCGTTCTGGTGCACTTCGCCGCGCACTCCGGTGCGCCCGACATTGTCGGCCATGTATTCGGGCATCAGGTGGCGGCGGTTGGACGTGGCGTAAACCAGCACATTGGCGCAGCGCTGCGACAGGCCGCCGTCGAGCGCGGTTTTCAGCGCCTTGTAACCGCTTTCGCCCTCTTCAAACGACAGATCGTCGCAGAACACGATGAATTTCTCCGGCCGCGCCGCCAACACGTCCAGCAGCGCGGGCAGGGTGGCCAAATCGCTTTTGTCCACTTCGATGAGCCGCAGGCCGCGCGCGGCGTATTCGTGCAGCAGCGCCTTAACCAGCGACGATTTGCCCGTGCCGCGCGAACCGGTGAGCAGCACGTTGTTGGCGGGGCGGCCGCAGACGAACTGCTCGGTGTTGCGCACCAGCCGCGCTGTTTGCGCGTCCACCGCCGCCAGCCGCGACAGCGGGAAAGTGTGCGGCGCGGGCAGGCTTTCCAGCACGCCGCCGCTGCCCGCCTTCTGCCAGCGGTAGGCCGTGGCGCGCCAGTCGGGTTCGCGGTTTTCCGGCGGCAGCCAGGTGTCGAGGCGGTTTAACACCGAAGAGGCTTGGCGCAGAAAGGATTTCAGTTTCACGGTTGCTCTCACGTCGGGGAAAAGGCGGCATTCTACACCATATCCAAAGCGGCGGTTTTGCGGTATATTCGCGCAGTTTTTCGCTCAGGAGCAGATGATGTTCAAACGTCCGGAAGAATTGATTATGGCGGTGCTGGCCGGCCTGTGGGTGGTGCTGACCTATTTCGCTGCTGCCTATTTCGGCGCGCCGGGGCAGACGGCGCTGCTGATTGCCGTGCTGACGCTGGTGTGGGCGGTGCTGCTGTTTCTGCTGTGGCAGCGCGATCATGCGCGGCTGCTCTGGCCGCTGTTTCTCGGCCTGCTGGTTGCCTGCTGGTGGCCGTTTCTCGACTGGTATGCGGTGAAAAATATTGTGATTCCAGCTGCATCGGCGGACACCATCGTCATCAACAAGCCGTGGTATGCCTCGTGGACGTTCAAAACCATACTCGCGCTGATTCCGACCGTGGCAGGCTATGCTTTGAAAATCAAGCAATACCGCCATAGAAAAGACGCGCTGATCGACTGATGCCCCGTTTGCAAAAGGCCGTCTGAAAACCTGAAACCGGGTTTTCAGACGGCCTTTTGCCGTTTGGCAAATATTGCTTGTGTTCGGAGGCCGTCTGAAAGCCAAACCGGCATTTCAGACGGCCTCAAGCAATTCTACCGCCAACACGCCGCGCAGGGCGTTGGTGAGATAGATTGCTTCGGCTTCGGCCAGCATTTCGCGCGTGATGTGCGCTTCGGACACGCTGTCTGCGCCGAGGTAGCGTTGCGGATTTTCGAGCACTTCCTGCCGCATCACGCCGCACAAAATATCCAAATCCGCAGCGGGCGTGAGCCAGCGGCCGCAATGTCTGACAAACACGTTGCTGCGGCCGCCTTCGAGCAAAAGGCCGTCTGAATTGAAAAACAGGCTGTCAAACGCGCCCTGCCGCTCCGCCGCCTGCCAACCCGCGTCGAAGGTTTCGCGGCGCGTGGTTTTGAAGCGGCGCAGGTAGTCGCGGCGCGGCAGGATTTCGGGCGATACGGTTACGCGCAGCGGCGTGTCCAAGTCGGCAATCGCGGCACTTGCAAACGCGAGGCCGTCTGAAGAAAGCGTGATTTTCAGGCGTGCGGGCGTGTCGGGCAGCGCGGCGATGCGGTTACGGATTTGCGTTTCGTAATCGGAAGGCAGCGGCAGGTTGAGCGATTCGGCGGCGGTTTTCAGACGGCCTAAATGCCTGTTTAACAAAGCGCATTGCCCGTTTTCCACGCGCAGGGTTTCAAACACGGCGAAGTCGGGGCGCAGCTCGGTAAGGAAACGCGCTTTCCAGCCGCATTCGCGCCATTCGGCCTGCGGGTCGCTGTCGGCAACGATGCCGGAGCCGACACCGTATTCGCCCTGCCAAAGGCCGTCTGAACGCGGCGAGAGGGTCAGCGTGCGGATAACCACGTTGAGCGTGCCTTCAAAACCGATTCCGCCGCTGCACGGGTTGAGAAAGCCGATGCTGCCGGTGTAAAGGCCGCGCGGCGTGGTTTCGAGGCTTTTGATGATTTCCATGCTTTTGCGTTTGGGTGCGCCGGTGATGCTGCCGCAGGGGAAGGCGGAGCGGAAAATGTCTGCCGCACTTGTGCCGCGCCGCGCCTGCGCTTCGATGCGGCTGGTCATCTGCCACACGCTGCCGAAGCGCGATACTTTAAACGGCTCGGGTACGCGCACGCTGCCGGTTTCGGCGGTTTTGCCCAAGTCGTTGCGCAGCAAATCGACAATCATCACGTTTTCGGCGCGGTTTTTCGGATCGGCCTGCAAGGCGCGGGCGCGGGTGTCGTCGAGGCCGTCGCCCACAAACGGCGCGGTGCCTTTCATCGGCTCGGTGCTGATGAGGCCGTCTGAACGGATATTTAAAAATAGTTCGGGCGAAAAACAGAGCGTCCACGTTTCGCGGCCGTCTGAATCGGGCAGGCAGGCCAGCGCGGCGTAGGGCACGGGCTGGCGCAGGCGGCGGTAAAGCGCGACGGGGCTGCCATAGGCCGTGAGTGCAAGGCGGAATGTGTAGTTGATTTGGTAGCAGTCGCCGCGTGCAATCGCTTGCTGTATGGTGCGGATGTGGGTGAGGTATTCGGTTTCGGAAACAGACGGACGCGGCACAGAGATGCCGCAGGGGGAGTCGGAAAGGCCGTCTGAAAGCGCGTTCAGCGCGGATTGGGTATCGGTGTCGGCGCACGATTCAAACCAGTGCAGCGCGAGCGTGCTCGGCTTTTCAGACGGCAGTTTTTGCAGCGGCAGGCCGAAAGAATAGTCGGCAGCGACAACGGCGTGCAGGCCGCGCCGCCAACCTTGCTGCAGCAGACCGTCGAGGCGGGAGAGGCCGTCTGAAAGCAGGAAATCGCTGTATTGCAGTTTGCGGTAGAGGACGGCGCGGCGGGAAACGGCGTCGTCGAGAAGGACGAATCCGGACATGGTTCTGGGGCGGAAAAAAGGGCGGATTATAGCCGCACCGGCGCGGCCGGCAATTTGTTTGTTTGTGTCAATGAGCGTAAAATTGCGCTGTTGTCAAACGACGGCAGTTTTAACGAAAGGAGCTTTAAAACATGACAGACCACCAACTGAAACCCTTTGAAGAAGTGAACGTGGACGCAAGCAAAGACCGCCTGCAAGTGTTTGAAGAAGAAGTGTTGCAGCATCAGGGCAGAGTGTCGGGCGAAGATTCCAGCACCGCGCCGCTGCCGGAAAACTACCCCTACCGCCTGCGCATGAGCCGCCGCGTGTACGAAAAAGAAAAAGCCAAGCTGCAAATCGAGCTTTTAAAAGTGCAAAGCTGGGTGAAAGAAAGCGGCCAGCGCATCGTCAGCCTGTTTGAAGGCCGCGACGCCGCGGGCAAAGGCGGCACCATCAAGCGTTTTATGGAACATCTCAATCCGCGCGGCGCCCGCGTTGTCGCGCTGGAAAAACCCACCGAAACCGAACGCGGCCAATGGTATTTCCAACGCTATGTGCAAAACCTGCCCACCGCGGGCGAAATGGTGTTTTTCGACCGCTCCTGGTACAACCGCGCCGGCGTCGAGCGCGTGATGGGCTTCTGCACACCGCAGGAATACCTGCTCTTTATGCGCCAGGCGCCCGAATTGGAAAGAATGCTGGTCAACAGCGGCCTGCATCTTTTTAAATTCTGGTTTTCCGTATCGCGCGAAGAACAGCTGCGCCGCTTCATCTCCCGCCGCGACGATCCGCTGAAACACTGGAAACTCTCGCCCGTCGACATCCAGTCGCTCGACCGCTGGGACGACTACACCGAAGCGAAAAACGCCATGTTCTTCCACACCCACACAGGCGACGCGCCCTGGACGATTATCCGCTCCGACGACAAAAAACGTGCCCGTCTCAACTGCATTCGCTACTTCCTCCATCAGCTCGGCTACCCGGGTAAAGACGAAAAAGCCATCGGCAGAATCGACCCGCTGATTGTCAAAGTGCCGAACACGCAGTTTAAAGACAAAAACATGGACATCATCGGCGACTGACGCCGCCAAACGCGATGCCCCGCCGCAAGCGGCGGGGAAAGGCCGTCTGAAAAGTTTGCAGGCTTTTCAGACGGCCTTTTCGCTGCTGTTTTTAGGATGCAGGAAATTAGCGGCTCGTTGTGCAACGGCTGGCAAATTTTGTTGCATAGCCGCTTGTCTGATAAAAATAAAAATGTTTGTTTGAATTGAAAATATTACGATATAATACGGGAGCTAGTAGAACTAGGTTTTAAATTTATGCGGGGAAAACATCCGGCGGCAAGACGGTTGATTTGGAATGTTGTCATTTCGCAGTAAACACAAGGAAAACAAAATGAATAAATTAAGATTAAAACCATGCTGTTCGGCGGTGCTGGCCGCTATCACTCTGTTTTCGACAAGCGGGGTTGGTGCACTGGTTATCGAAGAGGATTTCACAAAGGGTGTAACCAAAAACAGATGGTATATGCCGCAGCCGGGTAGCGGCATTACCAGTAGGACTGACTCAACTGCCGTAAACGAGGCTTGTTTGACTGCCGGAACAGGCAGCCAAACCGCATCAGCGACCGTTTCAGGCACTCCGGGTGCGTGCGCAACCGGTAAGAAAGATGATGTGGGTAGCGGTGCTTTGCGCCTGACACCTGCGACCAACCACCGTGTGGGTGGTATCGTTTCTGAACAGCCGTTCCCTACTAATGAGGGTGTTGAAATTACTTTTACCACTTATGTATGGGGCGGTAACGGTGCTGACGGTATGTCTT